>JASGEB010000027.1:0-15641 GCA_047606785.1 Pseudoxanthomonas sp.
CACCGCAGGGGCGCGATGGGCTTTCCCGAGAAAGCCCATCGCGCCCCTGCGGTGCGCTCCTACGATGTTGGCAGGGGATTTTTCTGCGCCTCGTCCACGCCTTGCCAATCGGCCGGCGCCAGCAGTGGCAGACCGTGCGCCAGCCGCGCCTTGTCGCATTGCGCGCTGCGCTGGCCGAACTCCAGCGAGGCCGGCACCTGCGCGCACACCGAGGGGCGGCGGTCGTGGATGGTGCAGCGGCTGTACTTGCCGATGTCGGCGTCCAGAGCGATGCAGCGCGGGTTCGCTTGCGAGGTGCCGCGCATGGCGCGCTCGTGGCTGCGCAGGGTCTCGGTCAGTTCGATCGGCACCCGCCCACCCAGGGCCGGCTCGGCCTCGCTCCAGTGGAAGCTCACCCGATAGAAGGCGCAGCAGGCGCCGCAGGTTAGGCAGGGGTGTGGCATGGTCGGCCGAAGGTGACGGCGGGCGGGGGGCGCATTCTGGCGCAGCCCGGCCGCCATGCAAGCCCGGCGGGGCGGGCATCCGGGCCGCTTCGCCGATAATCGCCGGATGAGCGAAGTCTGCAACATCGCCGCGGCGCTGCCGCGGCTGGCGCGCGAGCGGCCCGGCCAGGTGGCGCTGCGCTGCCCAGGCCGGCGCGCGCCGGGCAACGGCATGGCCGGCTACGACGTCACCCTGACCTGCGCCCAGCTGGATGCGCGCAGCGACGCCATCGCCGCCGGCCTGGCCCGCCACGGCGTTGGCCGCGGCACCCGCACGGTGGTGATGGTACGGCCCTCGCCGGAGTTCTTCCTGCTGATGTTCGCCCTGTTCAAGGCCGGCGCGGTGCCGGTGCTGGTCGACCCCGGCATCGACCGGCGCGCGTTGAAGCAATGCCTGGACGAGGCACAGCCGCAGGCCTTCGTCGGCATCCCGCTGGCGCAGGCCGCGCGCCGGCTGCTGGGCTGGGCGAAGTCGGCACGGACGCTGGTCACCGCCGGCCGGCGCTGGGGCTGGGGCGGCACGACGCTGGCGCGGGTCGAGCGCGATGGCGCCGGCGCCGGGCCGCAGCTGGCGACGACGCAGCCAGACGAAGTGGCGGCGATCCTGTTCACCAGCGGCTCCACCGGCGTGCCCAAGGGCGTGGTGTACCGGCACCGCCACTTCGTCGCCCAGGTGCAGATGCTGCGCGAGGCCTTCGGCATGCACGCCGGCGGGGTGGACCTGCCGACCTTCCCGCCGTTCGCGCTGTTCGACCCGGCGCTGGGCCTGACCAGCGTGATCCCGGACATGGACCCGACCCGTCCGGCGCGGGCCGATCCGCGCCGCCTGCACGACGCCATCGCCCGCTTCGGCGTGACCCAGCTGTTCGGCTCGCCGGCGCTGATGCGGGTGCTGGCCGAGCACGGCCGGCCGCTGCCGACGGTGACCCGGGTGACCTCCGCCGGCGCGCCGGTGCCGGCCGAAGTGGTGGAGAAGATGCGCGCGCTGCTGCCCGACGGCGCGCAGTTGTGGACGCCCTACGGCGCCACCGAATGCCTGCCGGTGGCGGTGATCGAAGGCCGCGAGCTGGAGGCCACGCGCGCGGCCACCGAAGCCGGCGCCGGCACCTGTGTGGGCCGGCCGGTGGCGCCCAACGAAGTGCGCATCATCGCCATCACCGACGAGCCCATCGCCGACTGGTCCGGCGTGCGCGAACTGCCGGCCGGCGAGGTGGGCGAGATCACCGTCGCCGGCCCCTCCGCCACCGACAGTTACTTCAACCGCGAGGCGGCCACCGCCTCGGCCAAGATCCGCGAGCTTCTGTCCGCGGGCGGCGAGCGCATCGTCCATCGCATGGGCGATGTGGGCTGGTTCGACGGCGAAGGCCGGCTGTGGTTCTGTGGGCGCAAGAGCCAGCGGGTGGAAACCGCCGACGGCGCGCTGTTCACCGAGCAGGTCGAGCCGGTGTTCAACACCCACCCGGCGGTGCGGCGCACGGCGCTGGTGGGTGTCGGCGCGGCCGGCGCGCAGCGGCCGGTGCTGTGCGTGGAGCTGCGGGCGGACGCGGCGGTGGACGACTTCGCCCGCGTGGTCGAGGAGCTGCGCGCGCTCGGCGCGCACCACCCCGGCACCGCGCGCATCGACACCTTCGTATGCCATCCCGGCTTCCCGGTCGACATCCGCCACAACGCCAAGATCGGGCGGGAGAAGCTGGCGGCATGGGCGCAGGAGCAATTGAGGACGCGTCGATGAAGATCCTGGTCACCGGCGGCGCCGGGTTCCTCGGGCTGGCGCTGTGCCGCGGGCTGGTCGCGCGCGGGCACGAGGTGGTCAGCTTCCAGCGCAGCCATTCGCCGGCGCTGGCGGCGCTGGGGGTGGGCCAGATCCGCGGCGACCTGGCCGACGCCGGCGCGGTGGCGCATGCGGTGGCCGGCAGGGACGCGGTGTTCCACAACGCCGCCAAGGCCGGGGCCTGGGGCAGCGACAAAAGCTATTTCGACGCCAACGTGCTGGGCACGCGGCACGTGCTCGAGGCCTGCCGTCGCCACGGCGTGGGCCGGCTGGTGTACACCTCCACGCCCAGCGTGACCCACCGTGCCACCCATCCGGTCGAAGGGCTGAGCGCTGACGAGGTGCCTTATGGCGAAGACTTCCGCGCGCCCTACGCGGCCACCAAGGCGATCGCCGAGCGCGAGGTGCTGGCCGCCAACGACGCCGCGCTGGCCACCGTGGCCCTGCGCCCGCGGCTGATCTGGGGCCCCGGCGATCAGCAGATCCTGCCGCGGCTGGTGCAGCGGGCCCGGGCCGGGCGCCTGCGCTTGGTCGGCGACGGCAGCAACAAGGTCGACACCACCTACATCGACAACGCCGCGCAGGCGCACTTCGACGCCTTCGACCACCTGGCGCCGGGCGCGGCCTGCGCCGGCAAGGCCTATTTCATCTCCAACGGCGAACCCTGGCCGATGCGCGAGCTGCTGAATGCGCTGCTGGCCGCGGCCGGCGCGCCGGCGGTGGACAAGCAACTGTCGTTCAAGGCCGCCTACCGCATTGGCGCGGCGTGCGAGGCGCTGTGGACGGTGCTGCCGCTGCGCGGCGAGCCGCCGCTGACCCGCTTCCTGGCCGAGCAGCTGTGCACGCCGCACTGGTACTCGATGGAACCGGCGCGGCGCGACTTCGGCTACGTACCGGCGGTGAGCATCGAGGAGGGGCTGCGGCGGCTGGCGGCATCCTGGGGGCGCTGAGCGGAAGGCACTGGGCCCTCGCCTGGCGGGGGCGACGACCGGAAGATTCCAAGGGGAGAGCGCCCCTTCTCGACGGCGACGCATTGCTCCTGTTATGGCTCCCACGCAGGCGGGGGTCAGCGCCTCGCTGCGCCTCGAACCGCTCCAAAGCTGCTCCCCGCAAGGGGCCCGCGGCTTCCTTCGCGGAAACTTGACAGCATGGATGAGCGAGGGTATATCTACTTCCACTCAATCTTGTATACAAGATTGAGTGGAAGTAGCCGTGTCTCCTCCCTCCCCATCGGATTTCCAGACATGCGTAGGCCCGCCCTCAACCATTTCATGCGTCTGGGCTGCATCCCGGCGTACTTCGCGCTGACCCTGGCGCATCCCGTCATGGCCGCCGAGACCGAGCAGGCCCAGACCGACCCGGCACAGGGCGGTTCGGCGGCGACCCAGCTCGACACCATCACCGTGACCGTGCAGAAGCACGCGCAGACCCTGCAGGAAACCCCGGCTGCGGTCAGCGCCTTCAGCGCCGAGCAGATCAAGCAGATGGGCGCGACCCGCGCCAGCGACATCGTCACCCACGTCCCCAACGCCGACTTCTTCTCGTTCTTCGGCGAGTCGCAGAACCCCTCGTTCTGCTTCCGCGGGATCTGCCTGACCAAGCAGTTCGGCGACGGCTTCGAGCCGCCGGTGGCGATGTACGCCGACGAGGTCTACGTCAGCTCGGCGTTCGGCCAGGCATTGCAGCTGTTCGACGTGGAGCGGGTGGAGGTCGCCAAGGGCCCGCAGGGCACGCTGTACGGCCGCAACACCACCGGCGGCCTGGTCAACGTGATCACCAACAAGCCGACCGACCACCTGGAGGCCTCGCTGTCGCAGGAAGTGGGCACCTGGAACAACCGCCTGACCGAGGGCTTCATCAGCGGCCCGATCAGCGAGCACGTGCGCGGCCGCCTGGCGGCGCAGGTGCACAAGCGCGACGGCTACGTGAACAGCGAGCTGGGCGGCGCCAAGGCCAACGACATCGACACCCAGGCGGTGCGCGGCATCCTCGACATCGACGTCAGCGACACCACCTCGCTGGAACTGCGTGCGGACTACTTCCGGGTCGACCAGGGCGCGCAGGCCTACGGCATCAACGGCACGCTCGACCCGGACACCGGCGCGGCCTGCTCGCTCGGCCAGCTGGCCGGCGGCAACTGCGTCGGCATCTACGACGGCTCGACGCTCTCGGCCAACAAGCTCTACGGTAGTTTCTCACCGACCAGGTGGTACGGCGCCGACATCCCCGGCAACGTCTGGTCGCCGCGCAACGCGATCCAGAACCGCGACTTCGCCGCCACCCTCAAGCGCCAGATGGCTGGCTGGGAGTTCACCTCGATCACTGGCTACAGCCAGGGCCACAAGGAGATCGTCGAGGACCTGGACGGCGACATCGGCTACGGCATGGAAGACCGCCTGACCGCCAACACCAAGACCTTCTCGCAGGAATTGCGCGCCAGCGGCGACTGGGGCCGGGCCAACTGGCTGCTCGGGGCGTTCTACTACCACGACGACCGCGACATGACCACGGCACTGATCCCGGTCAGCGACTACTACGATTCCTCCAACAAGAAGACCGACTCGTACGCGTTGTTCGCCAACCTGGAGGTGCCGTTCGCCGAGCAGTGGAAGGTGATCCTCGGGGGGCGCTATTCCTACGAGAAGCGCGACGTCACTTTCAGCCGGTCCGGCGACTACACCACCAGTACGATCAGCAACGCCAAGGTCAGCTTCAGCGGCAGCCACTTCGATCCGAAGGCGGTGCTCCAGTGGCAGCCGAACCGCGACTTCATGGCCTACGGTTCGGTTTCCACCGCCTACCGCAGCCGCGACGTCAACACCCAGTGGATCTACGGCAACCTCTACACCGGCACCTCGCTGGACCAGCTCAAGCCGCTCAAGCCCGAGGTGCTGACCTCCTATGAGCTGGGCTTCAAGAGCGACCTGTGGGACCGCCGGCTGCGCGTCAACGCCTCGCTGTTCTACTACGACTTCAAGGACATGCAGACCTCGCTGTACGTCTACGACGACGACGCGGGCAAGGGCACCTCGGTGATGCGCAACCTCGACAAGATCGAGGTCTGGGGCGGCGAGACCGACATCCAGGCGCTGCTGTTCGAGGGTCTGACCGCCACGCTCGGCTTCGGCGTCACCCACAGCGAGATCAAGAGCCACGCCACCGCCAAGACCGTCGGCGGCGACTACGTGGACCTGTACGGCAACGAGTTGCCGATGTCCGGCAAGAACGTCAGTCTCGGCCTGACCTACAACCAGCAACTGCGGCGCTACGGCTCGATCGACTGGCACGCCGACTACCGCTGGAAGGACAGCCACTACTTCACCGTCTTCAACCAGGTCACCGCGCAGAGCCCGTCGTACGCGCTGGTGGACTTCAACATCGCCTGGAACTCGCCGGGCGGCGCCTATCGGGTCGAGCTGTTTGGCAAGAACGTGACCGACAAGAAATACTGGCTGTACGCCAGCGAGGTCTACACCAACACCCAGCAGGTGGTGTGGGGCGAGCCGCGCACCTACGGCCTGCGCTTCACCTGGAACTACTTCTGACCACCGCTCCCGTAAGCTGGAACCCGCACGCATGTCAGACAAACAGCCTATCCCCTTCATCGTCGGCCAGCCGGTGCTGCTGGTGATCGACGCCCAGCAGGGTGCCTATTCCCCGCCGAAGAAGGAGGGTCGAGACTGGCGCATGCCCGGCTTCGTGGAGTACTTCAACAACATCCCGCCGATCGTGCAGGCCGCGCGCGCGGCGGGCATCCCGATCGTGTTCTTCCAGGAAGAGCATCGCCGCAGCATGATCGACTTCGGCCGCGAACTGGACGGCGACGAGCACGTGCACTGCCTGGAGGGCGATCCGGGCACCCCGGTCGCGGCCGAGGTCGGCATGCGCGCGGACGACTATTTCATCCGCAAGCGCCGCTACTCGTGCTTCTTCGGCACCGAGCTGGAGATCCTGCTGAAGGGGCTGAAGGCGCAGACGCTGATCATGGTCGGCGGCTTCACCGACGTGTGCGTGCACTACACCTTCGTCGACGGCCACCAGCACGACTACCACTGCCGGGTGGTCGAGGATGCGGTCGCCGGCTCCAACGTGCCGGCGCACGCCGCCTCGCTGGTGGCGATGGAATACCTGCAGCACGGCGCGCGCCGCAGCACGGCCTACGTGCTGGAGGCATTCGCGCAGTACGGCGCGCGCTGATGGCGCGCGCCGGGACATCGCCGATGGCGCGCGCGGGCGGCTATGCCTGGTTCGTGCTGACGCTGCTGACCGCGGTCTACGCCTTCAACTGGGTGGACCGCTACCTGCTGATCATCCTGATCGAGCCGATCAGCACCGACCTGGGTATCTCCGACACCTCGATGGGGCTGCTGATCGGCTTTGCCTACGCGCTGGTCTACTCGATCGCCGGGCTTGGCATCGGCCGCCTGGCCGACCACGCCTCGCGCAAGCGCCTGATCGCGCTGGCGGTGGCCGGCTGGAGCGCGTTCACGATGCTCTCCGGGCTGGCGCGCGGCTTCTTCGGGCTGGCGGCGGCGCGCGCCAGCGTGGCGGTATGCGCCTCCGGCTGCACGCCGCCGGCGTACTCGCTGATCTCGGACTACTTCCCGGCGCACCGGCGCGGCACCGCGATCGCGATCTACAGCCTGGGCATCTCCTTCGGCATCTGGATCGGACTGGCGGCCGGCGGCTGGCTCAACGAGCACTACGGCTGGCGCACCACCTTCCTGGTGATGAGCGCGCCGGGCCTGCTGCTGGCGCTGGCGGTGCTGGCCGGCATCCGCGAGCCGCGCCGCGGCCAGCAGGACGGCGCCGCCGCCGAGACCGGCTACGGCTGGCGCGAGGCGCTGGCGCTGATGTGGCGGCGGCGCGCGTTCGCGGCGACCACGCTGGGGCTGGCGCTGGCGTCCTTCGGCGGCAGCGGCTTCGAGATGTGGACCTCGGCCTATCTGGTGCGCACGCTCGGCATGGGCACCGCGCAGGTCGGCGCGCTGAGCGGCATGGTCGAGGGCAGCGCCGGTATCCTCGGCACCCTGCTGGCCGGCATCCTGGCCGATTGCCTCGGCCGCCGCGACGAGCGCTGGTACCTGTGGCTGCCGCTGCTCGGGATCGTCGCGATCGTGCCGCTGGAGTGGCTGTTCCTGTACCACGGCCACGGCGTTATGCTGTACGTGAGCTACTTCCTTGCCATCCTCGGCACCTCCTCCTACACCGCGCCGCTGATGGCGCTCGGCCAGCTGCTGCTGCCGCCGCGCTTGCGCGGACTGGGCACGGCGGTGATGCTGCTGTTCCTGAACATCATCGGCACCGGCGCCGGCTCGTTCTGGGTCGGGCTGGTCAGCGATCTGCTGAAGTCGGCCTACGGCGAGGCCGCGCTGCGCCATGCGATCCTGTCCAGCCAGGTCGGGACGCTGGCCGGGGTGGCCTGCATCCTCTATGCGGTCCGCCGCCTGCCGCTGGAACTGGCGCGGATCCGCGGCGGGCACGCGGTGGTGGACGGGAATCCTCGGGAAACGGGAGCTACGCTTGAACAAGTCGGTTGAAAGCATCGAAGGCAAGCGCCGTCCGGTCCGCGACGACAACCTCGCCGACAAGATCTATGCCCGGATCAAGCAGGACATCTCCGAGTTCCGGCTGCTGCCGGGCGACCGCTACACCGAGAGCGAGCTGGCCGAGCGCATGTCCTCCAGCCGCACACCGGTGCGCGAGGCGCTGCTGCGGCTGCAGCGCGACGGCTACGTCGAGGTGCAGTTCCGCAACGGCTGGCTGATCCGGCCGCTCGACTTCAAGGCGCTGGAGAACCTGTACGACGTGCGCATCGTGCTGGAGCTGGCCGCGGTGCGGCAGCTGTGCGACATGCCCGAGCAGCCGCCGCAGCTGCAGGAACTGAAGCAGTTCTGGCTGGTGCCGGTGGCCGACCGGCTGCAGCACGGGCCGCAGGTGTCGCGGCTGGACGAGCGCTTCCACGAGACCCTGGTGGAGGCCACCGGCAACGCCGAGATGGCGCGCATCCACCACGACATCACCGAGCGCATCCGCATCGTGCGCAAGCTGGATTTCACCAAGGCCGAACGGGTCGAGGCCACCTACAACGAGCATGCGCAGATCCTGCGCGCGATCCTGCGCCGGCGCGGCGAGCAGGCGCAGATGCTGCTGCGCTCGCACATCGAGGCGAGCAAGGCCGAGGTCAGCAAGATCACCTTGAGCATGATCTATGAAGCGCGGCAGCGGGCGGTGCAGGACGGGTAGCGGGATCGTCGTCGTCCCCGCCTGCGCGGGAATGACGAACAAGAACACGGTGAATCGATGGCGGGCTGGCCCGGGCCAGCCCGCAGGGCAAAACTCTGTTCCACGAAAGGCAGGACCGCAGTGAAAAGACCATTCCTCGCGATGATGCTGACCGCCGCGGCCGGGCTCGCCGCTGCCGCGCCGGGCGGCCGTGACCCGCACCAGTTCGGCGACGGCGGCGTCTCGGACTTCTATCGCTGGAACGCCGCGCTGCCGGCGCGCCCCGGGGTGATGCTGCGCGAGCAGAACCTGCCGCTGGAGCCGCTGCTGGCCGATGCCTCGCGTGCGCTGCGCATCCTCTACAGTTCCACCGACGGCATGCGCGAGCGCGGGCGCATCGTCGTCTCCGGCGCGCTGTACCTTCCCAAGGGCGAGCCGCCGGCCGGCGGCTGGCCGATCGTGGCCTGGGCGCACGGCACGGTCGGCATCGCCGACGTCTGCGCGCCGTCGTGGGGCGGCAACGCGCCCGATCGCCAGCGCTACATGGACGCCTGGCTCAAACAGGGCTACGCGGTGGTCGCCAGCGACTACCAGGGTCTGGGCACGCCCGGCCCGCACCCGTACCTGATCCCCGAACCGGAAGGCTACGGCACCCTGGACGCGGTGCGCGCCGTGCTGGCCGCGCACCCGAAGCTGCTGGCCAACCGCGTGATCGCCACCGGCCAGTCGCAGGGCTCCGGCGCCGCGCTCGCCGCCGGGCTGCTGGCGCCGACCTATGCGCCGGAACTGGACTACCGCGGCACCGTCGCGATGGGGCTGGTGCCGAAGCTGCGCGATGCGGGGGGCGCCGATCAGCTGCCGTTGCCGGAAACCTGGAACTACGACGACACCGAGGAAGCCGCGTTCGCGACGCTGTACCTGCTCGGCACGGTGCGCGCGCTGCACCCGGAGATCGACCCGGACCAGTACATCAGCGCGGCCGGGCAGCCGGTCAAGCAGGCCGCGTTGCAGGGCTGCTTCCACGCCGCGATCGACGCCGCCGCCGCGCACGGGGTCAACATGCGCACCCTCTACCGCACGTCGGTCGCCGCGCTGGAGGACGAGGCCGGCAAGCGCAGCGAATTCCCCTCGCCGCGGCTGTCCACGCCGGTGATGACCGTCACCGGGCTGAAGGACGTGCTGGCCGAGCCGGCGCAGCAGTACAACCTGGTGTCAGGCATGTGCCACGCAGGCAGCGCGGTGCAGTGGCAGCTCTATCCGGGTGAAACCCACGCCTCGGCGGTGAACGCTTCGCTGCGCGACTCGATCCCGTTCGTCGCCCGGCTGTTCGCCGGCGAGCGGCCGCAGGGCAACTGCGCCGCGCTGAAGCCGGACGTGTGGGCCGAGGCCAGCCGCCGCAACAGCACCGACGCGCCGGACAGGCACGCGCCAGATAAAAGCCCGCCCTCCCCGACTCAGGAGACCGCCTCGTGAACGAAACCTCCCCCCTGCTGTCCGAGCCGCTGCCTGGCGGCGGCCACTGGTCGATCGTGCTCAAGCGCGGCCAGTCGCTGCGCCTGACCGACCTGGAAGGCGGTGCCAACATCGCGTTACTGGCGTTCAACGCGCACGAGAAGAGCGAGCGGCTGAACCTGCCCGATTCGCTCAAGGCCCAGCACACCGCCAGGCTGACCGCAGGCCACTGCCTGTACTCGGACATGGGCCGGGTGCTGCTGGCGATCGTGCGCGACGACGTCGGCTGGCACGATGCGATCGGCGGCGTCAGCACCGCCGCCGACGTGCGCGAGAAGTACGGCGAGGGCAGCTACCAGCAGCTGCGCAACGACTTCCACCGCAATGGCCGCGACAGCCTGCTGATCGAGCTGGGCAAGTGGGGCCTGGGCCGCGCCGATCTAGTGATGAACCTCAACCTGTTCAGCCGCGTCGCCAGCGACGCCGCCGGCAACCTGCGCTTCGTCGCGGGCAACGCCAAGGCCGGCGACAGCGTCGAGCTGTACGCGCCGATGGACACCCTGCTGGTGCTGGCCTCGGTGCAGCACCCGATGGACCCGGAACCGGCGTACCGCCCGCGCACGCTGCTGCTGGAGCTGCGCCGCGACCCGGCGCTGGCGCCGCTGGTCGAGGCCTGCCGCACCTCGCGCCCGGAGAACGGCCGCGCCTTCGAACTGACCGAACGTCTCTACCTGTGAGGACCCCGCGATGAGCCAATTGACCGAGGGCGTATTGACCGAGAGCCCGCGCCGCGCCGAAGACGCGGTGCTGCGCCGGGTGGTGCCCGCCGGTGAGCCGTACATGGGTACGCTGCGCCGGGGCCAGGTGCTGCGCATCCTCGACCTACAGGGCAACCAGGCGGTGGACACGCTGTTCTACAGTGCCGCCGACCCGCGCGAGCGCTACGACGCCCAGCGCACCCTCGTCAGACAGCGCCGTGTCTACCTGAGCACTGGCACGGTGCTGTATTCCAGCGAGGGCAACCCGCTGCTGGAGATCGTCGCCGACACCTGCGGTCGCCACGACACCCTCGGCGGCGCCTGCGCGCAGGAGTCGAACATGGTGCGCTACGCGCTCGACAAGCGGCACATGCACGCCTGCCGCGACAGCTTCCTGCAGGCCATCGCCGACGACGAGCGCTTCAGCAAGGCCGATCTCGCTGCCAACATCAACTTCTTCATGAACGTGCCGGTGACCGCCGAGGGCGGGCTGTCGTTCGAGGACGGCGTGTCGGCGCCGGGCAAGTACGTCGAGCTGGTCGCGCGCCAGGACGTGATCGTGCTGATCTCCAACTGCCCGCAGCTCAACAACCCGTGCAACGGTTGGGACCCGACCCCGGTCGAACTGCTGGTCTGGGACAGGTGAGCGAATGACGGCACCGCTCACCTTCGCCGCGCTGCGCGGCGCCTACGCCGAGGCCCGGACCACCCCGCGCCGGCTGATCGCCGAGCTGCGCGAACGCGCCGCGCAACTCGACGGCGAGTACCGGCTCTTCATCCACCTGCTCGATCAGGCCGAGCTGGAGCCGTACCTGGCCCGGCTCGACGGCGCCGATCCGGCGAGCCTGCCGCTGTACGGCCTGCCGTTCGCGATCAAGGACAACATCGACCTGGCCGCGGTGCCGACCACCGCCGGCTGCCCCGACTTCGCCTACCTACCCGCGCAGTCGGCGACGGTGGTACAGCGGCTGCTCGAACTGGGCGCGATCCCGCTCGGCAAGACCAACCTGGACCAGTTCGCCACCGGCCTCAACGGCACCCGCTCGCCGTACGGCGAGTGCCGCAACGCGGTGCTGCCGGAGTACATCTCCGGCGGCTCCAGCTCCGGCTCGGCGGTGGCGCTGGCGCTGGGGCTGTGCGCGTTCGCGCTGGGCACCGACACCGCCGGCTCCGGGCGCGTGCCGGCGGCGTTGAACGGCCTGGTCGGGACCAAGCCGACCTGCGGCATCCTCTCGGCCAGGGGCATGGTTCCGGCCTGCCGCTCGCTGGACACGATCAGCCTGTTCACGGCGCGCGCCGAGGATGCCAGCGAACTGCTCGGCCACCTTGCCGCGCTCCCGCCCGACGAGGCCTACGGCCGCCACAACGCCGCCTGGAACGGCCGCGCCGGGTTCGGCGCGCCGCGTCCGTTCCGCTTCGGCGTGCCGCGCGCGGCCGATCTGGAATGGCTGGGCTGCGAACAGGGCCCGCAGCTGTTCTTGCAGGCGGTGCAAGCGCTCGAAGCCATCGGCGGCACCCCGGTCGAGATCGACTTCGCGCCGTTCCTGGAAGCGGCGCGGATGGTCTACGACGGCCCGTGGGTGGCCGAGCGGCATGCCGCGGTCGGCGATTTCATCGCCAGTCGCCCCGATGCGGTGTTCCCGGTGGTCGGCAAGATCATTGGCGAGGCCGGCGCGCTGAGCGCCAGCGGCTACTTCGCCGCCGAGGCGCGCCGGCGCGAACTGAAGCAGGCCTGCGACGCGCTGCTGCAGGACGTGGACCTGGCGCTGTCGCCGACCATCGCGCGCGCCTTCACCCGCGAGCAGCTGCGCACCGAGCCGATCGCGCGCAACAGCGAGCTGGGCATCTACACCAACTTCATGAACCTGCTCGACTACGCCGCGGTGGCGGTGCCGACCGGCGCGCTCGCCGACGGCCTGCCTTGGGGCGTCAGCCTGTTCGGGCGCGCGTTCACCGACCAGTACCTGCTGAGCGTGGCGCACGCGCTGCAGCTGCACCTGGAAGGCGCCGGCGCCGCGGCCGCCGCGCCGGCCGCGCACGACCACGCCAGCGTGGTGGTTTGCGGCGCGCACCTGGCCGGGCAGCCGCTGAACTGGCAGCTCGCCGGCCGTGGCGGCAGCCTGCTGCGCGCGACACGCACCGCCGCGCGCTACCGCCTGCACGCGCTGGCCGGCGGCCCGCCGCTGCGGCCGGGGCTGGTGCGCAGCGACGACGGCGCCGCGATCGAGGTCGAGGTGTGGCGATTGCCGAAGACCGAGCTGGGCCACTTCCTGCTGGGCATTCCCGCGCCGCTCGGGCTGGGCAAGGTCGAGCTGGAGGACGGCAGCTGGGAGACCGGCTTCATCTGCGAGCCCTGCGGCCTGGCCGGCGCGCGCGACATCACCGGTTACGGCGGCTGGCGGGCGTTCCTGCAGGCGGGAGGCGGTGCCGGTTGAGGCGTCGCGTCCTCATCCGGCCACGACATCGCCGCCACCGGCGGACGATCCTCGCGGCCGGAGGATGGGCGGGCGCCGATCCGGCACGCCATCCTCGGAGTCCGCCATGCTGCACTACGCCGTCGTCTTCTTCGTGATCGCCATCATCGCCGCGCTGCTGGGCTTCAGCGGCATCGCCGGCGCGGCGTCCAACATCGCCTGGATTCTGTTCGTGGTGTTCCTGATCCTGGCGGTGATCTCGCTGTTCCAGCGCGGCAAGGTCTGATGCCGAGCGCATCGCGAAGGCCCGCACATGCCTGCATCGTCAGAGCGCGACCGAACTCGCCAGTGCGCGGTCGGCCGCGTGCCGTTCCAGCGCCAGCTCGATCAGGCGCGTGACCAGCTCGCGGTAGCCCAACCCGCTGGCCTGCCACAGTTTAGGGCACATGCTAATGCGGGCGAGGCCGGGCAGAGTGTTGACCTCGTTGACGATGATGCGGCCCTCGGGCGTCAGGAACACGTCCACCCGTGCCATGCCGGCGCAGTCGAGCGCGCGGTAGGCGCGCAGCGCCACGTCCTGGATGCGCGCCTGCGTGCCGGTGTCGATCGCCGCCGGCACCACCGCCTCCGCGCCGGTCGCGCTGATGTACTGGGTGGCGTAGGAATAGAACGCGCGTCATGCACCACCACCTCGCCGCAGACGCTGGCCTGCGGTGCCTCGTTGCCGAGCACCGCGCACTCAATCTCGCGGCCGTCGATGGCGGCCTCGGCCAGCGCCTTGTGGTCGTAGGGCAGCGCCAGTTCCAGCGCCGCCTGGAACCCGGCGGCATCGTGCACCATGCTGACGCCGACCGACGAGTCCTGGTTGGCCGGCTTGACGAACAGCGGCAGGCCGAAGCGCGCGACCAGCGCGTCGAAGTCGGCGTGTGCGAGGCTGGCGCGGGTGAAGCAGGCGAACAGGGCGACCTCTCTCGAAACAGAAGAGCCGCTGGCATGTGCCTCATCGGCGGACTGGGAAACGGCCGCCGCCCCTGCGGAGGCAATCGCCTAGAATGCGCGGATGCCAGGTTCCCCCCTTGATTCCCTCAAGCCCGTGGCCGGCCGTGCGCTGGAGGCCGCGCTCAACCGCGCGCTGGCGCTGGATCCGGACCTGCAGGCCGCGCTGGCGGCGCTGGACGGCCGGCGCGTCGCCATCGCGGTGGAATCGCCGCCGCTGGCGCTGCAGATCGGCTTCGCCGGCGGCCGCCTGCAGGTGGGACCGGTGCCGGCCGATGGCGAGGACGCCGACCTGGCCGTGCGCGGCACGCTCTCCGGCCTGCTCGCCCAGCTGCCGTTCCTGCGCAACGATCCGCGCCGCGACCAGGCCGCACCGGTCGGGCGCCTGCGGGTGTCCGGCGACGCCGAGCTGGCGCGCCGCCTGCAGCAGCTGGCCGTCCGCTTCGACCCGGACTGGCAGCAGCCGTTCGTGCGCATCTTCGGCGAGGTGCTGGGGGTGCAGATCGCCCAGGGCCTGCGCGGGGCGTTGCTGAAACTGCGCGAGGACGGCGCCGACTTCGCCCGCAGCGCGGTCGAGTACGTCACCGAGGAATCGCGCGAGGTGGTCGGCCGCGCCGAGCTGGCCGCGTTCTGCGACGACGTGGATGTGCTGCGCGACGACGTCGAGCGCCTGGCCGCGCGCCTGGTGCGCCTGGGCGTGGCCGCATGATCCCGGGCGTGCGCAGCGTGCGCGCGGCG
This sequence comes from Pseudoxanthomonas sp., assembly GCA_047606785.1. Classification (GTDB taxonomy): domain Bacteria; phylum Pseudomonadota; class Gammaproteobacteria; order Xanthomonadales; family Xanthomonadaceae; genus Pseudoxanthomonas_A. The sequence continues at coordinate 14,837 of JASGEB010000027.1, forward strand.
ATGCGCGCCAGCCGCATCGGCCGGGTGATGATCCGCTACCGCCTGGACGAGCTGGCCGACGACACCCCGGCCGGGCCGTGGCTGCAGCTGCTCAAGCCGTTCGTGCCGCGCGCGCGCGGCGACATCGCCAGCCTGCCGCGCGGCGCGCGCCTGCGCCTGGCACTGCAGGAGCTGGGCCCGATCTTCGTCAAGTTCGGGCAGATCCTGTCCACCCGCCGCGACCTGGTGCCGGCCGACGTGGCCGAGGAGCTGACCCAGCTGCAGGACCGGGTGGCGCCGTTCGACGGCCACAGCGCGCGGCGGATCGTCGAGCAGTCGCTGGGGCGGCCGGTGGAGCAGGCCTTCGCCAGCTTCGACACCACCCCGCTGGCCTCGGCCTCGATCGCGCAGGTGCATGCGGCCAGCCTGCACGACGGCCGCCAGGTGGTGGTCAAGGTGCTGCGGCCGGACATCGAGAAGCAGATCGCCGCCGACATCGCCCTGCTCAAGTCCGCCGCCGCCGCGGTCGAGTACGCGCATCCTTCCGCCGACAAGATCCGGCCGAAGGAGGTGGTGGCCGAGATCGAGGCCACCCTGGCCGCCGAGCTGGACCTGCAGCGCGAAGGCGCCAACGCCAGCGTGATGCGGCGGTTCTGGAAGGACTCGCCGGACCTGTACGTGCCGGAGGTGGTGTGGAGCCACACCGCCGCGCGCGCGCTGACCATGGAGCGGGTCAGCGGCATCCCCTCCGACGACATCGCCGCGCTGGACGCGGCCGGCATCGACCGCAAGGCGCTGGCGGCCAAGGGCGTGCGGGTGTTCTACA
>JASGEB010000028.1:0-4421 GCA_047606785.1 Pseudoxanthomonas sp.
ACGGCGGCCGCGGCGGTGCTCCAGGCCTGCGGCGGGGGCGGTTCGCTGGCGCGCGCCGGCACCGGCGCCGACACCTGCGGCAGGCGCAGGTCGCCGGCGTCGATGTACTCGCCGTCGGCCATGGCCAGGGCGCGCTCGAGGATGTTCTCCAGTTCGCGCACGTTGCCGGGGAAGGGGTAGCCGGCCAGTGCGTGCATGGCTGTGGGCGAGAGCTGCGGGGCCGGGCGGCCCTGGCCGGCGGCCAGGCGGGCGAGGATGGCGCCGGCCAGCTGGGCCAGGTCGCCGGTGCGCTCGCGCAGCGGCGGCACCCGCAGTTCGATCACGTTGATGCGGTAGTACAGGTCGTGGCGGAAGCGGCCGTCGGCGGCCAGTTGGGCCAGGTCCTTGTGGGTGGCCGAGAGTATGCGCACGTCCACCGCCACCTCGCCGGCGGCGCCGACCGGGCGCACCGCCTTCTCCTGGATGGCGCGCAGCAGCTTGACCTGCATCGGCAGCGGCAGTTCGGCCACCTCGTCCAGGAATAGGGTGCCGCCGCTGGCGGCCTGGAACAGGCCCTGCTTGTCGGCGTGAGCGCCGGTGAAGCTGCCCTTCTTGTGGCCGAAGAACTCGCTTTCCATCAGCTCGGCCGGGATCGCGCCGCAGTTGACCGGCACGAACGGCCCGGCCGTGCGAGCGCCCTGCTCGTGGATGGTGCGGGCGACCAGCTCCTTGCCCACGCCGGACTCGCCCAGGATGTACACCGGCGCCTGGCTGCGCGCGACCTTGGCGATGGTGGCGCGCAGCTCGGCCATGGCCGGCGAGTCGCCGAGCAGGCGCGCGGCGTGCAGCGGCGGCGCCGGCGGCGGGCGCTCGGCGTTGTTGAGTTCCAACGCGTGCCGGACCAGGCCGCGCAGGACGTTGATGTCCACCGGTTTGCTGACGAAGTCGAAGGCGCCGGCCTTGAGCGCCTCCACCGCCAGCTCCATGTTGCCGAAGGCGGTGATCATCGCCACCGGGGTGCGCGGGTAGTGGCGGGCGATCTCGCCGACCAGCTCGATGCCGTTGCCGTCGGGCAGGCGCATGTCGGTGATGCACAGGTCGTAGGGGGTGCGTGCGAGCAGTTCGCGCGCTTCGCCCAGGTTGGAGGCGGTGTCGATGCGCAGCCCCATCCTGCCGAGGGTGAGGGTCAGCAATTCGCGGATGTCGCGTTCGTCGTCGACGATCAGGGCGCTGCGGGGGTCGCTCATCCGGGGTCTCTCGCACTTGCTGTGCGGAAGTCTAGCGGTTGCACGGCGCGGATGCCCATGATTGCGGCCGCGGCCCCTGCTTGCGGGGGAAGGATCTTCTTCCGGAAGGAGGAGAAAAGAGCGCTTCTCCCTGCGGCAGAGCCCGAAGTCGGGCTAGCGACGACGAGCGGCAGGGCCGGTTCGGGCGGGCGGGAGGTTCTCGGCTTCGTAGGGAGCCGTCTTGGACAGGGTTCCCATCTGGCTGGCCAGGTCAAGCTCCGCCGCGATGGGCCGGCTGCGCTTGGTCAAGCTTCCGCCCGCGCCAGCAGCGAGCCGGGGCCGGGCATGGAGATGCGGAAGCAGCTGCCGCCGGCGGGCACGGGCACGTAGTCCAGGGTGGCCTGGTTGGCCCGGCACAGTTCGCGGGCGATGTACAGGCCCAGGCCGGTGCCGTGCTCGGAGGTGGTGTAGAACGGCCGGAACAGCTGCGCGGCCACCGCCGCCGGGATGCCCGGGCCGCGGTCGAGCACGTCGACCATGGCGCGCTGGTCGAGCGCGAACACCCGCAGCCGCACGCGCGCCGGCTCGCCCGGCAGGCGGCCGTAGTTGAGGGCGTTCTGGACCAGCACGGTCAGCACCTGGTGCAGGTGGCGCGGGTCGATCAGGGCGGTGATCGCCTTGCTACCCAGCACCGCCTCCAGGCTGTCGGTCTCGATCGACAGCGACTGCTGGTAGTCGTCGATGAAGCGGCGCACGAAGGCGTTGAGGTCGGTGTGCTCGGGGTTGGCGCGCTCGCGCCGGGCCAGGCCCAGCACGCTCTCGACGATGCCGTTGGTGCGCTGGCACTGCTGGTGGATGATCGCCAGCAGATGGCGGTCGCTGGCGTTGAAGTCCTTGGATTCCTGCAGCAGCTGCACGGCGTAGTTGATCGCCGCCAGCGGGTTGCGGATCTCGTGGGCGAGGCTGGCCGAAAACCGCCCCAGCGCGGCCAGGGTCAGCGATTCGGCGCGGCGCGAGACCACGGTGGCGTCGTCCAGGAACACGATCGACAGCTCGCTGCCGGCCAACAGGCGGGCGAAGCGCGGCTGCACTTCCGGCTGGTCCGGGGCCAGGGTCATCGGCGTCTCGTCGCTCTGCCAGCCGTTGCGCCAGCGCTGCAGGCGCCGGCCCAGTTCCGGCGAGATCGCCGGCAGCAGCGTCTGGCTGCCGTCGGCGCGGGCGCCGCCGTCGCCGAGCAGCAGGCTGGCCGCCTCGTTGGCCAGCTTGATGCGGCTCTCGGCGTCGACCACCAGCACGCCGGTGCGCATGCGCCGGATGATCAGCTCGTTGACCTCGACCAGGTTGGCCACTTCCTCGCCGCGGCGGTCGGCCAGCTGCTGGCTGGCGCGGGCGCGCTGGCCGATCTGCGTGGCCAGCAGGCCCACGGCCAGGTAGCTGACGCAGAACATCACCACTTCGGCCAGCGGGCGGTCGACGTCCTGGTGCGAGAACAGCGCCGTCAGGTACTCGCCGAAGTGGACGATCGCCGCGGCCGCCGTCACCGCCGCGGCCAGCCGCCGCATCGGCAGCATGGAGGCGGCCGCGGCGACGTTGAACAGCAGCAGCATGGCCACCCCGGCGATGGTCTGCGGCAGGCTGTAGGTGACCGTCGCGGCGACCAGCATGTCCACGCCGACGCCGATCAGCACGCTGGGCACCAGGCGGCGCTCGCTGCGGCCCAGCAGCAGCATGGCCATGGCGAACACCAGGTAGAACACCGCCACCGCGGCGGCCAGGGGCGGCACGGCCCCGTCGCTCAGCAGCCCGGACAGTGGACTGAACAGCAGGCCGGTGAGGATGCCGGCTTCCAGCACCCGGTAGAGGGCGAAGAAATAGAGTTCGCGGCGCGGCGCGTAGGCCAGCGCGGGGATCAGGGAAGCGCCATTGGACTGCGCGGGGCCGTCGCTCACGCCGGGTCCAGCCGGAGGGGGAAGGTGCCGGAGTATATCGGCCGGCCGACGTAGGAGCGCACCGCAGGGGCGCGATGGGCTGCCCTGGAACCCACCACGCCGGCGGGGCGCTTGCGGCCCCGGTGCCCGGTTTTGCGCTGCAGCATCGAGTTGGGCGACAATGGCGGGCCCATCCGCGCCCGCCGGCCGGTCCCGCTGGCCCTCCATAGCCCGCGCGCGATGCGTACTGTCCTCAAACCACGGTGACGCATGAACTTCCACGAATACCAGGCAAAGCAGCTGCTTGCCGAATACGGCATCCCGGTCCCGGCCGGCAGGGTCGCTTCCACCCCGGACGAGGCCGTCGAGGCCGCCAAGTCGCTCGGTGCGGGCCCCTGGATGGTCAAGGCGCAGATCCATGCCGGCGGCCGCGGCAAGGCCGGCGGCGTCAAGTTCTGCAAGACCGTCGACGACGTCAAGGCGGTCGCCGCCAAGCTGCTCGGCACCAGGATGGCCACCTACCAGACCGCCGGCGTCGAACTGCCGATCGACCTGGTGCTGGTCACCACCGCCGGCGAGATCGTCAAGGAACTGTACCTGTCGGTGCTGGTCGACCGCGGCACCAAGACCATCACCTACATCGCCTCGTCCGAGGGCGGCGTGGAGATCGAGGAAGTGGCGGCCAAGACGCCGGAGAAAATCCTCACCCTCAACGTCGACTTCGTCGAGGGCGTGCAGGGCTACCAGGGCCGCGAGTTCGGCTTCGAGATGGGCCTGACCGCCAAGCAGGCCGGCCAGTTCGCCAGCATCATGGTCAACCTGTACCGCCTGTTCAACGAGAAGGACCTGTCGCTGGTCGAGCTGAACCCGCTGGCGATCCTCGACGACGGCAACCTGTACGCGCTGGACGGCAAGTTCAACAGCGACGACAACGCCGGCTTCCGCCACAAGGAACTGGTCGCCCTGCGCGACAAGACCCAGGAAGACCCGACCGAGGTGATCGCCTCGGAGCTGGACATCAACTACGTCACGATGGACGGCAACATCGGCTGCATGGTCAACGGCGCCGGCCTGGCGATGGCGACCATGGACGTGATCAAGCTCAACGGCGGCGAGCCGGCCAACTTCCTCGACGTCGGCGGCGGCGCCAACAAGCAGCGTGTGATCGAGGCGTTCAAGCTGATCCTGTCCTCGGACAAGGTGCAGGGCATCTTCGTCAACATCTTCGGCGGCATCGTCCGCTGCGACATGATCGCCGAGGGCATCATCGCCGCGGTCAAGGAAGTGG
>JASGEB010000029.1:0-10185 GCA_047606785.1 Pseudoxanthomonas sp.
GATGCTGCAGGCCCTCGCCGCCGAGCGTCGTGCGGCCCGCCGTGGCGCCGATCAGGAAGCCGCGGGCCCGCTGGTCGGCCGCCGCCCAGATCAGGTCGCCGACCCGCTGGAAGCCGAACATCGAGTAGTAGATGTAGAACGGCAGCATCGGCACGTCGGACACCGAGTAGCTGGTGCCGGCGGCCATCCACGAGGCGATCGCGCCCGGCTCGCTGATGCCCTGCTGCAGCACCTGGCCGGCCTGGTCCTCGCGGTAGTACATCAGCTGGTCCGAATCGACCGGCTTGTACTTCTGCCCGAACGGGGCGTAGATGCCGATCTGGCGGAACATGCCCTCCATGCCGAAGGTGCGCGCCTCGTCGGCCACGATCGGCACGATGCGCGGGGCGATCTCCTTGTCGCGCAGGGCGATGTTGAGGGTCTGCACGAAGGCCATGGTGGTCGAGTAGGTGCGCTCGCCGCTGGACTTGAGCAGGCGCTCGTACTTGTCCAGCGCCGGCACCGCGAAGGACTTGCTGGCCTTGGCCCGGCGCTGCGGCAGGTAACCGCCGAGCGCGGCGCGGCGCGCCTTGAGGTACTGCACTTCCTGCGAGTCCTCGCCCGGGTGGTAGAACGGGATCTGCTCGGCGTCCTTGAGCTGGGCATCGCTGATCGGGATGTTGAAACGGTCGCGGAAGGTGCGCACCGCTTCGTCGTCCAGTTTCTTGGTCTGGTGGGTCGGGTTGAGCGACTCGCCGGCCGAGCCCATGCCGTAGCCCTTGACGGTCTTGGCCAGGATCACGGTGGGCATGCCCTGGGTGTTCACCGCCGCGTGGTAGGCCGCGTAGACCTTGTGCGGGTCGTGGCCGCCGCGGTTCAGGCGCCAGATGTCGTCGTCGGACAGGTTGGCCACCATCTGCGCGGTCTCCGGGTACTTGCCGAAGAAGTTGGCGCGCGTGTAGGCGCCGCCGAAGGCCTTGCAGTTCTGGTACTCGCCGTCGACGGTCTCCATCATCAGCTTCTTGAGGATGCCGTCGGTGTCGCGCGCCAGCAGCGGGTCCCAGTAGCTGCCCCACAGCAGCTTGATCACGTTCCAGCCGCCGCCGCGGAACACGCCCTCCAGCTCCTGGATGATCTTGCCGTTGCCGCGCACCGGGCCGTCCAGGCGCTGCAGGTTGCAGTTGACCACGAAGATCAGGTTGTCCAGACCCTCGCGCCCGGCCAGCGAGATCGCGCCCAGGGTCTCCGGCTCGTCGCTCTCGCCGTCGCCGATGAAGCACCACACCTTGCGGTCGGACTTCTCGATCAGGCCGCGGTGCTCCAGGTACTTCACGAACTGCGCCTGGTAGATCGCGCCCAGCGGGCCCAGGCCCATCGACACGGTCGGGGTCTGCCAGAACTCCGGCATCAGCCACGGGTGCGGGTAGGAGGAGATGCCCTTGCCGTCCACCTCCATGCGGAAGTTGTCCAGCTGGTTCTCGCTGATGCGGCCTTCCAGGAAGGCGCGGGCGTAGATGCCCGGCGAGCTGTGGCCCTGGATGTAGAGCAGGTCGCCCGGATGGTTGTCCGAAGGTGCGCGCCAGAAGTGGTTGAAGCCGACGTCGTAGAGCGTGGCCGAGGAGGCGAAGGAGGCGATGTGGCCGCCCAGGTCGCCGGGCTTGCGGTTGGCGCGCACCACGGTGGCCATGGCGTTCCAGCGGACGATCGAGCGGATCTTCCACTCGATGGCCGAGTCGCCGGGGCTCTTGGCCTCGTTGGCCGGCGAGATGGTGTTGACGTACTCGGTGGTCGGCGAGAACGGCAGGTAGGCGCCGTTGCGGCGGGTCAGCTCGACCATGTCCTCCAGCAGCTGGTGCGCGCGCTCGGGGCCCTGGGCGTCGATGACCGCCTTGAGCGACTCCATCCATTCGCGGGTTTCGACTGGATCGGGATCGTTGGAGAGGATGTCGTTCAACCAGTTCATCGCGAAGGCTCCGAGGGGCCGCGCCCGCAACGCGGCAGGGGGTTAGGCAGGTGGCCGCCGATTGTAGCCGCTGCGCCCGGGCCAAGCTCCGGTACGCGGCCGTATGGTACAGGCGGCACGGCAAGGCCGGAGCTTGTCGACGATGCGCTTTCGATATATCGTCAAGGTCCCTTTCGATATATCTTCTGTGGATGGGCGCGAACGTTTCCCGCATCGCCTCCCGGCGCGCGCCGCGGATGCTCGGCCGCGGCGACCTGCGGCTGCTCCTGCCGGCCCTGCTGGAGGAGCGGCCACGGCACGGCTACGAACTGATCCAACTGGTGGCCGAGATGTTCCTGGGCAACTACCTGCCCAGCGCCGGCACGGTCTATCCGGCCCTGGCCCAGCTGCAGCAGGCCGGGCTGGTGGCGGCGCGCGAGCAGGGCAGCCGCCGCCTGTACGCGCTCACCGAGCACGGCCGCGCCTTCGTCGCCGACAACGCCGAGCGCATCGCCCAGGTGCGCGCGCACTCGGCGGCGGTGGCGCGCACCCTGGCCAAGGCCAGCCTGCCGCAGGAAGTGCGCCAGGGCCTGGACCGGGTCAAGCGCGCGCTGGGCGCGCGCCGCGGCCGCTGGCAGGCCGACGGCGCCGCGCGGGTGGCGGCGATCCTGCAGCAGGCCGCCGCCGCGATCGACGATGCCGATTGAGAGCCGGCCCTTCTTCCCAATCCTTCCCCGCTGGAGTCCCCCCCGATGAGCCTGCATGAAAGCCGCCGCGTGCGGCACACCCTCGCCTTCCGCCGGCTGCAAGTGCGGCAGGTGATCGACCTGAGCCCGCACATGCGCCGCATCGTGGTCGGCGGCGCCGACCTGGCCGGCTTCCACAGCCCTTCGCCCGACGACCACGTCAAGGTGTTCTTCCCCAACGCGCAGGGCGAGTTCGTCACCCCCACCCCGGGTCCGAACGGCCCCGAATACCCGCCCGGCCAGCTGCCCTCGCCGATGCGCGACTACACCCCGCGCCGCTACGACGCCGCCGCCGGCACCCTGATCCTTGACTTCGTCCTGCACGGCGACGGCCCGGCCAGCCTGTGGGCGGCGCAGGCCAAGGTGGGCGACCCGATCGCCTTCGGCGGCCCGCGCGGCTCGCACCTGGTGGCCGAGGACTTCGACCACTACGTGCTGGCTGGCGACGAGACCGCACTGCCGGCCATCGGCCGCTGGCTGGAGGAGATGCCGGCCGGGCGCAAGGCCACGGTGCTGGTGGAGATCCCGGAGGACGCCGACCGCCAGGCGCTGGCCACCCGCGCCGAGGCGAGCATCACCTGGCTGCCGCGCGACGGCGCCCCGGCCGAGCGCAGCGAGCTGCTGGAGAACGCCCTGGCCGGACTGGAGCCGCAGGGCGACACGTTCTGGTGGATTGCCTGCGAATCGACGCGCGCGCGCAACATGCGCATGCACCTGGAAGAGCAGCGCGGCGTGCCGCGCGACTGGATCCGCGCCACCGGCTACTGGAAGCACGAGTAGGAGCACCCCACCGGCGCGATTGGCTTTCTCGAAGCGCGTAGCGCGCGGGATGGGTGGAGCGCAGCGATACCCATCGTCGTCGGGCAACGCGCATCGATGGGTATCGCCTTCGGCGCCACCCATCCTGCGTCTCTCGCGCCGGGATCAACCCGGGCGCGCCGCCTTCTCCGCCGCCTCGCGCTCGAGCTGCTCGCGGATCTGCGCGTCGACCGCGGCGATCGCGGTCATGTTGAGGATGCGCCGCGAGGTCGCGCTGGTGGTCAGCACGTGCACCGGCTTGGAGATGCCCATCAGGATCGGGCCGATCGCCACGCCGTCGGTGGACACCCGCACCATGTTGTAGGCGATGTTGGCCGCGTCGATGTTGGGCAGCACGAACAGGTTGGCGCGGCCCTTGAGCGTGGAGTTGGGCATGATCTGCCGGCGCAGCGCCTCGTCCCAGGCGGTGTCGCCCTGCATCTCGCCGTCCATGTTCAGCTCCGGCTTGCGCGCCAGCAGCAGCTCGCGCACCTTGCGCATCTTCAGCGCGCCGGGCGAATCGTGGCTGCCGAAGTTGCTGAAGGAGAGCAGCGCCACCCTCGGCTCGATGCCGAACAGCTTGAGCCGGTAGGCCGCCTGCAGGGTGGCCTCGGCCAGCTGCTCGGGGGTGGGGTCGTCCTGCACGTGGGTGTCGACGAAGAAGCACACCCCGTCCTTGTTGATCACCCCGGTCATCGCCGAGGTCGAGGTCACCTTCTGCTCCAGCGGGATCACGCTGCGCACGTAGCCCAGCTTCTTGTGATAGCGGCCGACGATGCCGGTGAGCATGGCGTCGGCCTCGCCGCGCGCCACCATCACCGCGGCGATCAGGGTCGGCCGCGAGCGCATCAGCTCCTTGGCCGCCGCCACGGTCACCCCACGCCGCTCGGTCAGCACGTGGTAGTACTGCCAGTAATCGTTGAAGCGCGGGTCGTCGTGGATGTTGGTGATCTCGAAGTCGCGCCCGGCCTGCAGGCGCAGGCCGGCGCGGCGGATGCGCGCCTCGATCACCTCCGGGCGGCCGATCAGGATCGGGAAGGCGATCTTCTCGTCGACCACGTTCTGCACCGCGCGCAACACCACCTCCTCCTCGCCCTCGGCGTACACCACCCGCTTGAGGTCGGCGCGGGCACGGTCGTAGGCCGGCTTCATCACCAGGCTGGTGCGGTAGACGAACTGCGAGAGCTTGTCGCGGTAGGCGGCCATGTCCACGATCGGCCGGGTCGCCACGCCCGAGTCCATCGCCGCCTGCGCCACCGCGCTAGACAGCTCCACCAGCAGGCGCGGGTCGAGCGGACGCGGGATCAAATAATCAGGGCCGAAGCTGGGCGTCTCGCCGCCGTAGGCGCCGCCCAGGTCGGAGGCCTCGCGCCGCGCCAGTGCGGCGATCGCGCGCACGCAGGCCACCTTCATCGCCTCGTTGATGCCGGTGGCGCCCACGTCCAGCGCGCCGCGGAACAGATAGGGGAAGCACAGCGCGTTGTTGACCTGGTTGGGGTAGTCCGAGCGGCCGGTGGCGATGATCGCGTCGGCGCGCACCGCGCGCGCGTCCTCCGGGGCGATCTCCGGGTTGGGGTTGGCCAGGGCGAAGATGATCGGCCGCTCGGCCATGCTCGCCACCATCTCCGGCTTGAGGATGCCGGCCGCCGACAGGCCCAGGAACACGTCGGCGCCCTCGACGATCTGCGCCAGGGTGCGCTTGTCGGTATCGCGCGCGTAGCGCTGCTTCTCCGGGTCCAGGTCGGTGCGGCCGGTGTGCAGCACGCCGTCGCGGTCCAGCGCCAGGACGTTCTCCGGCTTCAGGCCCAGGCTCACCAGCATGTTCACGCAGGAGATGCCGGCCGCGCCCATGCCGGTGGTGGCCAGCTTGACCTCGCCGATCTTCTTGCCGGTGATCTCCAGCGCGTTGAGCAGGGCCGCGCCGACGATGATGGCGGTGCCGTGCTGGTCGTCGTGGAACACCGGGATGTTCATGCGCTCGCGCAGGGTGCGCTCGACCACGAAGCATTCCGGCGCCTTGATGTCTTCCAGGTTGATGCCGCCGAAGGTGGGCTCCAGGCTGGCGATGATGTCGCACAGCTTGTGCGGGTCGCGCTCGGCGACCTCGATGTCGAACACGTCGATGCCGGCGAACTTCTGGAACAGCACGCCCTTGCCTTCCATCACCGGCTTGGCCGCCAGCGGGCCGATGTCGCCCAGGCCGAGCACCGCGGTGCCGTTGGTCACCACCGCCACCAGGTTGGCGCGCGCGGTCAGCGCGCTGGCCTGGTGCGGGTCCTCGCGGATCGCCTCGCAGGCAAAGGCCACGCCCGGCGAGTAGGCCAGCGACAGGTCGCGCTGGGACACCATCGGCTTGGTCGGCTCGACCTTGATCTTGCCCGCCGGCGCCAGGCGGTGGTAGTCCAGGGCGGCCTGCTTGAAGTCTTCGTGGTTGCTCATGGGGCGACGGAGCCGGTTGCGCGCGCTGCGGGGTGGGGGGCGATTCTACTGCCTCCGCCCGTGGCCGCCGTTCCGCGGCCGGCCGGCATGGACCGTCGCCTTCATGTCGAAGCCTGGCTGGCGACGGGCCGGCGGACGCCGGCCACGCTCAACCCGGTGCCGGGGTCTGTCCCGCCTGCACCACCGCTTCGCCACTGTCCAGCACATGCCGCAACCGGGTGGCGTCCAGCGCGTTCTCCCAGCGCGAGACCACCACCGTGGCCACCGCGTTGCCGATGAAGTTGGTCAGCGAGCGGCACTCGCTCATGAAGCGGTCCACGCCCAGGATCAGCGCCATTCCGGCCACCGGCACTTCCGGCACCACCGCCAGGGTGGCGGCCAGGGTGACGAAACCGGCGCCGGTGACGCCGGCCGCGCCCTTGGAACTGAGCATCGCCACCAGCAGCAGGGTGATCTGGTGGCCCAGGGTGAGGTGGGTGTCGGTGGCCTGGGCGATGAACAGGGCCGCCAGGGTCATGTAGATGTTGGTGCCGTCCAGGTTGAACGAGTAGCCGGTGGGCACCACCAGGCCGACCACGGTCTTGGAGCAGCCGGCCCGCTCCATCTTCTCCATCAGCGAGGGCAGCGCCGACTCGGACGATGAGGTGCCCAGCACCAGCAGCAGCTCGGCCTTGAGGTAGCGGATCAGCTTGAGCACCGAGAACCCGCACAGCCGCGCCACCGTGCCCAGGATCACCAGCACGAACAGCAGCGAGGTCAGGTAGAAACAGGCCACCAGCCCGGCCAGGTTGGCCAGCGTGCCGATGCCGTACTTGCCGATGGTGAAGGCGATCGCGCCGAAGGCGCCGATCGGCGCGGCGCGCATCAGGATGTGCACCAGCCGGAACATCGGCGCGGTCAATGCCTCCAGCAGCGACAGCACCGGCCGCCCGCGCTCGCCGGTCAGGGCCAGGGCGAGGCCGAACAGCACCGACACGAACAGCACCTGCAGGATGTTGTCGCCGACGAACGGGCTGACCAGGGTCTTGGGGATGATCTCCATCAGGAAGCCGACCAGGCTCAGCTCGTGCGACTGCTGCACGTAGCTGTCGACCTGCGAGCGGTCCTGGTCGGTCAGGCTGACGTGCATGCCGGCGCCGGGCTGGACCACGTGGGCCACGACCAGGCCGACGATCAGCGCCAGGGTCGAGAAGAACAGGAAGTACACCATCGCCTTGCCGAACACCCGGCCCACCGAGCGCAGCTCGCGCATGCCGGCGATGCCGGTGACGATGGTCAGGAAGATCACCGGGCCGATGATCATCTTCACCAGCTTGATGAAGGCGTCGCCCAGCGGCTTGAGCGCCGCGCCCAGGGACGGCTCGAAGTAGCCCAGCAGGGTGCCCAGCGCGATCGCCACGATCACCTGGAAGTAGATGTGGCGGTACAGGGGCTGCTTGGGCGGCGGCGCGGCGGCGGCGGTGTCGAGGTGCATGTCGGTTCCGGGACGTGGCACGTGCACACACCGTACATGGTGGACCGCGGTGCGTGCACGCCGCAGGGCCGAAGGATGGCCGGCCACTTGTGCGGACCAGCGCCGCCGTCCGGGACGCACACCCAGGACGCGCAGACATGAAAGCGGCGTTAAAGCGGGCAACCGGCTTCACATTCGGCCGTATTCGCCACGAGATGTTCACGGAAATATGCCGGCAGACCGTCGCTGGTCGACTAGTCTCGGTTTCCTTGCAGGGTCGGGAGTCGAAGGAGGAGGGCATGCAGGAGCCCTTGTTGCTGGCGACGCTGGCGATCATGGCGTGGACGATTCCGCTGTCGACGCGCTGGCGGCGCGCGCGCGCGGCCGCGCTGGGCGCTTTGCTGGCCTGCCTGTCCAGCTGGTGGTTCATCGACCGCCTCAGCGGCGACGGCATCAACGCCGCCACCCTCTACCACCTGCAGGCCGGCATGGAAGGCGCGGGCGTGGCCGACTTCCGCCGGCCCATCGCCGCCTACGTGCTGATGCTGCTGGCCAGCCTGGCGGTGCCGCTGGCGCTGCTGCGCCTGCGCCGACGGGCGGTGCCGGTGCGCGCCGGGCGGCAGGCGCCGCTGGCCTTCGCCGCGGCGCTGGCGGTGGCGCTGGCCGCCAGCCCACTGGCCCACGACGGCCTGCGCCTGTACCGCGACGCGCGCCCGGCCGACGGCCTGGCGGTGGCCGGCGACTACGTGCTGCCGCAAGGCGCGCCGGGCCATCGGCGCAACATCGTGTGGATCTACGGCGAGAGCCTGGAGCGCACCTACTTCGACCAGAGCGCCTTCCCCGGGTTGATGCCCAACCTGACCAAACTGGCTGCCCAGGGCCTGGACTTCCGCGACCTGGCCTCGCCCGAGGGCAGCGGCTGGACCATCGCCGGGATGGTGGCCTCGCAGTGCGGCGTACCACTGACCGCCGCGCCCGGCGACGAGAACAGCTTCGACCGCATGGCCCACTTCCTGCCCGAGGCGCACTGCCTGGGCGACTACCTGCACGAGCACGGCTACGCCAGCGAGTTCGTCGGCGGCGCCGACAGCGCCTTCGCCGGCAAGGCCGGCTTCCTGCACAGCCACGGCTACGAGCAGGTGCGCGACCTGGCCGATTTCCGCGCCGCCGGCCTGGGGCCGCAGCATTTCTCGCCGTGGGGCGCGCACGACGACGTGATGCTCGACCGGGCCTGGGCCGACTTCCAGCGGCTGGCGCGCGCCGGCAAGCCGTTCCTGCTCAGCGCGCTGACCCTGGACACCCACCATCCTGCCGGCCACCTGCCGGTGGCCTGCCGCAGCCGGCCCGACGATCCCGGTCCGCAGGGCCGCGCCGGCATGCTCGCCGCCCTGCACTGCAGCGACATGCTGATCGCCCGCTTCGTCGAGCGCGTGCGCGCCAGCCCGTGGGGCAAGGACACCCTGGTGGTGATCGGCTCGGACCACCTGGCCATGCCCAACGCGCTGACCGACACCCTCGATGCGCTACCGCGCGAGAACCTGCTGCTGGTGCTGGGCGACGACATCCCCGCGCGCCAGGTGCGCGCCGACGCGGCCAGCACGCTCGATTCGGGCGCCACCGTGCTGGCCCTGCTCGACGCCGGCGGCCAGCTCGGTTTCGGCCGTTCGCTGCTGGACCCGCATGCGGCCTCGCCGGCCAGCCTGGCCGCACAGCGCGACCCGGCCGGCTACCGCCGCTACCTGGCCTTCGCCAACGGCCTGTGGACCGGCGGCAACACCCGCCGGCTGCGGGTCGAGGACGACCAGGTGCTGGTCGGCGAACAGGAAGTCCGCCCGCCGGTGCTGCTGGACTACGACCGCCGCTGGCAGCTCACCGGCATCACCCTGGAGGACGTGCCGCACCGCTTCAGGCAGGCCCGGCCCAGCCACGCGCTGGCCTACATCGACCGCTGCACCGCCTTCGACGACGACGCCCCGCAGGCCGGCTGGTGCGCGATGGTGGTCGACGCCGCGCGCGGCGCGCGCCTGTACCGCAACGACGAACTGGCCGCCGGCGTGCGCGTGGACGCCCCGCGCGTGGCCGGCGCCGACGCCCGCGACGGCCTGCGTCAGCCGGTGATGCTCGGCCAGGCCATCCGCGGCACCCGCCCGGGCCGCTACGAGGTTCGGGTGAAGACCTGGAACAAGCCGGCCCATCCGTTCTGGATCGAGGCGGTGAGCGCGCAGGGCCAGCTGCTCGGCCAGCAGCGCATCGAGCCCGACGCGCACGGCCGCATCCGCATGCCGCTGTGGCTGGCCGAACGGGTGGAGGACATGCAGATCCGCGCCTGGCTGTCGGACGTGGACGACATCGGCGACCTGGGCGGGGTGGACGTGGCGCTGGTGCGCAAGCGCGGGGGTGCGGGGTCGTCGTGAGCGCGTGAGCGCGGCCTTCCTGCACAGAACGGCAAGCCCCGGAAACGACGAAGGCGGCCTCGCGGCCGCCTTCGTCGTGTACGATCCGCGCCGGCTCACTTCAACCCACGGTTCTCCAGCAGCGGCTCCACGCTCGGGTCCTTGCCGCGGAAGTCGCGGTACAGCGTGGCCAGGTCGACGGTGTTGCCGCGCGAGAGGATCTTGTCGCGGAACGTGTCGCCGTTCTTGCGGCTCAACCCGCCGTGCTCCTTGAACCACTCGAAGGCATCGTCGTCGAGCACCTCCGACCAGAAGTAGGCGTAGTAGCCGGCCGAGTAGCCGCCGCCCCAGATATGGTCGAAGTAGCTGGTGCGGTAGCGCGGTGGCACTTCGGCCAGGTCGACCTTGAACTTCTTCAGCGCGTCGGCCTCGAAC
>JASGEB010000030.1:0-4108 GCA_047606785.1 Pseudoxanthomonas sp.
GTCTGCACCTGCAGGCGCGATACCGGATCGGCGATGGCCATCAGCCCGCCCAGGCGCTCGGCGCGGGTGGTCGGCACGTTGTGGTCGGGCGTGGCGATGTTGGCGTCGATCCGCCACGGCTGGCGCCCGGCCAGGCGCAGGCCCTCGAAGGCCTGCGGCGAGGTCACCTCGTGGAGGATGTGGCGATCGATGTAGATCAGCGAGGAGCCGTCGTCGCGGCGGGCGACTTCGTGCATTTCCCACAGCTTGTCGTACAGGGTCTGGCCGGTCATGGCGGGTGTCTCGTGTTCGTTCTGGCGGAGGGTGGGCGTTTTGCTCGTCATTCCCGCGCAGGCGGGAATCGCTTTCGCTTCATGCCTTTGAACAGCAACGGCAAAAACAGGAGCGATTCCCGCCTGCGCGGGAATGACGAACCAAGGCAGAAGCTGGCCGTGCAACTCACCGGGCTGGAGCGGCCATGGTAGGCGCTTGCCTTTCATGAAACAAATTCATATTTTTCATCCAATTCCATAACAGATGCGACTTTCTTGGACATCGCCAACCTCGTCGCCTTCCTCGCCATCGCCGAGGCCGGCAGCTTCTCCGGCGCGGCCGCGCGCCTGCACCTGACCCAGCCGGCGGTCAGCAAGCGCATCGGCCTGCTGGAAGCGGAACTGGGCGTGCGGCTGTTCGACCGGCTCGGCCGCCAGGTGGTGCTGACCGAGGCCGGGCAGGCGCTGCGCCCGCGCGCGCAGCGCATCCTCGACGAGCTGCAGGACGCGCGCCGACTGCTGGACACGCTGGGCGACCAGGTCGGCGGCAGCCTGAGCCTGGCCACCAGCCACCACGTCGGCCTGCACCGACTGCCGCCGCTGCTGCGCCAGTTCGCCGCGCGCCACCCGGACGCGGCACTGGACATCCGCTTCCTCGACTCGGAACAGGCCTACGCGCAGGTGCTGCAGGGCGAAGTGGAACTGGCGGTGACCACGCTCGGCCCGGACACCACCGCGCCGCTGCGCGCGGTGGCGGTATGGGACGACCCGCTGCACTTCGTGGTCGCCCCCGACCACCCGCTGGCCGCGCACGCCGGGCCGGGCCTGGCCGCCATCGCCGCGCACCCGGCGGTGCTGCCCGAGCGCGCTACCTTCACCCACCGCATCGTCGCCGACCTGTTCGCCGCGCACGCCCTGCCGCTGCGGCTGCGCATGACCACCAACCATCTGGAGACGATCAAGATGCTGGTGTCGGTCGGGCTGGCCTGGAGCGTGCTGCCGTCGAGCCTGCTCGACGAGCAGGTGATCGCGCTGCCGCTGCCGGGCGTGGACCTGCACCGCAGCCTCGGCCACGTCACCCATGGCGGCCGCACCCTGTCGCGGGCGGGGCGGGCGTTCGTGGCGCTGCTGGAGGAACACGCCGACCCGCCGATGCGGGGATGACGGCGACGCCGGCCAGCGTCGCCTGTAAATATCGAACCGTCTGGTCTAGTATTGGCCCCATGTCCCAGCCCGACCCCGCACCACCGCAGGATGCCGGCCGGCATCCCACGGCCGGCCCCGGCCGGCCCAAGGACCTCGCCAAGCGCACCGCCATCCTCGCGGCGGCCAAACTACTGTTCACCCGCGAAGGTTTCGCCGGGGTCAGCATGGACCGCATCGCCGCCGAGGCGGGGGTGTCCAAGCTGACCGTCTACAGCCACTTCGGCGACAAGGAGACCCTGTTCTACGAGGCCATCCGCGAGCGCTGCCAGGAGCTGCTGCCCGATTCGCTGTTCGCCGACCAGGGCCAGGGCCCGCTGCGCGAGCGCCTGCTGCACATCGCCCGCGCCTTCTTCGATCTGGCCAGCAGCGACGAGGCGGTCCAGACCCACCGCCTGATGATGGCGCCCGGCCACGCCGACGCCGCCCTGCGCCGGGTGTTCTGGGAAGCCGGCCCGCAGCGCACCAGCGAATTCTTCGGCACCCTGCTGCAGGGGCGGATGGCCAGCGGCGAGCTGGATATCGCCGACGTGCACACCGCCTCCCAGCAGTTCTTCACCCTGCTCAAGGGCGAGATCTACTCGATGCGGATGTGCGGGCTGTGCGAACAACTGACCCCGGCCGACGCGCACCGCCACATCGAGGCCAGCGTGGACATGTTCCTGCGCGCCTATGGCCGCCGCTGAAACTGCCACCGGTCGCGATGACTTGTGGCACTGCGCCCGCCGCGGCCGCCCGCGCATCCTGCGCACGGCCGGCCGCTAGAATGCGCATCCCCGCCCGCGCTGGAATGAAACTAATGACGATCGACTACGCCCAGGCCCGCGAAAACATGGTCGAGCAGCAAGTCCGCCCCTGGGACGTGCTCGACAACCGCGTGCTCGAAACCCTGGTCACCCTGCCGCGCGAGGCCTTCGTGCCCGAACTGCACAAGCCGCTGGCCTACGCCGACCTGGAACTGCCGCTGGGCCACGGCCAGCGGATGATGAAGCCAGTGGTCGAGGGCCGCACCCTGCAGAGCCTGCTGGTGCAGCCTGACGAGGACGTGCTGGAGATCGGCACCGGCAGCGGCTACCTGTCGGCCTGCCTGGGCCGGCTGGGCCGCGAGGTGGTGAGCCTGGAACGGGTGCCGGAACTGGCCGACGCCGCCCGCGCCCGCCTGGAGGCCACCGGCCTGGGCGGCAACGTGCGGGTGGAGACGGCCGACGCCTTCGCCTGGGAAAGCGGCCGCCAGTTCGACGTGGTCTGCGTGACCGGCGCGGTGGAGGCGGTCCCGGCCCGCTTCCTGCAGTGGCTGCGCCCGCAGGGCCGGCTGTTCGCGGTGCGCGGCCGCTCGCCGGTGATGGAAGCGGTGCTGGTGCGCGGGTCAACCGCGGGCACCGTCGAGTCGTTGTTCGAGACCGACCTGGCCTACCTGGCCGGGGCCGCCCCGGCGCCGCGCTTCGAGTTCTGAACAGACGCACCCCACAAGGACAGCTCCGCATGACCCGCCGCCTGATCACCCTCGCCGTCGCCCTGGCCCTGCCGTCGCTGGCCTCGGCCACCGACCTGCTGCAGACCTACGAGATGGCGCGCAACGGCGATCCAACCCTGGCATCGGCCGAATCGACCCGTCTGTACGACAAGGAAGGCCAGGTGCAGGCCCGCGCCGCGCTGCTGCCGCAGCTGGACGGCACCGCTACGCTGAGCCGCACCACCACCCAATTGGAGGGCCTGTCGGGAAGCGCGCTGGCCAAGGAGCGCGACCTCAGCATCGACGCCACCCAGACCCTGTTCGACTGGAGCAGCATCTCGACCCTGCGCGCGCAGCGCGACGTCAGCAAGGCCGCCGACCTCACCCTCGACTACGCCAATGCCGACCTGATCGTGCGGACCTCGGAGGCCTACTTCAACGTCCTGATCGGCATCGAGTCGCTGGCCGCCGCCGAAGCCGCCGAGGCCTCGGCGAAGAAGCAGTTCGACTACGCCGACAAGCGCCTGCAGGTCGGCCTGGCGCCGATCACCGACGTGCACGAGGCTCGCGCCGAATACGACCAGGCCCGCGCCGACACCATCACCGCGCGCAACACCCTGGCCGACTACTACGAGGCACTGGCCGAGATCACCGGCCAACCGGTACGCAACCTGCGCGGCCTGCCGGATGATTTCAAGCCGGAGGTGCCGGCCTACGGCAGCGTCGACGACCTGGTCGCGGCGGCGATCGAGCAGAACCAGTCGCTGCTGGCGCAGAAACTGCAGGTCAGCGCGGCCGAGAAGAACCTGACCGCCGCGCGCGCCGGCCACCTGCCGACCGTGAGCCTGAGCGGCAGTCTCGGCCGCAGCAAGACCTGGGGCCGCTACAGCGGCGCCCTGGCCGCCTACGAGGAGACCACCAACGCCGGCAGCCCACGCACCGACACCAACTACATCGGCGTGACCCTGAGCGTGCCGATCTTCGCCGGCGGCGCCACCCAGTCGGCGGTGCGTCAGGCGATCGCCACCCGCGATATCCAGCAAGACACCTACGAGGCGGACAAGCGCTCGGTCGCGCGCAACGTGCGCAACTACTACCAGACCGTGGTGCAGGGCATCTCCGAGATCGAGGCGCGGCGGCTGGCGGTGGTCTCGGCCCAGGCCGCCTACGACGCCTCGGTGATCGGCCTGCAGGTCGGCAC
>JASGEB010000031.1:0-20160 GCA_047606785.1 Pseudoxanthomonas sp.
GCACGCCGCGCGGGCCCGGCAAGGGCGGCGCGCGCAGGCCCGGCAAGCCCGGCAAGCCGCGGCCATGAGCGCGGCGGACGAGGACGCCGCGCCGGCCGGCACCCGCCTCAACAAGCACATCGCCGGCACCGGCTTCTGCTCGCGGCGCGAGGCCGACGCGCTGATCGCGCAGCGGCGGGTGGCGGTGAACGGGCAGGCGGCCGGCGTCGGCACCCTGGTCCTGCCCGGCGACCAGGTCAGCGTCGACGGCCAGGCACTGCGCGTGCGCCCGCCGCCGCGCGCCGGCGTGCGCCGGCACGTCTACATCGCGCTCAACAAGCCGGTCGGCGTCACCTGCACCACCGAGTCCTCGGTCAAGGGCAACATCGTCGAGTTCGTCGGCCACGAGCAGCGCATCTTCCCGATCGGCCGCCTGGACAAGGATTCGGAGGGGCTGATCCTGCTGACCAGCAACGGCGACATCGTCAACCAGGTGCTGCGCGCGGAGAACCGCCACGAGAAGGAGTACCTGGTCGAGGTCAACAAGCCGGTGAGCGAGGAGTTCCTGCGCGGGATGGCGCGCGGGGTGCGCATCCACGGCCAGACGACCCTGCCGTGCCGGACCGCGCGGATCGCCAAGTTCGGCTTCCGCATCGTCCTGACCCAGGGCCTGAACCGGCAGATCCGGCTGATGTGCGCGGCCTTCGGCTATCGGGTGAAGATCCTGCGGCGGGTGCGCATCGACAACGTGCGTCTGGGCGCGCTCAAGCCCGGGCGCTGGCGCAACCTGACCGACGCCGAGCTGCGCGGGCTGCTGCCGCAGCAGGTGCATTGGTGAACGCCCCATGGGCCGGAAAGGTGGTGTAGGAGCGCCCCATGGGCGCGACTTGATCTTCCGGGAAAGCCGATCGCGCCCATGGGGCGTTCCTACTCGCGAGTTCGACATCCTTCGGCAGCTTCACCGTCAGCCGGACGTTGTAGGCTTTGCGGCGTCCGCGGCCGGTCGCCGCGCCGGAGAACGCGATGCAGCCCTGGACCACGCCCGACCTGTGCGACGCCCACCCCGAGGTGCAGGTCGCCGAGCCGCTGTTGCGCGACTTCGGCGGGCGCAGCGCCTTCAGCGGCAGGATCGTCACCATCGCCTGCTTCGAGGACAACTCGCGGGTGCGCGAGCAGGTGGCACTGGACGGCACCGGCAAGGTGCTGGTGGTCGACGGCGGCGGCTCGCTGCGGCGCGCCCTGCTGGGCGACATGCTGGCCGAGCGGGCGGTGGCCAGCGGCTGGGCCGGGATCGTCGTCCACGGCTGCGTGCGCGACGTGGAGGTGATGGCCAACCTGCCGCTCGGGGTCAAGGCGCTGGCGGCGGTGCCGGTGCGCGGCGACAAGCGCGGGCAGGGCGAGGTGGACGTGCCGGTGCGCTTCGCCGGGGTGCGCTTCGAGCCCGGCCACTGGCTGTACGCCGACGCCAACGGGGTGATCGTGGCGCCGGCGCCGCTGTCGCCGGCGGCGGTGTGAGCCGGCGCGGGCCGCTGGGCGCGGTGTTGCGCTGGTTCGAATCGCGGATCGAGGTGTTTCCTGCGCCGGACGGGCGCGCGCCGCCGGATTCGGTGGCGTGGTTCTATCTGTTCTATCTCAAGCCGGTGTGGCCGCTGTTCGCGGTGGCGCTGCTGGCCGGGCTGCTGCTGGCGCTGGCGGAAGTGGCGATGTTCGACTTCCTCGGCCGCATCGTCGACATGGTCGCCGAGCGCCCGGGCGCGGACTTCTTCCGCCACCATGCCGGCGAGCTGCTGTGGATGGCCGGCATCACATTGGTCGCGCGCCCGCTGCTGGTGGCGCTGCACAACCTGCTGGTCAACCAGGCGATCGTGCCGGGGCTGAGCAACCGCGCGCGCTGGCTGATGCACAACTACGTGATGCGGCAGAGCCTGGCGTTCTTCCAGAACGACTTCGCCGGGCGCATCGCCAACCGGGTGATGCAGACCGGCTCCTCGCTGCGCGAGTCGGCGGTGCAGATCGTCGATGCGCTGTGGTACATCGTGGTCTACACCGGCAGCGCGCTGTACCTGTTCGCGCAGGCCGATCTGTGGCTGACCGTGCCGCTGCTGGTCTGGCTGGTGGCCTACGTCGGGCTGATGGCGTACTTCGTGCCGCGCATGAAGACCCGCGCCTGGATCGCCTCGGACGCGCGTTCCAAGGCGATGGGGCGGATCGTCGACGGCTACACCAACGTCGCCACGCTCAAGCTGTTCGCGCATGGCGGTCGCGAGCAGGGCTACGTGCGCGAGGCGATGGACGAACTGGCGGTCAAGACCCGCGCGCAGACGCGCGTCACCACCGCCATGGACACCGCGATCGCCATCGCCAACGGCTTCCTGATCGTCGGCACCTGCGCGCTGGCGCTGTGGCTGTGGAGCCGCGGCCAGGTCAGCGTCGGCGCGATCACCGTGGCGACCGGGCTGGTGATCCGCATCCACAACATGTCCGGCTGGATCATGTGGACGGTCAACGGCATCTTCGAGCAGATCGGCACGGTACAGGACGGCATGCAGACGATCTCGCGGGCGCTGACGGTGCAGGACGCGCCCGTTGCGCGCGAGCTGCGGGTGGATCGCGGCGAGGTGCGCTTCGAGCACATCCATTTTCACTACGGCAAGCGCGGCGGGGTGATCGCCGGGCTCGACCTGCGGGTGCGTCCCGGCGAGAAGATCGGGTTGGTCGGCCCGTCCGGCGCCGGCAAGTCGACCCTGGTCAACGTGCTGCTGCGGCTGTACGACCTGGAGAGCGGGCGCATCCTGATCGACGGCCAGGACATCGCCCGGGTCACCCAGGAGAGCCTGCGCGGGCAGATCGGCGTGGTCACCCAGGACACCTCGCTGCTGCACCGCTCGATCCGCGACAACCTGCTGTACGGTCGCCCCGATGCCAGCGAGGAACAGCTGCGCGAGGCGGTGCGCAAGGCGCGCGCGGACGGCTTCATCGAGACGCTGGTGGACGGCGAGGGCCGGCGCGGCTACGCCGCCCACGTCGGCGAGCGCGGGGTCAAGCTGTCCGGCGGCCAGCGCCAGCGCATCGCCATCGCCCGGGTGCTGCTCAAGGACGCGCCGATCCTGGTGCTGGACGAAGCCACCTCGGCGCTGGACTCGGAGGTCGAGGCGGCCATCCAGGACAGCCTGGAGACGCTGATGGCCGGCAAGACCGTGATCGCCATCGCCCACCGGCTCTCGACCATCGCGCGCATGGACCGGCTGGTGGTGATGGACGGCGGCGCGATCGTCGAGACCGGCACGCATGCCGAGCTGATCGTGCGCGGCGGCCTGTACGCGCGGCTGTGGGCGCGCCAGACCGGCGGCTTCGTCGCCGCCGAGGCATGACGCCGCGGGGCGCTCCCTAGGGAGCGTCGGGCTGCAGGCTACCGCCGCCGGGCAGGTCCCAGCGCTTGCCGCCGAGCCAGGCGTTGGCCGTGGCCTTGGCGTCGTAGCGGACGGTGTGGCCGTTGCCTTGCAGGCGGGCCAGCTTGGCGCCGGCGTCGGCGCCGGCCAGGGTCAGCGCGGCCACGCTGGAATCGCCGAGCACGTCCCAGCGGCTGCTGGCGTCGATGTCGAGCGCGGCGCCGTGGACGCTGCCTTCCAGCACGCTGCCCTGCCTGAGTTCGGCGACGACACTGCCGCCATGCTCGGCGACCAGGTCGCCGGGCAGTCGCTGGCCGAGCGCATGCAGCACGGCGTGGCCGCCGTTGCTGCCCTGGCGACCCCATTGCCCGTCGCTGGCCTTGACCAGCACGCCGGAGGCGGCGGCGAGCTGCACGTTCTCCAGGACGATCTCGCCGGTGGCGTTGGTGACGAAGAACAGCGGGCCCTCGGCGGCCCCGAACGAGCCGCCGCGCTGGGCGTAGCGGCTGTGCTGGCCCTGGGCGTCGCCGGAGAAGCTCTGGTACAGCATCGCGCCGCAGGTCTTGCCGGCGAACAGCCGGCCGTCTTCGACCTCGATCGCGTTGGAGCCCTCGATCACCGCCGCCTCGGCGCCGCTGGCGCGCACCTCGGTGCCGGCGACCTTGATCGTGCCGGTCGAATACAGGCCCGGCGAGCGGAAGCCGTGCGCGAGCAGCTTGCCGCCCTGCACGCTGATGTCGCCGCCGCCGCGATCGGTGGCCACCGCCGCGGCGCTGGCGTCGAAGGTCTCGATCTCGACCCCGCGCAGCACCACGCTGCCGCCGTTGGCGGCATCCACGCCGTGCGCGCCGTTGCCGTGGGCGACGATGCGGGTGCCGTCCAGTTCGGCCCGGCTGCCGCTGTCGACGGCGGACACCGCGTTGGCGCCCACCCCGTCGGCGAGCACGCTGCCGCCCTGCACGCCGAGGTTGCCGCCGCCGGTCACCAGCAGCGCCGCGTTGAGCCCGTAGAAGCTGCTGTTCTCGTGCGAGGAGCTGTCGCCGCGCTTGTCGATGCTCGGTCGGTCGAGCGACAGGCGGCCGCCCTGCTTGATCCACACTGCCGATTCGTCGGGCTTGGCCGAGGTGTAGCGCCGGCCGCTTTCGGTCTGGCTGCGCACGTCGGCGACGGTGTAGGCGCCGGCCAGCGCATAGGCCTGATGCTGTCCCGGCGGCGGTCCGGGCGGCGGTCCGTTGCCGGCGTGGCCATTGCCCGGCGGCGGGCCCTTGCCGTCCGGTGGCGGGCAGGGCGGGGTGCCGTTGCCGTCGGCCGGCGGGGGCGGCGGCGCCTGGCCCGAGGGTGGTGCGCCCTTGCCGTCGGGCGGCGGCGCGCACTTGCCGTCGTCGTTTCGGGCGGGAGTGTCGGCGGCGAACGCAGGCGCGGTCGCCGCCATCAGGAGCACGATCAGCAGCAGCCTGGAAGGGATCTTCTTGGACATCGTCATCGAAGCTGGTGGTTGTTGCAGTGGGGTCAGTTCTCGCCTTGGTCGCTGCGGCCGGAGGCGGCGGGCGCCGAGCTTGCATCGCCGGAACCGTCGGACGACGGCGCCGATGGATGCTGGCCGCCAGGCGGCGGCGGGCACGGCGGCGGTCCCTTGCCGTCCTGCGGCGGCGGTCCCTTGCCATCCGATGACTTGCCGTCCTGCGCGGGCGGCGCCTTGCCGTCGGCCGGCGGCGGGGGCGGCGGCGGGCAGGGCGGTGGCTGGCCCTGATGGGCGGACGGCGTGCTGCTGGACGACGACGCATCGGTCTTGGACGACGCATCGGTCTTGGTGGTCTGGTCCGCGGCGGCGGCCGACCCGGCCAGGCACAGCCCACACAGCAGGGGAACGGCGGCGAAGGTCTTCATGGCGTGCTCGGTCCAAAGGTGGCGGAGGGGCCGGGCGATGCTAGAGGTTGGATGCGTGTCCGGCTTGACGCCGTGTGTCATCCGTGATGCATGCCGATAAACAGCCGTTACCGGCTGGAACACGGTGGCGCGCGGGCCGCCGTTGCGGCCATGTCCGGGATGTGCGCCGCGCTGCGGGCCTGGCATCGCAGGCGCGGCGCGGTAGCGCTCACCGCGGCGGCGCGCGCCACGCTGGCGTCACCGAAGGTTCGAGTGCCGAGATGCACCCATGCCGGATTGGCGCCATAGCCGACCAGGTCGCCAGGGAGCACGTGCCGCGTGCAGCCCAGTTCGTGTAACGCCGGCAGGCAGTCTCCGCCATGGGCCGGGTGGATCGCGTCAGTGCGTGTCGGCCGCAGGCGCGGCCGGCGGCGGCCGGCACAACGGCACCATCGCCAGCGTGGCAAGGAACATCCACGCCATCAGTGCGAACGAATCCTCGAACGCCAGCGTCATTGCCTGGCGACCGACCACTCGCGCGAATTCCCCCCGCGCCATCAGCAGCGCATGCGCGGCGTCCGGCGTGGTTTCGCCGATGCGCGCAGCCATCTTGGCCACGAAGCCCGCTGCGGCATGCCCCGGCCCGTCCAGTGCCTCGCCGAAGCGGGCGACGTGGAGGCGGGTCAGGTCGCCGATCCAGGTCGTCACCACGGCGATCCCGATCGCGCCGCCGAGGTTGCGCATCAGGTTGAACAGCCCCGACGCATAGCGCAGCTCCGCGGCCTGGAACCCGCCCAGCGCCAGGGTCACGCTCGGCACGATGCACAGCATGATCGAGAACCCGCGCAACGCCTGCGGTAGCAGGAAGGCCCCGAAGCCCCATTCGGAAGTCACCCGCGACATCGCCCACAGGCTGGCCGCGAACAGCGCCAGCCCGGCCGCGATCATCCGGCGCATGTCCACGCGCTGCGACAGCCACGCCGCGACCAGCGTGCTGAACAACTGCGCGATGCCGGTGACGAACACGGTCAGGCCGATCTGCAGGCTGTCGTAGCCGCGCACGCGGCCCAGGAACAACGGGACCAGGTAGGTCGAGGAATAGATGCCGAAGCCGATCACCAGGTTGAACGCGCAGGCGAACGCGAAGGTCGGCTTGCGGAACGGGCTCAGGCGCACGATCGGCCCGTTCGAGCGCAGCGAGCGTTCGAGGAACAGGCCGAACGCGACCAGCGACAGCCAGCCGGCGGTGGCGATGCGCGGATCGCCGAACCAGTCGTGGCGCGGGCCTTGCTCCAGCACGTATTCCAGCCCACCGAGGAGCGCCGCCATCGCCGCCAGGTGCGCGTAGTCGATGCACCGCAACATCGACGGGTCCGGCCGGTCCACCCGGATCAGCGCGAGCGACAGCGCCGTCACCACGATGCCCGGCACGATGTTGACGTAGAAGATCCAGCGCCAGTCGGCGACATCGGTCAGCCAGCCGCCGACGGTCGGCCCCAGCGTCGGCGCCAGCACCGAGACCATGCCGAGGATCGCCGGGATCATCGCCCGCTCCTTGCCGGTGAACAGGGCGAAGCCGGTGGCGAACACGGTCGGCACCATCGCGCCGCCGACGAAACCCTGCAGCACGCGGAACGCGACCATCGAATCGATGTCCCAGGCGATCCCGCACAGCGCGCTGGCCAGCGTGAACAAGCCGGCCGACAGCGCGAACAGCCAACGCGTCGACAGCGCCTGCGCCAGGAACGCCGACAACGGGATCATCACCAGTTCCGCCATCAGGTAGCCGGTCTGCACCCAGCTGATCTCGTCCGGCCCGGCCGACAGCCCGGCCTGCACCTCGTTCAACGACGCGGCGACGATCTGGATGTCGATCAGGGCCATGAACTGGCCGAACGCCATCACTCCGAAGATCAGGAACTTGCGCGACTTCGGCAAGTCGGCAGGCGAGGCGGGCAGGGCGGCCATCCGGCGGTCCTTGAAATGGAATGACGATCATAATATTATGACCGTCCTCCAAAGGCGAGGCGTCCGCATGCGCTACGACGGCGAACACAAGCAGCAGACCCGGGCGAAGGTGCTCGACGCCGCTGCCAGGGCGATCCGCATCGCCGGCCCCGATCGCGTCGGCGTCGCCGGGGTGATGGCCGAGGCGGGGCTGACCCACGGCGGCTTCTACGCGCACTTCGCCTCGAAGGACGAGTTGGTCGTCGCGGCGATCGAGCGCATGTTCGAGCAGGCGCGCGCGCACTTCGCCCGCGAGACCGACGGCAAGGCGCCGGCCGACGCGTTGCGCGCCTACATCGACTTCTACCTGTCGAAGCGGCACCGCGACATGCGCGAGATCGGCTGCCCGATGCCGGCGCTCGCCTCCGACCTGCCGCGCCTCGGCGACGACGCGCGCGCGGTCTACGCGGCCGGCGTGCGCAGTCTGGTCGCGCGCCTGCGCGACCTGCTCGCGCAACTCGGCCACGCCGATGCGGAAGCCGAGGCGCGTTCCGCCGTTGCCGAACTGATCGGCGCGCTGTCGATCTCGCGGGTCGAACCGGACCCGCGCCGTTCCGACGCCGTCCTCGCGCACTCGCGCACCGCCCTGAAACGCCGCTTCGGCGTGGAGTCCATCGCATGAACCTCGTCGAACGACTGCCGCCCGGACTGACCGGGCTGGAACAACTGCGCAAGCTGGTCGAACTCGGCAGCCGTCCGCCGATCGGCGAAACGATGGACTTCACCCTGGTCGAGGCCGAGGACGGTTTCGCCGTGTTCGAAAGCGTGCCGTCGCTGCGCATGTACAACCCGATCGGCAGCGTGCACGGCGGCTACGCGGCGACGTTGCTGGATTCGGCCTGCGGCTGCGCGGTGCACTCGAAGCTCTCGCCGACGCAGGCGTATACCACGCTGGAACTCAAGACCGCCTACCACAAGGGGATCACCCACGAAACCGGCAGGCTGCGCGCGGAGGGCCGCGTGCTCGGCTTCGGCCGCCGCGCCGCGTTCGCCGAGGCGAAGCTGGTCGGCGTCGACGGCAGGCTGTACGCCTCGGCCACTTCCACGCTGCTGGTGATGGAGCGGTGAACGCAGCGGCCCCGGCGGTCGCGAAGCCGCGGCGGGCGCCTTCGCGCAAGGCGGTCGTCGCGGTCGGCGTCGCCGCGCTGCTGGCGCTGGCCGGCGCGGCCTGGATCGCGCTGCCGAAGCGCTCGGTCTCCACCGACAACGCCTATCTGCAGGCCGACAGTTCGGTGGTCGCGCCGAAGGTCGCCGGACTGGTCGCCGAAGTGCTGGTCGCGCACAACCAGCGCGTGCGCCGCGGGCAGGCGTTGCTGCGCATCGACGCCGAGGAATTCGACGCGCGTGTCGCCTCGGCGCAGGCCGGCCTCGCCGATGCGCAGGCCGCGGCGTCCGCCGCGCGCGCGGCGCTGGCGTCGCTGGGTGCGGAAGAACGCGTGGCAGCGTCGAACCTGCGCGCGGTGGAAGTGTCGATCCGCGCCGCCGATGCGCGGAACGCGCAGGCGCAGGCCGATCGCGCGCGCTACGAAAACCTCGGCGCGTCGCAACTGGTGTCGCGTTCGGACGTGGAGCGCTACCGCACCGCCGCCGTCGGCGCGGACAGCGGCGCGCGCGAAGTGCGCGCGGCCCTGCAGGTGCAGCGCGACCAGCTCGTGCTGACCCGCAGCAAGCGCGGCGGATTGCTGGCCGCGCAGGCGCAGGCCGACGCCGCGGTGCAACGCGCGCAGGCCGCGCTGCAACTCGCCTTGCAGAACCAGCGCAATGCGCTGGTGCGCGCGCCGGTCGACGGCGCGGTCGGCGACCGCCAGGCCGAGCGCGGCGACTACGTGCAGCCGGGCACGCGGCTGATGGAGATCGTGCCGCTGGACGCGCTGTACGTGGTTGCCAACTTCAAGGAAACCCAGGTCGCGCGGATACTGCCGGGGCAAGCGGCCGTGGTCGAGGTCGACGCGTTGCCGGGCGCGAAGCTGCGCGGCGTGGTCGACAGTTTCGCGCCGGGTTCCGGTTCGCAGTTCTCGCTGCTGCCGTTCGAGCCGGGCACCGGCAACTTCACCAAGATCGTGCAGCGCGTGCCGGTGCGGATTCGCTTCGACCCGGGGCAGGCCGCGCTCGAACGGCTGCGGCCCGGGCTCTCGAGCACGGTCACGATACGGCTCGGCGCCGCGCCTCGCGACGAACTCGCCGCGCGCTGAGCGCGGGTTTGCACTACCCAGCCAGGAGACACCGATGAAAGTCCAGGGCAGCACCGCCTTCGTCACCGGCGCCAACCGCGGCCTCGGCCGGGCCTACGCACAGGCGCTGCTCGACGCGGGCGCCGCCAGGGTTTACGCCGGCGCGCGCGATCCGTCCACGGTGAAGCTGGCCGGAGTCGTGCCGGTGCGGATCGACGTCACCGACGCGGCCAGCGTCGCGGCCGCGTCGGTGCAATGCGGCGACACCAATATCGTGGTCAACAACGCCGGCATCATCGGCACCACGCCGCTGCTCGCCGCCGGCGGCGACGGCGCGCTGCGCGACGTGCTCGAAACCAACCTGCACGGCATGCTCGCGGTCAGCCGCGCGTTCGCGCCGATACTGCGTCGCAACGGCGGCGGCGCGCTGGTCAACATGCTGTCGGTGCTGAGCTGGCTGAGCCTCCCGGCCACGGGCGCGTACTCGGTTTCCAAGGCCGCGGCGTGGGCATTGACCAATGGTCTGCGCAACGAACTGCGCGCGCAGGGCACGCTGGTCGTCGCCATCCACGCCGGCTTCATCGACACCGACATGGCCAGGGGCGTCGACGCAGCCAAGGCCAGGCCGGAGGACATCGCGAAGGCGGCGATCGCCGGCCTCGAGGCGGATGTGCAGGAAGTGCTTGCCGACGACACCACGCGCCACGTCAAGCAGGGGCTGGTCGCGCAGCCGCCCGCCTACCTGGCCTGAGCGGACTCATTCGGCCGGCGGCGCGCGCACCGGCAGCGGCACGTTGCACAGGTCGATGTGACCGGCCGGGCGCTTGTAGAAGTCGTCCACCCGGTTGCGGCGCGCCTCGGCGACGTCGCGGAAGGTCTGGCTGTCGGTGCGCAGCAGCTGCAGCGGGGTGCGTTCGGCCTCGGGCAGGTCGGCGGCCACGCGGATGCTGCGGATCGGCGTGCGTTTGGTGGCATCGGTGTAGAAGCCCATCGGTTCCGGTCCGCGCGGCAGGCTGCTGAGCAGTTCCATGCCCTGGACCACCCGCCCGACCACGGTGATGTTGTCGTCCAGCTGGCGCGGCGACTGGCCGATCACCGCGTACAGCTCGGCGCCGGTGCTGCTGTCCTCGGCGTTGTTGCGACCGGCGCCGACCGTGCCGTAGCAGTGCGCCAACCAAGCGGTGCCGTCCGCGCCGTTGCGCCCCACCGGGAAGCCGTCGACGAAGCCCACCTCCTTGGCCCAGCCGTCCGCGTCGGGCAGGCGCTGGAAGTCCAGGCCCTTCGCACTGCGGTGGAACTCGGCCGGCAGGTGCGCTCTGGCCGCGCCCAGCGGGCGCGCCTTGGCCGGGTCGTCGGCGTCGGCATCGCCCCACTGCGCCACGAAGTTGTCCTGCACCCGGTAGATGCTGGTGCCGTCCCAGAAGCGGCCGCGCGCCAGCGCCAGGATGTTGGCCACGTGCTGCGGGGCGAACTGCGGGGCCAGTTCGATGATCACCCGCCCGCTGTCCAGCTGCAGGTACAGCGTGCGCGCCGGGTCGAGCGTGCGCCAGTCGCCGGCCGGCGAGGCGTCCAGGATCTGCTGTGGGCTGCGATAGGGGGGCATGGCCGGCGCCGGCGCGACGGCCAGCGCGGGCAGCAGGGTCAGGGCGAGCAGGGCCGTGCGGGCGGTTCGGTTCATCGGCGGCGGGCGGTCGGCGGTAGCCGATTGTGACCGCCGCGCGGCGCCCTGTGTAGGCGCGCACCGCAGGAGCGCGATCGGGCTTGCGCGATTGGCCTTGCCGAATTGGCCTTGCCGGTAAAGCCATCGCACCCCTTCGGTGCGCTCCTACAAGGCGACGAAGTGGATCGCCTGGCCGCCGCCGGGTGCCAGCTTCAGCTCCAGGGTGTCCTCCGCGGTCACCGGTTTCTGCTCGATCACGATCGACTCCGGGTGCTTGTCCCAGTCCGCATCCGGCCCGTCGCGGTAGATCTGCGCCACGTACTTGCGCCTGGGGTCCAGGAAGCTCAGCGGCACCCGCAGCGTGCGCGGGTCGGCGTTGGTGATCGCGCCCAGGTACCAGTCCGGCCCGTGCCGGTCCTGGCGGGCGATGGTCACGTATTCCCCCACTTCGCCGTTGAGCACCTGGGTGGTCTCCCAGTCCACCGGCACGTCCTCGATGAACTTGAACGGGCCGGGGTTGGCCTCGTAGTTGTCCAGCAGGTCGGCGGCCATCTGCAGCGGGCTGTAGATCGTCACGTACAGCGCCAGCTGCTTGGCCCAGGTGGTGGCCACGCGCGAGCCCGGGCGGGTCTTCATGCCGAAGATGCCGGGGGTGAAGTCCATCGGCCCGGCCAGCAGGCGGGTGAACACCAGGTTCTCCTCGTGCTCGGGCGGGTTGCCCGGGTTGCCCCAGGCGTTGTACTCCATGCCGCGCGCGCCCTCGCGGGCGACGAAGTTCGGGTAGGTGCGGCGCAGGCCGGTGTCCTTGACCGGCTCGTGCGCGTCGATGGCGATATGGTGCGCGGCGCCCACGTCCACCACCTTCTGGTAGTGGTTCACCATCGCCTGGCCCTCGTTCCAGGCGTAGTGGACCTTGCCGTCGGCGCCGAGCACCTTGGCCTGGCCGGCATCGGCCACGTAGCCGGTCTTGACCGCGCCGATGCCCAGGCGCTGGTACAGGGCGAAGGCGTCCTCCAGCTGCGATTCGTAGTGGGCGGCGTTGCCGGAGGTCTCGTTGTGGCCGATCAGCATCACCCCCTTGGACCTGGCGTAGGCGGCGAGCTTGTCCAGGTCGTAGTCGGGGTAGGGCTTGCGGAAGTCGAAGTCCTGGCCGTTGCCGAACCAGTCGCCGTCCCAGCCCAGGTTCCAGCCTTCCACCAGCACCCCGCCCAGGTGATGGGCGGCGGCGAAGTCGATGTGGCGCATGACGTTCTCGGTGGTGGCGCCGTGCTTCGGCCCGGACGCCCAGGTCTTCTGGTCCAGGTGCATCTCCCACCACACCCCGACGTACTTCATCGGCTTGACCCAGGACACGTCGCCGAGCTTGTTGGGCTCGTTGAGGTTGAGGATCAGCGAGGATTCGACCAGGTCGCCGGCGCGCTCGCCCACCTGGATCGAGCGCCACGGCGTGTCGAACGGCGCGCTGCGCTGGACCTTGGCCACGCCGATGCCGGGGGTCAGCGCGGCCTTGAAGCGGCGCTCCTCCACCCGCTGCAGGTTCATGCCGGCGTAGTCGACCAGCGCGGCCTCGTGGATGGACAGGTGCAGGCCGTCGTCCAGGCGCAGGGTGATCGGCGTCTGCGCCACGCCGACCTCTTCCACCGGCGTGCGGTGGTAGAGGTATTCCTCGCGGTTCCACTCGAAGGCCGGGATCCACCAGGCGGTGGCCGGGCGGGCGATGGCGAACTCGGTCAGCTCCTCGGCGATGCCGACCTCGTGCAGGGCCGGCTGGTCGGGGAAGTGGTAGCGGAAACCCAGGCCGTCGTCGTAGACCCGCACGATCACCTCGAAGCTGCGCTTCGGCGCGACCTTCTCGGTGAGGGCCACGCGCAGTTCGTTGTAGTGGTCGCGGACCAGGCGGCGCTCGCCCCAGGGCTGTTCCCAGATCTGGTCGGAACTGCGCAGGCTGGGCGTGCCGATTTCCAGGTTGCGCTCCAGCTTGGGCGCGTCGACCAGGATGAAGCCCAGCCGCGAAGGCGCGACGATCTGCTCGCCCTGGCGCCACACCTGGTAGAACGGGCGCCCCTGCGGATCGGTGTCGATCGCCACCTTGAGCACCTTGCCCGGCGATTCGACCTGGACCGGCGCGGCGGTCGCGCCCAGGACGGAGAACAGCAGGGCGCAGCCGGCCAGCCATCGCAGCATGTCGCATCACCTCGGATCGAACGGGGCGACGATGCTCGCCCAGCCCGGTTCAGCGCCGCAAGCTGCGCTGCAAGGCGCATACGTATGCGATGGACACGTGCAGCGGCAGCAGCAGCGCCACCCAGCGCCGGTTGTCCTGGTGGTCGAACGGGAACCACAGCAGGACCCACGCCAGCGCCGCGCCGGCCGCCACCGTCCAGGCCAGCACGCGCTGCCAGCGCACCGGCGCGCGCACGCGCAGCAGCGCCAGCGCGGCCGGCAGCAGCAGCAGGCACAGCGGATCGAGCAGCAGCAGGTTGCGGTTGGCCCAGCCGGCGGTGTGCGCGCTGCCGAACCAGATGAACAGCATCAGCGCGCCGCCCAGCCCGCACAGCAGCCAGAACGGCAGCAGCAGCGCGCCGAGTGTGCGCGGGCGGCGGCGCAGCGGCAGCAAGGCGACGGCCGCGGCGATGCCGGCCAGCAGCCAAGGCCAGATCCGCCATGGCGCGGTCTGCGGCTCGGGCGCGATCCGCTGCGGCAGCAGCACCTGTTCGGACTCCACCAGCGGCCGGCCCTCGCTGTTGCGCGCTTCGCCCAGCGCACGCGCCAGCCGCATCGGGATGAAGGCCGCCTCCCACAGCGACAGCGGCCGGTCGGCGGTCGGGCCGAAGCCCAGGTCGAAGCCGCTCCACATCCACCACGCCGGCGAGGCCAGGCGCACCGATTCGCTGCGGTAGCTGCTGCCGTCCGAGCGCGACTCCAACTGCTTCTTCAGCTCGCCGCCGAGCGCGCCGTCGATGGCGTCGCGCACCCGCGTGGCGCAGTTGGAGGTGAAGTAGTCGTAGGGGTAGCGCGCGTTCTCCGGGCGCGCCTCCACCGCCAGCGCGTCGGCCAGCGCCTGCGCCTGCGCAGCGTCCAGGTCCAGCCACTGGATCGACACCCCGCGGCCCTCCTCGCGGTAGGACGCCAGGTCCTCTTGCAGCGGCAGTTCCACCAGGTAGTACATCATCCGGCCGTGCACGAAGTTGCCGAGGAAGTCCGGCTCGGACGGGTCGAAGGCGCCGAAGTTGTACGACAGCACCTGGCCGCTGGCCGGGTCCACGAGGACGATGGCGTCGTGGCCGAAGCGCTCGAAGAACACCTCGCCCGGCTGCATGGTCATCACTCCGATGCGCGGCGCGGCGGCCGCGCCGGCGCAGGCCAGCAGGCCAAGCGCCAGCGCGAGCAGGCGCTGCAGCAGGCGCGCGGGCCTCACGGCTCGCCCAGCACGCCGACGTGGAAGGCGTGCACCCGGCGCGCGTCGGCCTTGGCCACGCGGAAGGCGAAGCGGCCCAGGGTCAGTTCCTCGCCGGCCTCGGGCAGGTGGCCCAGGGCGTCGGTGACCAGGCCGCCGATGGTGTCGTAGTCCTCGTCGGAGAAGTCCGCGCCGAAGCGCTCGTTGAAGTCGGCGATCGGGGTGAGCGCGTCGACCACGTACTGGCCGTCGGCCTGGGCGGTGATCAGCGAGATGGCGTCGTCGGCCTCGTCGTGCTCGTCGTCGATCTCGCCGACGATCTGCTCGAGCACGTCCTCGATGGTGATCAGCCCGGCCACGCCGCCGTACTCGTCGACCACGATCGCCATGTGGTTGCGCGAGAGCCGGAACTCCTTGAGCAGAACGTTGAGCTTCTTCGACTCGGGGATCAGCACCGCCGGGCGCAGCAGCTCGCGCACATCGCCCGGGCCGTCGTCGGCCACCACCCCGCGCAGCAGGTCCTTGGCCAGCAGGATGCCGAGGATGTCGTCCTTGTCGTCGCCGTGCACCGGGAAGCGCGAGTGGCCGGACTCGACCACCTCCTTCATCAGGTCCAGGAAGCGCGTGCCGACCGCCAGCGAGACCATCTGCGCGCGCGGGATCATCACGTCGCCCACGGTCAGCTCGGCCACCGCCATGGCGCCTTCCATCATCTTCAGCGTGTCCGCGCCGAGCAGGCCGTCGTGCTGGGCGTCGCGCAGCAGGGCGAGCAGGTCCTCGCGGGATTCGGGCTCGCCGGAG
The DNA here is from genome assembly GCA_047606785.1 of Pseudoxanthomonas sp. Classification (GTDB taxonomy): domain Bacteria; phylum Pseudomonadota; class Gammaproteobacteria; order Xanthomonadales; family Xanthomonadaceae; genus Pseudoxanthomonas_A. Next base: position 15,271 of record JASGEB010000031.1, read on the forward strand.
AAGGCCGAACTGAGGCGTTCGAGCCAGCTGCGGCGTTTTTCCTGGGGTTCCGACGCGTTGGTACTGTCGTCGTCTGACATGCGCTGGGAGCGGCCCCCGCCGGGAGGGACGAGGTGGAGGCGGAGTCTAGCAAACCGCCGGCGGCGGCCGGCCCGCTGGTTTCAGCCGGAGGTGGCGGGCGTCGCCGGCGGCGGATCGGCCGGCGCCTCGTCGGTATCCAGGTCGTAGGTGCAGCCGGCCAGGGTCTTGCCGGGGTGCGAGTCGACGTTGGAGACGTTGAGGATCACCGCCAGGTAGAGGGTGCGGCCGCTGGCCGGGTCGTGCTTCTCGCTCACCCGCAGCTGCTTGCCGAACAGCGCCTTCTGCGGCGTGTCCAGGCCGGTCTCCAGCTGCAGCCGGTGCGCCAGCGGGCGCGGGTCGGGCAGGTCGAGCACGGCGATGATGCTGGACCCGGCGAAGGCGATGTGGTTGGTGCGGCTGCCGAACACCTCGATCGGCGCCGGCAGGCGGTATTCGGTCATGAACGGGTTGACCCGCGGCAGCGGTGTCCAGCCCAGCGCGGCGATCCGGGCCGGATCGCCCAGCAGCGGTTCGAGCGCGTAGAAGTCGGGCACCTCCTTGCGGCATTCGACCAGCGCCTGCAGGTCGGCCGGGGTGGCGGCCGGCGCGACCGGCGGCTTGGCCGGCGTCGTCGCGGCGGCCAGCAGCAGGGCCAGGCCGATCATCGCTGCTCCCCCGCGTAGGGGTCGGCGATGCTCAGCGCGGCCAGAATCTCGCGTTCGAGCTGTTCCATCGCCTCGGCCTCCTTCTCGTCCTCGTGGTCCCAGCCCAGCAGGTGCAGGGTGCCGTGCACGGTCAGGTGGGCGTAGTGCGCGGCCAGTGGCTTGCCCTGCTGCGCGGCCTCGTGCGCCACCACCGGCGCGCAGATCACCAGGTCGCCCAGCAGCGGCAGCTTGACCCCCTTGGGCAGGCCGGCGGGCAGGTCGGCCGGGAAGCTGAGCACGTTGGTGGCGTAGTCCTTGCCGCGGTAGTGGTGGTTGAGCGCTCGACCTTCCTTGACGTCGACCAGGCGGATGGCCAGGTCGGCCCTGCGGATGCGCCCGGCCAGGGCTGCGGCCACCCACTTGCGGAAGCTGGCCGGCGCCGGCAGCCCGGCGCGGGGCAGGGCGTAGCTGACGGCGACGTCGAGCTCGACCGGACCGCGGGTCACGACGCCGGCCCGGTCTGCGCATCGACGCCGTCGCGCGCGTCGTAGGCGCGCACGATCCGCGCCACCAGCGGATGGCGCACCACGTCGCGCGCGCCGAAGAAGGTGAAGGAAATGCCCTCGACCCCGCGCAGCACTTCCAGCGCGTCCTTCAGCCCGGACTTCTGGTTGCGCGGCAGGTCGATCTGGGTCAGGTCGCCGGTGACCACCGCGGTCGAGCCGAAGCCGATCCGGGTCAGGAACATCTTCATCTGTTCGATGCTGGTGTTCTGCGCCTCGTCCAGGATCACGAAAGCGTCGTTGAGCGTGCGCCCGCGCATGTAGGCCAGCGGCGCGATCTCGATCACGCTCTTCTCCAGCAGGCGGACGACCTTCTCCACCCCCAGCATCTCGTACAGCGCGTCGTACAGCGGGCGCAGGTAGGGATCGACCTTCTGGCTCAGGTCGCCGGGCAGGAAGCCCAGCTTCTCGCCGGCTTCCACCGCCGGGCGCACCAGCACCAGCCGCTGCACGCGCGCCTGGTTGAGCGCGTCCACCGCGCTGGCCACCGCCAGGAAGGTCTTGCCGGTGCCGGCCGGGCCGATGCCGAAGTTGATGTCGTGGGTGGCGATGGCGTGCAGGTAGGCAGCCTGGTTGGCACCGCGCCCGCGCACGCTGCCGCGCTTGACCCGGATCGCCACCTCCTGCGGCGCGTAGCCGCCGGCGGCATGCTCCAGCCCGGCCTCGCCCAGGCGCATATGCAGCGACTCGGCGCTCAGGGTCTCCTGCTCGGTGTCGGCGTACAGGCCGCGCAGCAGCTTCTCGGCGGCCGCGGCGGCCTGCTCGGGGCCGTCGATGCGGAACACGTTGCCGCGGTTGGAGACCTCCACGCCGAGCTTGAGCTCGATCTGGCGCAGGTGCGCATCGAACGGCCCGGCCAGGTTGGCCAGGCGTTCGCTGTCGTAGGGTTCGAGGCTGAAGTCGCGGTGGCTGGGGGCGTTCATTGCGTGGATGCAGAGCGCGCCGTGGCGGTGCAGGCGGCGGCCGGGGGCGACAGCGTAGCGCGTTGGCGGATGGGATTCAGCCCAGCGCGTGCGCCGCGGCGCGCGCCACCAGGTCCGCGTCCGGGCGCACGCCGGTATACAGCACGAACTGCTCCACCGCCTGCAGCACGATCACCTCGGCGCCGCCGATCGTCGGCCGGCCGAGCGCGCGCGCCGCGCCCAGCAGCGGCGTGTCCGGCGGCAGCGCGACCACGTCGAACACGCTGTGGGCGGCGGCGATGTCGGCCCGGCCGAAGGCCAGCGCGGCGGCGTGCGGACCTTCCATGCCCAGCGGGGTGGCGTTGACCAGCAGGCCGCCGGGCGCGATGCCCGCATCGTCCGGCGTCCACCGCCAGCCGGCCTTCTCCGCCAGCGCGCGGCCGCTGTGCTGGTTGCGCGCGACGATGCGGCCGCGGACGAAGCCGGCGTCGCGCAGCGCGCAGGCCACCGCCTTGGCCATGCCGCCGCTGCCGCGCACGACGACCGGCAGTTCGCGCGGCACGCGATGGCGGTCCACCAGCTGCGCCACCGCGCTGTAGTCGGTGTTGAAGCCGCGCAGCACGCCGTCGTCGTTGACGATGGTGTTGACCGCGTCGAGCGCCGCCGCCGACGGTTCCAGGCCGTCCAGCAGCGGGATCACCGTCTCCTTGAACGGCATCGACACCGCGCAGCCGCGGACGCCGAGCGCGCGGATACCGGCCACCGCCGCCGGCAGGTCGGCGGTGGTGAACGCCTTGTAGACGTAGTCCAGCCCCAGCGCCTCATACAGGTAGTTCTGGAAGCGGGTGCCGAAGTTGCCCGGCCGCCCGGACAGCGACATGCACAGCCGGGTGTCGCGGCCGATGCGCAGGCTCATGCGCCGCCGGCCGCCACCACCCGCCCGCGCAGCGAGTTGCTCAGCGCCGCGGTGATTTCGACCTGGACGAACTGCCCGATCAGGCGGGGAGGGCCCGGGAAGTTCACCGAGCGCATGTTCTCGGTCTTGCCGGTCAGCTCGGCCGGGTCCTTCTTCGATGGGCCTTCCACCAGGATGGTCTGCACGCTGCCGACCATCGCCTGCGAAATCTTCGCGGCGTTGGCGTTGATCGCCGCCTGCAGGCGCTCCAGGCGCGCGTGCTTGACCGCCTCGGGCACCTCGTCGGGCAGGTCGGCGGCCGGCGTGCCCGGACGGCGCGAGTAGATGAAGCTGAAGCTCTGGTCGAAGCCGACGTCCTCGATCAGCTTCATCGTTTTCTCGAAGTCGGCGTCGCTCTCGCCGGGGAAGCCGACGATGAAGTCCGAGCTGATCGAGATGCCCGGGCGCACCGCGCGCAGCTTGCGGATCTTGGACTTGAACTCCAGCGCGGTGTAGCCGCGCTTCATCGCCGACAGGATGCGGTCGCTGCCGCTCTGCACCGGCAGGTGCAGGTAGTCGGCCAGCTGCGGCACGTCGCGGTAGGCGTCGACCAGCGAGTCGGAGAACTCCAGCGGATGCGAGGTGGTGAAGCGGATGCGGCCGATGCCGTCGATCCGGGCGATGGTGCGGATCAGCAGGCCGAGGTCGGCGACTTCCCCATCACCGTAAGGTCCGCGGTAGGCGTTGACGTTCTGGCCGAGCAGGTTGATCTCGCGCACGCCTTGCGCCGCGAGTTGCGCCACTTCGACCAGCACGTCCTCGAACGGGCGGCTGACCTCGGTGCCGCGGGTGTAGGGCACCACGCAGAACGAGCAGTACTTCGAGCAGCCCTCCATGATCGAGACGAACGCGCTCGGCCCCTCGGCGCGCGGCTCGGGCAGGCGGTCGAACTTCTCGATCTCCGGGAAGCTGATGTCCACCTGCGGCCGGTTCTGCTCGCGGCGGGCGCGGATCAGCTCCGGCAGGCGGTGCAGGGTCTGCGGGCCGAACACCAGGTCCACGTACGGCGCGCGCTTGACGATCGCCTCGCCCTCCTGGGAGGCCACGCAGCCGCCGACGCCGATGATCACCTCGCGGCCGTTGGCCTTCAGTGCCTTCCAGCGGCCGAGCTGGCTGAACACCTTCTCCTGCGCCTTCTCACGGATCGAGCAGGTGTTGACCAGCACCACGTCGGCCTGCTCCGGGTCGTTGGTCAGCTCCAGCCCTTCGCTGGTGGCGAGCAGGTCGGCCATCCGGGCCGAGTCGTACTCGTTCATCTGGCAGCCGTGGGTCTTGATGAACAGCTTGCCCCGCGCCGGCGTGCCGGCACGGGGCGCGGCGGCGGGCAGGGGCAGCAGGACGGGCGAAGCGGTCGAGGGCGTCCCGGTCATGGCGGTCAATCCAGGCGGGGTGGGAAAGCCGGCAAGTTTACCGGTCCGCGCCAAACCTGATCGCGCCCCTGCGGTGCGCTCCCACAAAAATAGGTTCTTCTCCCAACCGCGGGAACGCCGCTGTGGCGCTGGCTGCGGCGAGACGCCGTGCCCTGCCGCCGGGAGCCGCTTTTCCCTCGGCAGGGCATCCTGCCCTGACTCGGGCGCGCGCCATCCCTGGCGCGCTTGTCGCGACCCCCGGCGGCAGGACACGGCTCATCCTCGCCCGCAGGCTTGCCGCTTCGGCCGCAGATGGCGGCAATGACGGGCCGGTGCGCAGCCCCCGGCGGGGATGCGGAAAGCAGGCCAGGGATGGCCTGCGGCGGCGAGTCAGACAAGGATGTCTGACCGAGCCGA
>JASGEB010000032.1:0-25241 GCA_047606785.1 Pseudoxanthomonas sp.
CGGCGCCGCCGCACGCAGCGCGCGCGGCAACAGGCCGGTGGCCAGGGCGGCGGCGAGCAGGCGGCGGCGCGGCAGCACGGGCATCACCACTCGTAGGCCAGCTGCAGGCGCACGCTGCGCGGGTCGGTGTAGTAGTGCCCGAGCTTGTAGCTCTCGTAGTAGCTGGTGCCGGTCTCGTCGACCGATTCGTAGATCTGGTAGACCTGCAGCGGCTTGATGTTGTTGAACAGGTTGAGCGCCGACAGCTGCAGCGACAGGCCCTTGGCCGCGGCCGGGCGCCAAATCAGGTTCGGGCTGAAGGTGAAGGTCCACGGCGTCCGCCCCTGGCTGCCCTGCGCGCTGACCTCGCCGTTGCAGTAGTGCCAGAAGCTGCTGTAGCCGTACTCGGTGTCCAGGGTGCCGTAGCCGCCGCCGTAGCAGCTGATCGGCGCGCCCGACTGCACCGCCAGGTCCAGCCCCAGCTGCCACTGCGGGCTGATCCTGTAGCCGCCGTACAGCTTGATGCTGTGCCGGTGGTCGTTGCTCAGGTAGCCGTAGGCGCCCTGCATGATCTGAGCGAAATCGAAGTCGGCGGTGACGCCGGTGGTGCTCTGGCCGGTGCCGGAATTGACCAGCCCCTCGTAGTTGCCCTGGCTCTTGGACCAGGTGTAGCTGAAGCTGGCGTACCACCTGTCGCTGGCCTTTTCCGCGCTCAGCGTGATCCCCTTGTAGGTGCGCCTGGCCTTGGGCCCAAGCGAGCCGGCCGACATGGTGATGGTCTCCAGGCTGCCGTTGCCGTCGACGTCGGTAGTGATGGTCGAGCTGTAGCCGGGGTTGAACAGCCAGCAGCCGGCGATCCCGCTCGGCGTGGACCACTGGCTGTCCCAGCCGGAGACGTCGTAGCCGGCCGCCGCGGACGCCGCGTACAGCGCTTGCGCCGAACAGGTGTCGTCGATGGCGTTGTGGACCTTGCGGTAGGTTCCCTTGATGCCGAGCATCCAGCCGTCGACGAAGTCATGGTCGCTGGCCAGGACGTGCTCGTAGCCCAGGATCGCCTCATCCTGGGTATAGGGCTTGAGGCCCTTGCTGGCCAGCGACTTCAGGTTGGGCGTGGTGCCGTCCTGGCCGCTGAACACGCCGCTGTCCACGTACTCGGTGCCGGTCGGGGTGCCGTTGGCGGAGACGCCGGTATAGGTGTAGATCGCGTAGGTGTTGTAGGCCGAGCTGGCCTCGCGCAGGGCGATGTTGGCCGAGATCGGCAGCGCGTAGCGGCCCAGATTGCCGTACAGGCGCGAGCGGCCGTCGCCCTCGACATCCCACGAGAAGCCCAGGCGCGGCTGCCAGATGTTGTCCTGGCGCACGAACACCTGGCCGCTGGTGTTGTAGTTCTTGAAACCGTCGTTGCGCAGGCCGATGGACAGCAGCAGGTTGCCGGTGACCTGCCAGTGGTCCTGCACGTACCAGGAATTCTGCTTGACCTCGACCTTGCCACCGGTCTTGATCACGAAATCGTAGACGTAGGTGTCGTCGGCGTAATAGTAGTAGTGGCCGCCCGAATACGACTCGCCGGACTTGACGTTGACGTCGTTGTAGTCGTAGCCGAACTTCAGCTGGTGGTCGCCCACGCTCCAGTCCAGGTCCAGCCGGTAGTCGTCGCGCTGGCTGTAGCCGTTGGACAGGCCCAGTTCGGTGGCGATCGCGCAGCTGTTCTGCACGCCGGTGTAGTCGGAGGAGTACTCCACGTACGGACAGCCGGCCACGGAAGCGTTGATGTCGCCGTCGTAGCGGGAGGTGCTGCCGTCCGGGTAGGTCGTGTACTGCTCGCTGCGGGTGTACATGCGGCCGTACTGCGCAGACAGGGTCAGATCGTCGCTGAGGTTGCTGGTCCACTTGAAGATGGCAGTCGGGCCGCCGCTCTTGGACACCAGCCGGCCGTTGTAGCTGCCCTTGCCGGCGCTGTCGCCGTCGTAGTCGACGTTGTAGTAGTCGTAGCTGGAGCGGCTGCTGTTGTCGAAGCCGGTGAACTCCAGGTGGTTGCGATCGTTGGGGTACCAGTCCAGCTTGACCAGCTTGTACGGCTTGCTGACGCGCTCGTCGTACATGCTCGAATAGTCGCTGTTGGAGGTGCTGCGGCCGGCCCAGCTCGAGCCGCTCTGCTTGTCCAGGGAGACCAGGGCGAACACGAACAGCCGGTCCCTGATCAGCGGGCCGCCCTCCCAGAGCGCATAGGTGGTCTCGCTGTTCCTGTTGCGGCTGAGCGGATCGAAGATGCTGCCGTTGCGGAAGTACTCGTCGTCCAGGTGCGCGCGCAGTGCATCGGGCGCCGAATCGATGCTGACGCCGCCGTGCCACTCGTTGCTGCCGCGCTTGATGTTGACGCTGGTCACGCCGCCGGTGGAGAAGCCGTACTCGGCGCCGTAGCCGCCGGTCTGCACGTCGAGCTGGTCGATCGCCTGCCAGGGCACTTCGCTGAAGGACAGGTAGTCGAACGAATCGGTGACGTTCATTCCGTTGACGTAGTAGCTGTTCTCCGCCACCGAGGCGCCGCCGAAGGAATTGAGGTTGCCGAAGTAGCCGCTGCCCTGGACCGTGCCCGGGGTCAGGCGGGCGACGCTGCTGACGTCGTGCGGCACCGGCAGTTCGTTGAGCCGCGCGGCGGTGAAGGTGGTGCGCGACTGCACGCTGCTGGTGTCGATGCCGTTGATCGCCATCGGCGCCTTGACCACCACCGTGTCCAGATTCCTGGCCTGGTCGAAGTTGGCCTGCACAGTCTGGCCGGCGACGACGGTGACCTGCAGGGTCGACACGGTGCTGCCGCCTTCGACCAGGCTCACCTCGTAGGCGCCGGCCGGCAGCGCGGGGATGCGGAACCTGCCGTCGGCACCGAGAGCGACGGTGCGCGAGACGCCCGCGCCCAGGTTCCTGATCTGAACCTGGGCGCCGCTGGCGTAGGCGGCGTTGCCGGCAATGTCGCCGGCGGTGCTCTGCGCCAGCGCGGGCAGCTGGGCCAGGCACAGGCCCAGCACCGCCGCCAGGGTCGAACGCTTCAAGGAATGTCTGCTGCGTGGATCGCGACTCATGACCGGCCCCTTGCGACTTGCTGCGTGGAAAGAAGCGATGGCCCGCGGCTTTCGAGGCCGCGGACCAGGCTGCGCGACGACCTCCCGACCGCATGAAAGAAAAACGACAAGACACTGTCCAGGCCTGCCACCGCGCTCGACCCGGAACCGCAATGCCTTGATTCGGAAAGGAAATTCCCGCAGGCGCGCAATATCCGGACGGCGCGCCCGTTCGTGCGCGGCAGATGTGCGCCGGCGGGTCGATGCAATTTGCAAGATCCTGTGCGGGCGATCGCCCGTGTTGTGCCGCCCTGGCGCGGCGTGGAAACTGCAGCGGCGCGGCTGGGCGATGGCCGCCTCCCGGACCGAAGATGCCCCCCAAAGACCTGATCGACCGCACCGACCTCCGGATCCTGCAGGCCCTGCAGCAGGACGCGCGGATCACCAACCAGATGCTGGCCGAGCGGGTCGCGTTGTCACCCAGCGCCTGCCTGCGGCGGGTGCGCGAGCTGGAGGCCAAGGGCCTGATCACCGGCTACCGCGCGCAGGTGGCGGTGGACCGCTTCCGCAGCGTCACCATCGTGCTGGCGCAGCTGGCGTTCGAGCGGCACTCGCTGGGCGAGTTCAATACCTTCGACCGGTGGACCGCCAGCACCCCGGAGATCGTCGAGTCCTGGCGCATCAGCGGCAGCTACGACTACATGCTGCGGGTGGTGGTCAGCGACCTGCACGACTGGAAGCGGTTGATGGTGGAGATGATGAACGGCGGCTTCGGGGTGGAGAAGATCGTCTCCAACTTCCTGATGGAGGAGATGAAGTCGTTCAGCGGCTACCCGCTGACGCCGTCGCAGCCGGCCGCCGACGCGGGGTGACGGAAGAAGGGTGCGGTGGCAGCGGATCGGGAAACCCGCACTACGGTGGCGGCAGTGCGAGTGCGACTAGGTCGCCGTGGACCGGCCGGCCTTCGAACAGGGTCAGCAGCACCTTGGCGGTGTGGATGTCGGTGGCGGGAATGGCGAACAGGTCGCGGTCGAGCACGATCAGGTCGGCGAACTTGCCCGGCGCGATCGAGCCGGTCTCCTGCTCCAGATGATTGGCGTAGGCCACGCCGAGGGTATAGGCCTGGATCGCCTGTTCCAGCGTGACCCGCTGCTCCGGCAGCAACGGCGGATTGCGTTCGCCGGGCGCGACGCGGGTCAGCGCGACCTCGATGCCTTCCAGCGGGTTGGCCGAGGCCACCGGCCAGTCCGAGCCGTAGGCCAGCTGGCCGCCGTCTGCGCGGATGCTGTTGGCCGGATAGATGTACCGGGCGCGCTGCGGGCCGATGCGCTGGATGGCCAGGCGCATGTACGGCTCGTCGCAGGCCCACAGCGGCTGGAACACCGCCACCGCGCCGAGCTGGCCGAAGCGCGGCTGGTCGGCCGGGTCGACCACGTTCATGTGCGAGATCAGGTGGCGGCGGTCGTCCGGCCCGTTGGCCTGGCGGGCCGCGGCGATGGCGTCCAGCGCGGCGCGCACGGCGGCGTCGCCGATGGCGTGGAAATGCGCCTGCATGCCGTGCGCGTCGACCCGGGTCACCGCCCGGTCGAGCACCTCGGCCGGGATCTGCAGCTGGCCGCGCTCGTCGCCGCTGTCCACGTAGGGCTGCAGCATCGCCGCGGTCTTCTGCACGATCACCCCGTCGACGAAGAACTTCACCGTAGCGGCGGTCAGGCCCTCGCTGCGCGCCCGCGCCGAGGCCTTGAACAGTGCCGGCAGCTGTTCGAGCCCGCGGTCGTTGCGCCATTTCAGCGCCAGGCTGACGTGCATGCTCAGGCGGTTGCTTTCGCGCAGCGCGCGGTAGGCCTCGACCACCGGCGAACTGCCGTCGTCCTGCACCTCGACCAGGGCGTCGTGCCAGGTGGTGATGCCCATCCGGTTGAAGTCCTTGACCGCCCAGGCGATCGAGTCCTCCAGCTCGCCGGCGGTGGGCGCCGGCACCTGCGCCTGCACCAGCTCCATCGCCGCTTCCTCCAGGCCGCCGATCGGTTCGCCGGTGGCGGGGTCGCGATCGATCTTGCCGTTGTTCGGATCGGGCGTGGCGCGGGTGATGCCGGCGTTGCGCAGCGCCTTGGAGTTCACCCACAGGCCGTGTCCGCCGGTGTTGAGGAAGATCAGCGGACGGTCCTTGGAGATCGCGTCCAGCAGCTCCTTGTGCGGCACGCCGCTGGGCGGGAACAGGCCGTCGCGCCAGCCGACACCGTAGATGGTGCCGGTGCCGGGGGTGCGGGCCACGCAGCCGGCGATGATCCGCAGGTAGTCCTGCACGCTGTTGCCGGCGTGCAGCGAGCAACGCGAATAGCTCAGCCCGCCGAACACCGGGTGCACGTGCGCATCGCCGAAGGCCGGCAGCAGCAGCCGGCCGCCGAGGTCGACCACTCGCGTGCCCGCGCCCTTGAAGCGCCGGGTCTGTGCGCCGCTGCCGACCGCCACGATGCGGCCGTCCCGGATCGCCACCGACTGCGCCCACGGCTGCGCGGCTTGGACCGTGTAGACGCGGGCGTTGGTCAGCAGCAGGTCGGCGGCCGGCGGCGTCGGGCGACAGCCGGCGGTGGCGGCGAGCAGCAGCGACAGCAGCCAGCGGGTGCTGGAGCGGATCGTGGTGGGCATCCGGCAAACTTTCCTGGTCTCAGAAGCGGTAGCGCAGGGTCGCGGTGACGATCCTGGGTGCGCCCACGTAGCAGCCGCCGGAGTTGTAGTTGGGCGAATACAGGGTGCACTGGGCCATGTACTCCTTGCCGGTCAGGTTGGAGCTGTTGAGCGAGAAACTCCAGCTGCCGTGCTCCAGTTCGGCCATGGCGTCGACCAGGGTCACGCTCGGCAGCCGGTACAGGTAGACCCCGTCCAGGCCATAGGTCGCGTCGCTGAGCGGATACACCGACATCCGCTCGCCGATGTAGCGCGCGCCCACGCCGAAGCGCAGCTTCCAGTCGCCGATCCAGAACGAGCGCGCCAGCCACAGCGAGCCCAGGTGCGCGGGCTGGTTGCTCACCCGGTAGCCGGTGGTGCCGTCGGTGGCCTGCTTGACCCGCGCATCGATATAGGTCCAGGCGCCGTTGATTTCGATGCCGGCCAGGCTGGTACTGGCCTCCAGCTCGTAGCCCTTGGACTGGACCTCGCCGATCTGGATGAAGTTCTGGATGTTGGTCGGGTCCTGCACCGTGCGGTTGTTCTCGTCGATCCGGTAGGCCGAGGCGGTGATCAGGGTGCTGGCATTGGGCTGCCACTTGGCGCCGATCTCGGTCTGCTTGGCCTCGCGCGGCTTGTACGGGTTGCCGTAGACGTCCACGTCGACGATCGGCAGGAACGATTCGGCGTAGCTGATGTACGGCGAGAAGCCGCCGCCGACCTCGCCGATCAGGCCGATGCGCTTGGTCAGCTTGGTCTGGTCGAGGATCTGCACGCCGCTGGAGGTGTCCTTGACCTGGTCGCGGCGCAGGCCCAGCAGCGCGTTGAGGTGTGCGCCGATGCGGATCTGGTCCTGCAGGTACACGCCGGTGGTGGTGCTGTTGGTGCGGGTATTGGCCGCGGCCATGGACAGGTAGCCCCAGTCGAAGCCGGTGTCGTAGTCAGGGTTGGTCAGGTCCAGCGGCGGCGGGCTGGCGCTGCCCACCGTGTCGCCGTAGCTACCCCAGCAGTAGCCCTCGAACCAGTCGCAGGAATAGCCCTCGCGCGTGCGCAGCCTGAACTTTGTGTAGTCCACGCCGGCCAGCACCTTGTGCGAGACCGGGCCGGTATCGAAGGTGATGGCGAGGTCGTTGTCGCTGCTCAGCCCCTTGTACTTGCCGTCCAGGGCGTACCACTCGCGCTCCAGCAGGGTGTTGGCCGGGTAGTCGTAGAACGCCGACTCCCAGTAGTCGGATACGTCGATGTAGGTCTCGTGGTAGTCCACGCTCTGCTCGTAGCCGCGGGTGTGGCTGCTGAAGCTGACATGGTCGTTGAAGCGGTGATCGATCAGCAGCGACAGCGCCTTGTACTCGGTGTCCATGCGGTTGAAACCGGTGTCGCCGAAGAAGGTGTCGTAGGCCAGGCCGAGCGCCTTCATCTGCTCGGGCAGCAGCGCGTAGCTCATCACCCCCATGCTGTCCTTCTGGTACATGCCGATCAGGGTGACGGTGGTGTTGTCGCCGGTCCAGGAGATCGACGGGTTGAGCAGCCGGCGTTCGTTGCTCTGGCCGTGCCGCCACTGCAGTTCGCCGTCGCGGAACACGCCGACCACGCGCGCGGCGATCGAGTCGGTCAGGCCGCCGGTGACGTCGAAGCGCAGCTCCTTGGTATCGTAGTTGCCGGCGACCACGTCGACCTCGCCGCCGAATTCCTGCTGCGGGCGCTTGCTGACCGCGTTGAACACGCCGCCGGCGCTGCCGGCGCCATACAGCACCGAGGACGGGCCACGCAGGATCTCGGCGCGCTCCAGGGTGAACGGATCCAGGCGCGCGCCGTAGATGAAGTCGGGCATGCGGTTGAGGCCGTCCAGGTACTGCACCACGTCGAAGCCGCGCGAGGTGAAAAAGTCGCCGCGCACGTCCAGGCCGTCGGTCTCGGTGGCCACGCCGGCGCTGTAGCGGAACACGTCCTGGAAGTTCTGCACCGTGCGCTCGCTGAACTGGCTGGCCTCGACGATGCTGACCGACTGCGGGATCTCGGTCAGCTTGGTATCGGTCTTGGTGCCGGTGCGGGCGCTGTCGGCGACCACCACCACCGTGTCCAGCGTGCTGGCCCTGTCCTTGTCGGTGTCGGTGGTTTCCTGCGCATGCCCGGCCTGGGCCAGCGCCTGCAGGCAGCAGGCCCGCAGCAGGGAGCGCCGCAGACTGCCGCGCGCGCCGCGTCGACACGACCGCGTCGCCTGGGTGGAATTGCGAGTGATGCCCATGCCTGACCCCTCGATTGAAAGTTGACCGCCCGTGGCGGCGAGCCGGGTTTTCCCCCGACATTGCGCAGGCGCCACGACTCGTCCTCCCCGAACCATTGAACTACGCGTGCAAGCGCAGCAAGGACGCTTTTTGGGGTAATTGCAGGCGAACGATGGGTAAAAAAAGGAGTCCTTCTCCCATCTGCGGGAAACGGAAGTTCCTGGCTGCCGGCGCACGCCGGCTTCGGAAACATGCGCAGCCCCCGGTGGGGATGCTCCTCGGCTCGGTCGGACATCCCTGTCCGACTCGCCGCCGCAGGCCATCCATGGCCTGCTTTCCGCATCCCCGCCGGGGGCTGCGCATCGGCGCGTCATTGCCGCTGCTTGCGGCCGAAGCGGCCAGCCTCCGAGCGAGGAGGAGCCGTGTCCTGCCGCCGGGAGCCGCGTCAAGCGCAGTAGGGATGTCGCGCGCGTCCGAGTCAGGGCTTCGATGCCCTGCCGAGGGAAAAGCGGCTCCCGGCGGCAGGGCATGGCGCCCCACCGAAGCCAGCACCGCAATGGCGTTCCTTCGCTTGGGAAAAGAACCAAAAAAAGCGGGTGTTTTGTCGCCGCCGGACCGTGCGGCGACGCGCGCTCAAGGCCCCGCCCGGGCAGCGTCTGCGTCGTCGGCCAGCAGGCCGCGCTCGCGCAGGATGCGCACGGCGTCGCGCCGCTTGTGCACGCCAGTCTTGCGGAACAGCGACTTGAGCCGGTACTTCACCGTGTCCGGCGACATGCCGATCAGGCGCGCGATTTCCTTGTTGGAATAGCCCTGGCCCAGATGCACCAGCACGGCGATCTCGGCCTCGCTGAGCAAGCCGTTGGCGGCGTGCGGGGGGGCGCGGCAGGCCAGGTCGCGGGCCAGGGTCTTCAGGAACTGGGCGCGGAAGCGGTCGCCGCCGTCAGCGGCATCGCGCAGCGCGTCCTTGAGCGGCGGCTCGACGAAGCGGCGCGCATCCACGAACGGCCGCAGCAGGCGCTGGAACATCGCCATGCCCACCGCGTCCTGGAAGCGCGCCTGCGCGGCGGCCGCATCGCCGGACTGCTGCAGCGCGCAGGCGCTCAGCAGGTGCACTTCGACCAGCACCCGGCCCGCGCCGTGCTCGGCGGCCCAGCGCGCCAGTCCGGCCAGTTCGCGCAGCGGCCGCACCACTTCGCCGGCGGCCAGGTCCAGGCGCGCGCGGTCGAGCGCGGCGGCCACCGCCACCTGCCGATAGCCAGCCGCCTCGCGACCCATGTCATCGGCCAGCACGTCCAGGTCCAATGCGCGCGCGCAGGCGCCGGCGGCGGCATCGGAGCGGCCCTGCTCGACCAGCAGCTGCAGCTGGCACAGCTGCGCCAGCAGTTCCAGCTGGCGCAGGCGCCGGCGCCGCGCCAGCCGCTGGGCGCGCGCCAGGATCGCCAGCGCGTCCTCCATCGCGCCGCGCGCGGCGGCAATGCGGGCGGCGGTGAAGTAGGCGGCGGTGTAGACGTCGACCCAGCCGTCGGACTGCTCCATGTGCGGCAGCGACCATTCCAGCAGGGCCGAAGCCTCGTCCAGGCGGTCCTGCTCGTAGAGCACCTCGGCCTCGAAGGCCGCGCAGTTGGCGGCCAGGTCGGAACGCTCGCCGAAGGCCTCGCCGATCTCGCCGCGCGCCTGCGCCAAGATCGCCGCCGAATCGACCAGGCGGCCCTGCGCGCGGCGGATGCGCGCTTCCTGGAAGCGGGTGAAGATCTCGCTGTAGAGCGAGCCCAGCGCCTGGTAGTGCTCGCGCGCGGCCAGGGTCGGCTCCAGTGCCCGCTCCAGCCAGCCACCTTCGTAGTACTTGGCGCCGAGCAGCTCGTAGATGTTGGCCAGCAGCAGGTGGTCGTCGGCTGACAGGCTGCGCAGCAGCGCCTCGCGCGCCAGCAGATCCTGCAGCGCGATCGGCCGGTTCTCGTAGTCGGCCAGCACGTCGCCGACGATCTGCGCCTCGCTGCGCAGTTCGGCCGACCAGCGCCTGCCGGCGTCGGCGTGCAGACGGTCGTATTCGGTGCGCGCGGCGCCCAGTTCGCCGCGCTTGATCGCCAGGTACACCCGCGCCAGGCCCAGCCGCGAGCGCGCGGCGACCAGCGCGTCGGGCAGCTGGGCCAGGCCGCGCGCGGCCACGCCCTGCAGGCCGCGCGGGATCAGCCGCCAGGCGCCGGCGTCTTCGAGCAGATCGGCCAGCAGTTCGTCGTCGTCGGCCTGGATGGCGTGGCTGACCGCCTCGGCGACCTCGCCGCGCGCGCCGAACCAGCGCGCGGCGGTGCGCTGCAGCGCGCGGAACCGCGGCCGGTCGTGGCGCGCCAGGCGCTCGCGCATGTGCTCGGCGAACAATTGGTGGTAGCGGTAGGCCTCGCCGCCGCCCGGATGACGGGTCAGGAACACGCCCTGCCGCTCCAGCCGCTCCAGCAGCGCCCAGCCGTCCTGGCGCTCGCACAGGGCATCGACGACCTCGCCGGTCAGGCGGTCGACCAGCGCGGTGCGCACCACCACCTCGCCGATGTCGGCCGGCAGCGCCATGAGTACCTGCTCGGACAGGTAGCGCGCCAGTTCCGAACTGGAGCCGCCCAACTGGCCGAGCAGGCGTTCGGGCACCAGGCCGCGCCTGAGCGAGAGGAACACCAGCTGCAGCGCGATCGGCCAGCCTTCGGTGCGCACCAGGATGTCGTGCAGTTCGTCCTCGCCGATGGCCAGGTCGTGGTCGCGGGCGAACAGGGCGCGGGTCTCGGGGCCGGAGAATCGCAGGTCCTCGGCGGTCAGTTCCAGCAGCTGGCCCTCGCTGGCCAGCACGGTCTGCCCGAGCGCCGGATAGTCGCGCGAGGCGATCACGAAATGGCAGTGGCCCGGCGCCAGCCGCAGCAGCGCGCCGACGAACTCGGCCACCGCCGCGCTGTCGGCGCGGTGGAAGTCGTCCAGCACCAGCACCACCGGGCGGGCCTCCGCGGTCAGCCGGTTGATCAGCGCCGACAGCGCCGCGCGCGCCGGCAGGTTGCCGGACGCGAAGCCATCCTCGCCATGGCCGGCGGCGGCGGTCGCGCCGTCCAGGGCCAGCGCCAGGTAGCGGGCCAAGTGACGCGGATCGGCGTCGTCGCGTTCCAGGGTCAGCCAGGCGATCGCGGCCGCGCCGCCTGCATAGCGCTGGCGCCACTGCGCCAGCAGGCTGGTCTTGCCGTAGCCAGCCGGCGCGTGGATCAGGGTCAGGCGCAGGCGCAGGGCGGCGTCAAGCCGCGCCAGCAGCAGGTCGCGGCGGATCTGGTCGCCCATCCAAGCCGGGGGTGCGACCTTGGTGTGGATCAATCCATCCACGCAGAAGCCTCGCCGTCGTGGAGAACCGCGCGCGCTCGCGCGGGCATGCGACCCACTTTATAGCCGAGCCCCCCGCGCTGCCGGCGCGATTACCCGAATCGGCGTGGCCGCTTACCCGTCGCGCCCGCGCAGCACCCGTTTTTCGCGTTGCGTGGCGCGCGCGCCGCCACTTAAGGTGGCTCGCCATTTTTGCGAGCGTGGGGCCGGACCGGTGCGACTGGGCGTGGACGTGGGCGGGACCAACACCGACGCGGTGCTGGTGGAAGGCCGCGCCATCGCCGGCTGGAGCAAGCGCGCCAGTAGCGCCGACGTGGCCGCCGGCGTGGCCGAGGCGATCGCCACGGTGCTGGCACGGGCCGGCGTCGGCGCCGACGCAGTGAGCTCGGTGATGATCGGTACTACCCAGTTCACCAACGCGCTGGTGCAGCGCACCGCACTGCAGCCGGTGGGCGTGCTGCGCCTGGCCAGCCCGTCCGGAGAGGCCCTGCCGCCGATGACCGGCTGGCCGGCCGACCTGGTGGCCGGCCTGCAGGCGCGGACCTTCCTGCTGCCCGGCGGCTACGAGGTGGACGGCCGCGAGATCGCCCCATTCGACCCGGCGCGGGTGCGCGCCGCCGCGCGCGCCCTGCGCGGCCAGGGCATCGAGGCGGTGGCGATCAGCAGCGCGTTCGCGCCGATCAACGCCGGCATGGAGGAGCGCGCGGCGGCGATCGTGCGCGAGGAACACCCGGCCGCGGCGATCACCCTGTCGCACGCGATCGGCCGGGTCGGCTTCATCGAACGCGAGAACGCCGCCATCCTCAACGCCGCGCTGGCGCGGCTGGCGCGCGTCAGCGTCGACGCCTTCGCCGCGGCGCTGCGCGCGCTGGGCATCGACGCGCCGCTGTACATCAGCCAGAACGACGGCACCCTGATTTCATGCGCGCAGGCGGCGGCCTACCCGGTGCTGGCGATCGGCTCGGGCCCCACCAACAGCATGCGCGGGGCGGCCTTCCTGACCGGCCTGCGCGAGGCGATCGTGCTGGACGTGGGCGGCACCACCACCGACATCGGCGTGCTCGCCGGCGGTTTCCCGCGCGAGTCGGCGGTGGCGGTGGACATCGGCGGGGTGCGCACCAACGCGCGCATGCCGGACATCCTCGCGCTCGGGCTGGGCGGCGGCACCCGCATCCACCTCGACTCGACGCTATACACGGCCGCGACGCTGGACCCCGAGGCGCTGCGGGTAGGGCCGGATTCGGTCGGCTACCGCTTGACCGAGGAGGCCTGCCTGTTCGGCGGCCACACCCTCACCGCCAGCGACGTCGCCGTCGCCGCCGGGCAAGCGCGGTTCGGCGATCCGTCCAGGCTGCCGGCGCTGGCGCCGGCGGTGCTGGCCGCCGTGCGTGCGCGCCTGGCGGCGATGCTGGAGGAGGGCGTGGACCGCATGAAGACTGCGCGCGGGCCAACCACCCTGCTGGCTGTGGGCGGCGCCGGCTTCCTGGTGCCGGACACGCTCAAGGGCGTGGCCGAGGTGATCCGGCCGGCGCACGCGCAGGTCGCCAACGCGGTCGGCGCGGCGATCGCCCAGGTCGGCGCGCAGGTCGAGAAGATCGTCGCCTACGACAGCACGCCGCGGCACCTGGCCCTGGAGCGGCTGCGCGCGGAGGCCTGCGCGCGCGCGGTGGCCGCCGGCGGCGCGCCGGCCAGCGTGGAGGTGGTGGAGGTGGAGGAAGTGTTCCTGAGCTACCTGCCCGGGCGCGCCGCGCAGGTGCGGGTCAAGGCGGTCGGCGAACTGGCGCTGTATGCCGGCGGCGCCGGCGCGGACACACGGGTGCGGCATGCGCATTGACCTGGCGGCGATCGACGATCTGGCCCGCGGCACCGCCTTCCTGGGCTCCGGCGGCGGCGGCGATCCCTACTACGGGCGCCTGCTGGCGCAGGCCGAGCTGGCGCGCGGCGGCGGCATCGATCTGGTCGCCCCGGCCAGCCTGGCCGACGACGCCCTGGTGGTGCCGTGCGGCTGGATCGGCGCGCCCACGGTATCGATGGAGAAACTGCCCAACGGCGGCGAAGCGGTGGCCGGCCTGCGCCGGTTGGAGGAGCTGCTGGGCCGCGGCATCGACGCGGTGCTGCCGGTCGAGATCGGCGGCGGCAACGGCCTGGCGCCGCTGACCGTGGCCGCCCGGCTGGGCGTGCCGGTGGTGGACGCCGACGGCATGGGCCGGGCCTTCCCCGAGTCGCAGATGGCGATCTTCAACATCCGTGGGCTGGCGGCCTGCCCGGCGGTGCTGACCGACGCCGGCGGCGCGCAGGTGGTGATCGAAGGCTGCGACAACCTCGCCCACGAGCGCATCGCCCGCGCCGTGGCGGTGGCGATGGGCGGCATCGCGCACATGGCCGAGTACCCGCTCAGCGGCCGCCAGGCCCGCGACCATGCGATCGGCGGCAGCGTCTCGGCCGCGATCGCCATCGGCGCCGCGCTGCGGCGGGCGCGGCGCGCGGGCGAGGACCCGTTCGCGGCGCTGTTTGCGGCGCTGCGCGGCTGCGGCCTGTATCCGTACGCCGGGGTGCTGTTCGACGGCAAGATCGTCGACCTGGAGCGCGAGACCCGCAACGGCTTCTCGGTCGGCCAGGTCACCGTCGAGAGCTTCGACGGCGGCGACGCGATGGTGGTGGAATTCCAGAACGAGAACCTGGTCGCGCGCCACGCCGGCCGGGTACGGGCGATGGTCCCCGACCTGATCACCGTGGTCGACCGCGAGACCGCCGACAGCATCACCACCGAGCGCCTCAAGTACGGCCAGCGGGTGAAGGTGCTGGCTGCGGCGGCGCCGGCGCCCCTGCGCGAGCCGCGCGCGCTGGCCCTGGTCGGGCCGCGCGCGTTCGCCATCGACCAGGACTACGTGCCGGTCGAAACGCTCAACGGCTGGGGCGCGCCATGAGCCGGGGCCAGGGCGGCGCGCAGTACGCCAACGCGCCCCTGCCCGAGCACCTGTCGGTGCCGGGCTGGCGGGTGGCGCTGATCATCACCAGCTTCTCGATCTCCGCGCCGGCCTTCCTCAACGGCGCCCAGACCGGGTTGGCGCTGGGCTTCCCCAAGGCGGTGCTGGCCGCGCTGCTGGCCGGCGCGTTGCTGTGCGCCGGCGGCTGCCTGACCTCGATCATCAGCGTGCGTACCCGCCTGACCACCTACCTGCTGGTGCAGCGCTCGTTCGGCCGGCGCGGCGCGGCGCTGGTCAATCTGGTGGTGGCGCTGGTCCATTACGGCTGGTTCGGGGTCAACGTGTCGTTCTTCGGCGCGGCGATGGCGGCGGCGATGCAGCAGCTGTATGCCGTACAGGTGCCGATCGCGGTGTTCATCGTCGCCGGCAGCGTGCTGATCACGGTGTCGACCATCTACGGCTTCCGCACCCTGGAGCGGCTGGCGCTGGTGGCGGTGCCGCTGCTGGGCGCGATCCTGGTGGCGATCTGCGTGGCGGCGGTGCGCCACCACGGCATCGTGCTGGCCGCCAGCGCGCAGCCACCGGTGCCGATGGACTTCGGCATCGCCCTGTCGGCGCTGGTCGGCGGCAACATGCTGGCGGTGGCCACCATGCCCGACCTGTCGCGCTACATCCGCAGCCCACGCGGGGCGGTGCTGGGCATGGCGCTGTCGTTCCCGATCGCCGCACCGCTACTGATGGTGCTGGCGGCACTGCCGGCGCTGGCCACCGGCCAGACCGACATCATGCAGCTGATCGTGGGCTTCGGCCTGGGCGTGCCGGCGCTGGCCATGCTGGTGCTGTCCAGCTGGACGATCAACGCCGCCAACCTGTACTCGGCCAGCCTGTCGCTGGCGGCGACCTTTCCCTCGCTGCGGCCATCGACCTTCACCCTGCTGGGCGGCGCGATCGGCGCGCTGTTCGCCCTGCTGGGCATCATCCACGCGTTCATTCCGTTCCTGCTGTTCCTCGGCCTGATCATCCCGCCGATCGCCGCCATCTACGTGATCGACGGATTCCTGGTATTCGCCCGCACCGATGCCGCCGCCAGCCTGAGCGCGCTGCCGGCAGTGCGCTGGCCGGCGGTGGCCACCTGGATCGCCGCGGTGGCCATCGACCTGGGCGCCTATGCCCTGCACCTGACCGCCACCGGCGTACCGACCCTGGATTCCACTCTGCTCGCCGCCGCGCTCTACGCGGTGGTGCTGCGCCTGTCCGGCACGCGCCGGCGGCCGGCCTGAGGCCGGCCGCTCCCGCCGCGACTCAACCTTCGCCGGCGGTGCCCAGGGCCACGGCCACGGCCCGGAACAGGGCCAGCACTTCCACCGGCTTGTCCAGGGTGTGGATCGACAGGTCCGCGGGCAGGCCGGCGCGCGCGAACGGCTGGGCCGGGTCCTGCAGCACCACCACCGGGCCGCGGTAGCCGCGCGCGTGCAGGGCAACCAGCAGCTCAGCCACCGGCAGCAGGATGATGTCCGCATCGACCAGCAGCAGTTCGGGCAGGCCCTCCTGCACGCTCACCCGCAGTGCGTAGGCGCCGTCCGCGGCGATCGTCGGCGCGTAGCCGTGGCCTTCCAGCGCGTTGCACAACAGCACCCGACGGGTGCTGTCGCTGTCCACCAGCAGGATGTGCTGGCCGCGGCCGGTGGGCACGTTCGCCGGGTCGACCAGCGCTTCGCTGGCCAGCGGCAGGCGCAGCTCGAACGTCGAGCCCGCGCCCGGCGCGCTCTCCACCTCGATGGTGCCGCCGTACTGGCGGGCAATGCGCATGCACGACATCAGACCCAGGCCGCTGCCGCTGGCCTTGGTGGTGAAGAACGGGGTGAACAGCTGGCTGCGGGTGGCCGGGTCCATGCCGATGCCCTGGTCGGCCACGCGCAGGCCGACCAGCTCGCCCTCGCTGCCGACCGCGCGCGCCGACAGGCGCAGTTCGCCGCCGTCGGGCATGGCCTGGATGGCGTTGAGGCAGAGGTTGACCAGCGCCTGCTGCAGCTCGGTGTAGTTGGCGTCGATCGCCAGCGCCGGCGCCGGCGGCTCCACCTTCAGCCGCACGTTCTTGGGCAGGCTGCCCTGCAGCAGCACCTGGGTGGCCTGGAACAGCGCGTCCAGCGACACCCGCTCGCGCGGCTTGCGCGCGCCGCGCACGAACGAGAGCATGGACTCGGCCATCTCGTGGCCGCGCCGGCCCGATTCGGCGATCACCTCGCCGAGCTTGCGGATCTTGGGGTCGTCGCTGTGCATGGCCAGCAGGTCCGGCACGATCAGCAACGGCTGCAGGATGTTGCGCAGGTCGTGGCTGAGGCCGGCGGCCAGCATCGCCAGCGAGTCCAGCCGCTGCGAGCGCAGCAGTTCGTGCTCGACCCGCTCGCGCTCGCGCTCGGCGCGCGCTTCGCGGATGGCGCGCGCGACCGCGGCGGGCAGGCGCGCCGGGTTGTCCTTGAGCACGTAGTCCACCGCGCCGTCGCGCAGCGCCTGCACCGCGGTCTCCTCGCCCATGGTGCCGGACAGGAAGATGAAGGGCACCGGCGGGTCGCGCTCGCGCACCATGCGCAGCGCCTGCTGGCCGGAGAAGCCGGGCATGCTCAGGTCCGAGAGCACCAGGTCGGGCGCGAACCCGGCCAGTGCGCGCGCCAGTTCCGGCGCCGACTCCACCCGCAGGAACTCGACCTCCAGGCCCGCTCCGCGCAGTTGTTCACAGGTCAGCTCGGCATCGCGCGCCGAGTCCTCCACCAGCAGGATGCGCACGGGTCCGATCGAGGCGGCGGTCAACGGCATGGGGGCGGATCCTTATTCGCGCACCGGCGGCTCGTTGAACACCGCCCAGAAGGTGCCCAGGGTCTTGACCGCGGCGAAGAACTGGTCCACGTCCACCGGCTTGACCACGTAGGCGTTGGCGCCCAGGTCCCAGCTGCGCGCCAGGTCGCTCTCCTCGCGCGAGGAGGACAGGATCACCACCGGCAGGGTCTTGAGCGCATCGTCGGCGCGGATCACCCGCAGCACTTCCAGACCGTCCATGCGCGGCATCTTGATGTCCAGCAGCAGCACCGAGGGCAAGCCTTCGGGGCGGCCGGCGAAGGCGCCGCGGCGCAGCAGGTAGTCCAGCGCCTCCACGCCGTCCTCGACGTGCACGACCGGGTTGGCGAGGTTGGCGTCGCGCAGGGCGTCGATGGTCATCTCGGCGTCGGCGGGGCTGTCTTCGGCCAGGAGGATGGTGCGGATCGGGCTCATCGGGGGGCCTCGGTGGTAGCGGCGATGGTGGTGGTTGCGGCGGTATCGCCGGCGTTGTCGGCGCCGGCGGGGATGACGAAGTGGAAGGTGGCGCCCTGGTCGGGCGCGGCCTCGGCCCAGATGCGGCCGCCGTGGCGGGCCAGCACCCGCCGCACGCTGGCCAGGCCGATGCCGGTACCGTCGAATTCGCTGGCCTTGTGCAGGCGCTGGAACACGCCGAACAGCTTGCCGGCGTAGGCCATGTCGAAGCCGGCACCGTTGTCGCGCACCCAGAAATGGTGATCGCCGCCGGGCTGGGCCTCGTAGCCGACCTGCACCTTGGCCACCTCCCGCCGCGAACTGTACTTGACCGCGTTGCCCAGCAGGTTCAGCCAGACCTGGCGCATCATGTTCTCGTCGGCCACCAGCACCGGCAGCGGCTGGATGTCCCAGTCCACCCGCCGCGGCAGCATGGCCGGGTTGGCGTCCACCTCGGCGTCGAGCATGGCGCGGGTCTCGGCCACCAGCGACTGCATGTCCACCGCCTGCAGGCGCAGGGCGCTGCGGCCCAGCCGCGAGTACACCAGCAGGTCGTCGATCAGCGTCGACATGCGCCGCGACGATTCGCCGATCACCTCCAGATAGTGGCGGGTGTTGGCGTCGGCGCCCTCGCCCAGATGGCGGGCCAGCTTGTCGGCGAAGCCGGACACGTGGCGCAGCGGCGCGCGCAGGTCGTGCGAGACCGAATAGCTGAACGCCTCCAGTTCGCGGTTGATGTCCGAGACCTGCTCGATCTTGCCTTCCAGCTGGCGGTTGAGGTCGACGATGCGCTGCTGGGCGGCCTTCTGCGCGGTGACGTCGCTCAGGGTCAGCAGCACCGCCTCGGCGGCGCGGTCCGGCAGCGGCATGCGGCGGGCGTTGAGCAGCAGGGTGCGCGCCACCCCGCCGGTGTCCTGCTGCACCTCGTAGTCCCACAGCTCGCGGCCGCGCGCCAGCACGTCGATCATGCGCTGGCGCAGGACCGGGTCGTTCCAGGCCTCGTTGATCTGGCCGAGCGTGCACCGGGCATAGTCCTCGCCTTCGCCGTAGATCTCGGCGAAGGCGGCGTTGTGCATGAGGATGGTCTGGCCGCCGTCGACCAGCGCGATCGGCTCGCGCACGGTCTGCAGCACCGCGGCGGCGCGCGCGGAGGCCAGCGCGAACTCGTGCTCGGCGCGCAGGCGGCGGCCGACCTGCCGGCCCAGCAGCCGGATCACCGCCAGCAGCAGCAGCACCTGCACGATCATGCCGCCCCAGCCCAGCCACACCCCCAGCCGGCGCTGGCGCTCGGCCTGAGCGCTGCGCTCGGCCAGCAGCCGGCCCTCCTCGTCCAGCAGTTCCTGCAGCAGGTCGCGCACCGGATAGAGCTCGACCAGCTCGCGCACCGGGGCGGCGCGCTGGCCGTCCGGGAGGGCGGCGATCTGCGCAGCCGCGCGCAGGCGCAGGTCGACGATTTCCTTCAACCGCCCCAGCCGAACCTGCTGGCCGGGGTTGTCGGCGGTCTCGGCCATCAGCCCCTGGATCATCGGCTCGATCTGCGCCGGCGCCTGCGCCAGGCGCCGGCGCGGAACGGGCAGGTCCGCGCCCAGGGCGATGGCCATGGCCGCCTCCTCGGCCTCGCGCAGCTCCAGCGCCAGCGCGCGCACGTCGGCCTGCACCTTGCGGGTATGGGCCACCATCGCCAGGCCCTGGCGCCCCTGTTCGAACAGCTGCTGCTGCAGGATCGCCGGCGGCACCAGGATCAGCAACGCCGCCATGCCCAGCAGGGGCAGGCGCCAACGGTCCCAGTCGATGCCCTGGCGCCACGACGATGGCGGAGTGTGCTGGCTCAGGGGCATCGGCTGGGTCGGCGGGCGAAAGGAAGCACGGCATCCGTGCGGCGGCCATCCTAACGCGGGCGCGCAACGCGCCGACAGGCGAAACTGCATTCCCTCCCCACTCGCCGCCGTCGATGCGCCCGATCCTGACCTCCATCGTCCTGCTGACCCTGAGCAACTGCTTCATGACCTTCGCCTGGTACGGCCACCTGAAGCTGCTCAACACCCGCCCGTGGATCGTCGCCGCGCTGCTCAGCTGGGGGGTGGCGCTGTTCGAATACTTGCTGCAGGTGCCGGCCAACCGCATCGGCCACCAGGCGCTGTCGGTGGCGCAGCTGAAGATCCTGCAGGAGGCCATCGCGCTGGTGGTGTTCGTGCCGTTCGCGGTGTTCTTCCTCAAGCAGCCGCCGAAGCTGGACTACCTGTGGGCCTGCCTGTGCGTGCTGGGCGCGGTGTACTTCATGTTCCGCGGTGGCTGAACGGCGCGGCGCCTGGGGCAGGCGCTGGCTGCTGCCGGTTGGCTAGCATGGGCGCCTGTTCACGCACGGACACGAGGACCCGACCCCATGCACCGCCGCCAGTTCCTGCAAGGTTCCGCCGCCCTGCTCTCCGCCCTGGGGCTGCCGCCGCCGCTGCTGGCGCGCGCCGCCGCCGCCCCGCTGCGCTACGGGCCGGCGCAGCCGTTCGACTTCGCCGCGCTCAAGGGCCGCGCGCGCGCCTTGGCGCAGGCGCCGTACCAGCCTCCCGGCGGGCCGCTGCCGGCGGCGCTGGACGGGTTGAGCTGGGACCAATACCAGTCCATCCGCTACCGCAAGGACCATGCGCTATGGGCCGGCGCGGACGACCGCTTCCTGGCCCAGTTCTTCCACATGGGCCTGTACTTCAAGAAGCCGGTGGCGATGTACGAAGTGGACGCCGGCCAGGCCCGGCAGATCCTCTACGACGCCTCGATGTTCGACTACGGCGACTCCGGCCTGGGCAAGGCCAAGCTGCCGGTGACACTGGGCTTCGCCGGCTTCCGCCTGAACCGCCGCAGCGATCCGGACCGCGACTTCGCCGCGTTCCTGGGCGCCAGCTACTTCCGCGCGGTCGGCGCCTCGGGCCAGTACGGCCAGTCCGCGCGCGGGCTGGCGATCGACACCGGCGCCGAGCGGCCGGAGGAGTTCCCCGACTTCATCGGCTACTGGCTGGAGAAGCCGGCGCCGGACTCGGACACGCTGGTGGTGTACGGCCTGCTCGACTCGCCCAGCGTGGCCGGCGCCTACCGCTTCGCCATCACCCCCGGCGAGCCGCTGGTGATGGACATCGACTGCGCGCTGTACCCGCGCAAGGCCATCGAGCGGCTGGGCATCGCCCCGTGCACCAGCATGTACCAGACCGGCGAGAACGACCGCCGCATGGGCTGGGACTGGCGCCCGGAGATCCACGACAGCGACGGCCTGGCCCTGCACACCGGCGGCGGCGAGTGGATCTGGCGGCCGCTGACCAACCCGCCGCAGCTGCGCTTCAACGCCTTCGCCGACCGGGCGCCCAGGGGCTTCGGCCTGCTCCAGCGCGACCGCGACTTCGACCACTACCAGGACGACGGGGTGTTCTACGACCGCCGCCCGAGCCTGTGGGTGGAGCCCAAGTCCGGCTGGGACGAGGGCTCGGTGCAGTTAGTGGAGATCCCCACCGTCGACGAGACCTTCGACAACATCGTCGCGTTCTGGAACCCGCGGGCCAAGCCGCAGGCCGGGCAGGAGCTGCTGTTCGGCTACCGCCTGTACTGGGGCGCGAAGCTGCCCTCGCTGCCGCCCATGGCCACCTGCGTGGCCACCCGTACCGGCCTGGGCGGGGTAGTCGGGCAGAAGCGCACGACCTGGTCGCAGCGCTTCGCGGTCGACTTCGCCGGCGGCGCGCTCAAAGCCCTGGCCGCGCGCGGCGCCACCGTCGAGCCGGTGCTGGAAGCGCACGGGGCGAGCCTGGCCACGGTCTCGTGCCGGCCGCTGCAGGCGATCGACGGCTACCGGGTGATGTTCGACGCCACCCCCGCCAAGCCCGATTCCAGCCAGGTCGACCTGCGCCTGTTCCTGCGTGACGGCAGCGGCGCGCTGAGCGAGACCTGGCTGTACCAGTGGAGCCCGCCGCCACAGGCCGAGCGCAGGATCTACTGATCCTTTGCTTTTGCCCCTTCCCTTTGGCCGCAGGCCTAGAGGAAGGGCAAACCCTTCCCCCATCACCCCCGCACACCCCATGGATCTGCTCTCCGCCCTCGCCCGCCGGCATACCGTCAAGGCCTACGACCCCGCCCGCACCCTGCCGCCGGAACCGGTCGCGCAGCTGCTGGCCGCGCTGCGCTGGAGTCCCTCCTCGGTCAATTCCCAGCCCTGGCATTTCATCCTCGCCGGCGATGCCGCCGGCAAGGCACGCATCGCCAGGTCCACCACCGGCGAATTCGCCTACAACGCGCCCAAGGTCGCCAATGCCTCGCACGTGCTGGTGCTGTGCGCACGCGACGACCTGCCGGCCGCGCACCTGCAGGCGCTGCTCGAGCAGGAGCAGGCCGACGGCCGCTTCGCCGGCGAACAGGCGCGCGAGAACCAGCGCAGGACCCGCGCCGGCTACCTCGCCCTGCACGCGCAGGCCGGCGACACCGCGCAGTGGGCGCAGAAGCAGACCTACCTGGCGCTGGGCTTCCTGCTGCTGTCGGCGGCTCTGCTGGAAGTGGACGCCACCCCGATGGAGGGCTTCGACGCGCAGGCGCTGGCGGCCGAGTTCGGCCTGCAGGCGCAGGGCCTGACCCCGCTGGTGCTGGTCGCCCTGGGCTGCCGTTCCGAGGCCGACTTCAACGCCGGCCTGCCGAAGTCGCGGCTGCCGGACGAAGCCCTGTTCACCCGCGCCTGAGTCGCAGCCGCCGAGACCGCCACCGCTACACTGGCGCGCATGCCCTCCGAGTTCCTGATCCTGGCCGGCCTGCTGTGCGCGGTGATCGTGCTGCAGGCGGCGCTGCTGTTGCGGCGGCCGTCGAGCGCGCCGCTGGAGGCTGCGCTGCGCGAGGAGCAGCGCGGCGGCCGCACCGAACTGCGCGAGCAGCTCGAGGGCCTGTCGCGCCAGCAGGAGGCGCGGCTGGACCTGTTCGCGCGCAACCTCGGCGAGCTGTCGGCGCGCACCGACGCGCGCCTGGACCTGCTGCGCCAGGCGCTGGGCGAGGACGCGCGCCAGGCTCGCCAGGAGGCCGGCCAATCGCAGCAGCGCTTCGCCGACGCGCTCGGCCTGCGCCTGAACGAGCTGGTCCAGCGCAACGAGCAGCGCATCGGCGAGATGCGCGCCACCCTCGAGCAGCAGCTGCGCGCGCTGCAGGCCGACAACGCGGCGCGGCTGGAGCAGATGCGCGCCACCGTCGACGAGAAGCTGCACGCCACCCTGGAGACGCGCCTGACCGAGAGCTTCGGCAACGTCACCGCGATGCTGGCGCAGGTCCACCAGGGCCTGGGCGACATGACCCGCCTGGCCGCCGACGTCGGCGGCCTGCAGCGGGTGCTGACCAACGTCAAGAGCCGCGGCGTGTTCGGCGAGGTGCAGCTGGCCGGGCTGCTGGAACAGGTGTTCGCGCCGGACCAGTACGCCGCCAACGTGGCCACCGTGCCCGGCAGCGGCGAGCGGGTGGAGTTCGCGGTGAAGTTCCCCGGCTCCAGCGGCGAGGCGCCGGTGTGGCTGCCGATCGACGCCAAGTTCCCGCGCGAGGACTACGAGCGCCTGCTCGACGCCCAGGAGCGCAGCGACGCCGAGGCCGCGCGCGCGGCCGGCGAGGCGCTGGAGCGGCGCGTGCGCGAGGAGGCCCGGCGCATCCGCGGCAAGTACATCGCCGCCCCGCACACCACCGAGTTCGGTGTGCTGTTCCTGCCCACCGAGGGCCTGTACGCCGAGGTGCTGCGCCGGCCCGGGCTGTTCGAGGCGATGCAGCGCGAGCACCGCATCACCCTGGCCGGCCCGACCACCCTGCTGGCGCTGCTGACCAGCCTGCAGGTGGGCTTCCGCACCGTGGCCATCGAGAAGCGCTCGGCCGAGGTCTGGCGCATCCTCGGCGCGGCCAAGACCGAGTTCGGCAAGTTCGGCGACGTACTGGACAACGTCAAGAACAAGCTGGAGCAGGCCAGCCGCCAGATCGACCAGACCGGCGTGCGCACCCGCGCCATCGAGCGCCGGCTGCGCGAGGTGGAATCGCTGCCGGAACAGGACGCGGACGCCGCGTTGCCGCCGGCCGAAGAATAGGCGCGGTGCGGGTCTGCAACACTGCATCGCGCCGAACAGGACGCGCCCGGAGGTGCTTCGAGGCGGATAACAGGCTCTAATGCCCGTCCCTTCCCGAAACGGACCCCGCCATGTCCACGCCGCTGCAATCCATCCCGCTCAAGACCATCGACGGCGGCGACGCCAGCCTGGACGACTACGCCGGCAAGGTGCTGCTGGTGGTCAACGTCGCCTCCAAGTGCGGACTGACCCCACAGTACGAAGGGCTGGAGAAGCTGTACCGCGACAAGCAGGACGCCGGCCTGGCGGTGCTGGGCTTCCCGGCCAACGACTTCAAGCAGCAGGAACCGGGCAGCGATGCCGAGATCGCCCAGTTCTGCAGCAGCAACTACGACGTGACCTTCCCGCTGTTCTCCAAGATCGAGGTCACCGGCCCGGCCACCCATCCGCTGTACCAGGCGCTGATCGCCGCCCAGCCCGAGCGCATCGGCGAAGGCCCGCACCGCGCGCGCCTGGAGGGCTTCGGCATCGTGCCCAACCCGCCGCCGGGGGTGCTGTGGAACTTCGAGAAGTTCCTGGTCGGCAGGGACGGCAGCGTGCTGGCCCGCTTCGCTCCGGACGTACCCGCCGACGACCCGCGCCTGCTGGCCGCCGTCGACGCCGCGCTGGCGGCCTGACCGGGCCGACCGTGCAATGCGAAGGCCCGGCGCATCCCGGGCCTTCGCCGATGCACCGCGCCCAGGTCCTGTCGACAGGACCTAGCGGGTGCCTGGCAGGACCGTGGGCATGGCGTCCATCGGCACGGTCGGGTTGTCCTCGTCCTCCAGCAGGTACGGCGGCAGGTCGCTGTCCTGGGCCTTGCGGCCGCGCTGGGCGGGGCCGTCGCGGTTGATCTGGTAGCTGCGCCGCTGCAGCCAGGCGTCGCGGT
Source organism: Pseudoxanthomonas sp. (assembly GCA_047606785.1). GTDB lineage: Bacteria > Pseudomonadota > Gammaproteobacteria > Xanthomonadales > Xanthomonadaceae > Pseudoxanthomonas_A. The sequence continues at coordinate 24,466 of JASGEB010000032.1, forward strand.
ACAGCGCGTACTCGTCCACCGCGCCTTCGCGCATGGCGTCGATCGACAGCAGCTGGGCGCGCACGTCGACCAGCTGCAGGCCCTGCAGGCCGATGCGGACCTTGTCTTCCTCGATGTGCTGCAGCGGCGAGAGCGGCGCGTCGCCGAGCAGGCCGAAGGCGTCGCGCACCGTGCGCGGGCCGAAGAACGGCAGTTCCAGGTAGCGCGAGCGCTGCCAGCCCCACACGCCCAGGGTCTGGCCGAAATCCTCGCTGCGGTAGGGCACCTGGTCGTGGCTGGCCGGGTCGAACAGACCGCCGATGCCCGCCGTGGAGTTGATCAGAAAGCGCCCCAGCGCGGTCCAGGCGTCGCCCGGCCGGCCCTGCAGCAGGCTGTTGACCACGGTCAGCGGCTGGCCGAGGTTGTTGAAGAAGTTGCTCACCCCGATCCGTACCGGCCGCGGCACCGCCTTGACGTAGGCCTTGGCCAGCGGCCGGGCAACGCTGCGGTCGACCACGTTGTTGAAGGCGTGGATGTGGCGGTTGAACTTCTCCCACGGGTCGTAGGTCGCCGCCACGCCCACCGGCGCCGGCAGGTTGGGATCAGCCACCGGATTGTAGGCCTCGCCCTGGCCGTAGATGGCGGCGAAGTCGTCCTCGGCGGCGGTCGGCGCGGTAGTCGCCGGAGCGGTGGACGCGGCCGATGCGGCGGTGGGTGCGGCGGTCCGGGTGGTGTCTTGCGCGGTCGCTGCGGCCGGCGCGGCCGTGCCGGCCACGGGCGCGGCGGACGCTGCCGGC
>JASGEB010000033.1:0-18082 GCA_047606785.1 Pseudoxanthomonas sp.
GCGGGGGCCCTGGCCTCCCGCCCGCCTCCATGTCCCCCGGACTCGATGAAGCCGAGTCCTCCTCCTTTACTTACGGCGGGCGGGGCCCTGGCCTCCCGCTCCAGCGGGCACCCATCCGCCCGGCCACGCTTCCGCCCCTCGGGACGCAGGTATTCGGCATGACTTCCGGCGCTGTTCGGCCAGCTGGTGCAAGGTGATGATGGGATATTCGCGGCCGGTCGCGCGCGCTTCTCCAACGAGGATTCCCCATGCGCCATACCCTGGCGGCCACAATCGCGCTGGCCCTGGCCGGCACCAGCCTGGCCGTTTCCGCCCAGTCGGGCAGCGCCGCGGCCGGTGCCGCGCCGCCCGCGGCCACGGGCGCCGAGGTCACCACCCAGCTGCCACGCACCTCCCGGCCCAGCCACTACGCCCTCGAGATCACCCCGCACGCGGAGCGGATGACGTTCGACGGCAAGGTGAAGATCGACCTGGAGGTGCTGTCGGCGACCGACCGGATCGTGCTGCAGGCGGCCAACCTGGACATCGCCAGCGCCACGCTTGCCGGCGGCAACGGCAAGCCGCTGGTTGCCAAGGTCAGCACCGATGCCGACGCGCAGACCGCGACCTTCGCCTTCGCCAAGCCGTTGGCGCCGGGCAAATACCTGCTGTCGATCGCCTACAGCGGCACGATCAACACCCAGGCCAACGGCCTGTTCGCGCTCGACTACCCGACCGCCGACGGCCGCAAGAAGCGGGCGCTGTACACCCAGTTCGAGAACTCCGACGCGCGCCGCTTCGTCCCGTCCTGGGACGAGCCGGCCTTCAAGGCCACCTTCGACCTGAGCGTCGAGGTGCCGGCCGCGCAGATGGCGGTCAGCAACATGCCGGTCGCCTCGTCCACCGACCTCGGCGGCGGGCTCAAGCGGGTGGTGTTCCAGACCTCGCCGAAGATGTCCACCTACCTGCTGTTCTTCGGCCTGGGCGATTTCGAGCGGACCACGCTGAAGGCCGACAACGGCACCGAGATCGGCGTGATCGCGCAGACCGGCAAGGTCGAGCAGGCGAAGTTCGCGCTGGAAGCCGGCCGCGACGTGCTGCGCGAGTACAACGACTACTTCGGCGTGCCGTACCCGCTGCCGAAGCTGGACAACATCGCCGCGCCGGGCCAGAGCCAGTTCTTCAGCGCGATGGAGAACTGGGGCACGATCTTCACCTTCGAGTATTCGCTGCTGCTGGACCCGGCGGTCTCCGACGTCTCCGACCAGCAACGGGTGTTCACCACCGCCGCACACGAGATCGCCCACCAGTGGTTCGGCGACCTGGTGACGATGGCTTGGTGGGACGATCTGTGGCTCAACGAGGGCTTCGCCACCTGGATGGAAGGGCGCACCACCGCCAAGCTGCATCCGGAATGGGACATCGACAAGACCGACGCCGCCTACACCAGTCGCGCCGCGATGGGCCGCGACGCCTACGCCACCACCCATCCGATCGTGCAGCACGTGGCCACCGTCGAGCAGGCCAGCCAGGCCTTCGACGGCATCACCTACGGCAAGGGCTCGGCGGTGATCGGCATGCTCGAGGACTACGTCGGCGCGGACAACTGGCGCAACGGCGTGCGCAGCTACATCGACAAGTACGCCCACGGCAACGCGGTCAGCGACCAGCTGTGGGCCGAGATCGACCGCGCCGCCCCCGGCCGGCAGTTCGTGCAGGTGGCGCACGACTTCACCCTGCAGCCGGGCATCCCGCTGATCAAGGCCGATACCCGCTGCGACGGCGGCCGGACCGTGCTGACCCTGGAGCAGGGCGAATACACCGTCGACCGCCCCGGCAAGCCGCCGCTGCACTGGCACGTGCCGGTGGCGGTGCGCGGCGGCGACGGCCAGCAGGTGCGGGTGCTGGTGGACGGCACGGCGCAAGTGCGCCTGCCCGGCTGTGCCGCGCCGGTGGTGGTCAACGCCGGCCAGAAGGGCTACTTCCGCACCCTGTACGCGCCGGCGCAGTTCAAGGCGCTGGCCGCCGGTTTCGGCAGGCTGCCGGTGGTCGACCAGCTCGGCGTGCTGATGGACGCCGGCGCGCTGGCGGCGGTGGGCCTGCAGCCCGAAGCAGACCTGCTGGACCTGACCACCTGGGTGCCGCTGGGCGTCTCGCCGGACCTGTGGTTGCAGGTGGCCGGCACCCTGGGAGGCATCGACGACCTGTACGAGGGCGACCCGCGCCAGGCCGCCTGGCGCAAGTACGCGCTGTCGCGGCTGTCGCCCAAGTTCGAACAGCTGGGCTGGGATGATCGCAAGGGCGATTCGGCCGGCATCCAGCAGCTGCGCAACCGGCTGCTCGGCCTGCTCAGCACGCTGGGCGACGACAAGGTCATCGCCGAGGCGCGGCGCCGCTTCGCCGCCTTCCAGGCCGATCCCGGATCGCTGTCGGCGGGACTGCGCCGCACCGTGCTGGGGATCGTCGCCCGCAACGCCGACGCGGCCACCTGGGACGCGCTGCACGCGCTGGCGCGCAAGGAGACCTCGGCGATGGTCCGCGACCAGTACTACCATCTGCTGGCCACCACCAAGGACCCGGCCCTGGCCCAGCGCGCGCTGGACATGGCCCTGACCGACGAACCGGGCGCCACCACCGGCGCCGGCATGATCGGCGCGGTCGCGCGCGAGCATCCGGAACTGGCCTTCGACTTCGCCGTCGCCCATCGCGAACAGGTGGACACGCTGGTCGACTCGACCTCGCGCGCACGCTACTACCCGATGCTGGGCGCCGGTTCGGCCAAGCTGGAGACGGCCGCCAAGATCCAGGCTTTCGCCGACCAGTACATCGCCGCCACTTCGCGCCGCGACGCGCAGACCGCCATCGGCGCCATCCAGACCCGGGTCAAGCTGCGCCAGCAGCGCCGCCCGCAGATCGACGCCTGGCTCGAGCAGAGGGAGCATTGACGGCCAGGGCCCGGCCGCCGCCCGCCCCTTGCCGTGTGGCGGGCAAGGACGGTCCCGGCAAGCCGCCGCCGTGCGCGCCGCGGACGTAAGGAAGCACCGGATCCAGATGCGGCAAACCCCGCCGGAGCGGGGTCTGTGTCTAGCCACGATGCCCGGCGCAAGGCCGTTTCGTGGTGGGCGGTACAGGGTTCGAACCTGTGACCCCTACCATGTCAAGGTAGTGCTCTACCGCTGAGCTAACCGCCCGTGGGGCCGGCCGGGCGCGCGGGCGCCGGCAAACGGGGGCGCATGATAGCACCGCCTCCGCGGCCGAGAAAGGTTGTGATCCACGCCAGGCCGCGTCGGGCGGGCCGACCAGATGCGCCAGGCGGCCGCCGCCGTGCCTTGGCGGCCTCGGCGCCTATGGCTTAGGATCGGCCCCGGAGCCGATGCCAGGGAGGCGCACATGGAGTACCACCACACCGTGCTGGTGAAGGACCGCTACCAGATCGTGGCGCTGACCCGCGAGGACGATCCCGGCTACGCCCCCGACGAGGTGATCGCCTACCAGGTACTGACCGATTCCGGCGCGCGCCTGCGCGAGGTTGCCAGCCTGGAGCAGGCGCGCCTGTACCTGGACGATCTGCTGGCACGGGACGGGGATCGAGACCGGGATTGGCCGGCCGCGCCGCCGCGTGCCGGCAAGCGCAAGCCCGGGCGGGCGCTGCGTCGGACGATCTGAAGGACAACCCGGCCGCGCGCCGGTCGATCAGGGAGAGAGCGTACGTGCCCAAGCGCAAGCCGATCGCCGCCATCGCGGCCACGTTGCTGCTGGCGTACGGGGGGCTGTACCTGTCCGGCTACGCCACCCTGGCGTTGCTGCATCTGGATACCCATTCGCTGCACTGGAACACCTATCTGCAGTATCTGCGGGCGCATGATCTGCCACAGGTCCAGCCCTACCTGGGTAGGATCAAGCTGGGCGGTGCGCTCGGCTTCGGCGCCGCCCTGATCCTGCAAGTGCTGCTGCTGTACCTGCTGTTCAAGCCGGCCAGGAAGTCGCTGCATGGCGATGCGCGCTTCGCCACCGCCGCGGACCTGGCCCGGCAGGGGCTGTTCAAGCAGGGCACGGACGGCATCGTCGTCGGCCGCTACAACGGCAGGCTGATGCGCCTGTGCGGGCAGCAGTTCGCCATCCTGGCCGCGCCCACCCGCTCGGGCAAGGGCGTGGGCGTGGTCGTGCCCAACCTGCTCGAATACGGCGAGTCGGTGGTCGTGCTCGACATCAAGCAGGAGAACTTCGATCTCACCAGCGGCTGGAGGAAGTCGCAGGGGCAGGAGGTGTTCCTGTTCAACCCTTTCGCCGAGGACCGGCGCACCCACCGCTGGAACCCGCTGACCTACGTCTCCGGCGATCCGGCCTTCCGCGTCTCGGACCTGATGAGCATCGCCGCGATGCTCTATCCCGACGGCGCCGACGAGCAGAAATTCTGGGTCAGCCAGGCGCGCAATGCGTTCATGGCCTTCGCCCTGTACCTGTTCGACAACCACGACGACGAGGTCGCCACCGGCTTCCCCGGCGGTGGGCCGCCGACCTTGGGCGGCATCTACCGCCTGTCCTCCGGCAACGGTGGCGACCCGAAGGGCTTCCTGCGCGGGCTGGCCGAGCGGCGTTTTCTCAGTTCCGGCGCGCGCTCGGCGTTCTCGACCCTGCTGTCGCAGGCCGACGAGACCTTCGCCTCGATCATGGGCACGCTCAAGGAACCGCTGAACGCCTGGATCAATCCGGTGCTGGACGCGGCCACCGCCGCCGACGACTTCCTGCTCACCGACCTGCGCAGGAAGAGGATGACGATCTACGTCGGCATCCAGCCCAACAAGCTGGCCGAGGCGCGGCTGATCGTCAATCTGTTCTTCAGTCAGATCGTCAACCTCAACACCCGCGAGCTGCCGCGCAACAACTCGCAGCTCAGACACCAGTGTCTGCTGCTGATGGACGAGTTCACCGCCATCGGCCGGGTCGACATCATCGCCACGGCGGTGGCGTACATGGCCGGCTACAACCTGCGGCTGCTGCCGATCATCCAGTCGATGGCCCAGCTCGATGCGGTGTACGGCAAGGACGTTGCGCGCACCATCATCACCAACCACGCGCTGCAGATCGTGTTCGCTCCGCGCGAGCAGCAGGACGCCAACGACTATTCGGAAATGCTCGGCTACACCACCTACCGGCGCCGCAACGTCAGCAAGGGCCGCGAGACCACCCGCAGCGTCAGCGAGGAACGGCGCGCGCTGATGCTGCCGCAGGAGCTCAAGGCGATGGGCGGCGAGCGCGAAGTGGTGCTGTACGAGGGCATCGCCCACCCGGTGATGTGCGACAAGATCCGCTACTACAAGGACCGCCGTTTCAGGACGCGGCTGTTGCCGCGCACCGATGTGCCGACGATCGCGGTTTAGTGGGTCTGTTCGCATCCGGCCGTGGCGCAAAGGCGGTTGCGCATGAAACCTGCGCCATTGCATTGGTCGAGGCTTGACCATCCGCACGCGCTCGGCTAGCGTGGCATCAGTTTCGTGGGCGGCCCGTACAGCGGCCGGCGGCCACGACCAAGGATAGGATGGACATGGAATTGTCGCTTCCCCCCGCGGAACCGCCCTTTTTCTCTTTGCCGCTTGCGGCGTCGCCGCGGGCCGCGCGTGCGCCGCGCGCTTGCCGCCGGTTTGCCGACCCGCGTGCTCTGGCGCCGCAGTGCCCAGGCCCTGGCGGCGCTCGGCCGTGCCTGGGCGGCCGGCCCGCCCTGCGCGCCTGCCATTCCCTTGCATACGAGGAAGGTATGAGTCCCAGCCTGCGTCTCCCGCGGTGGCCGTCGCTCGTGTTCCTGCTGCTGGCGCTGTCGGCCTGCGGCACCACGCCGGCGCCGGACTACAAGGGCAAGTGGAAGTCGCTCAACCGCTTCGCCGATACGCCGGTGGCGATCCCGCTGACGGGCAGCTACGTCTACCAGGCCTCGCCCATGGACGGCACCCTCAAGACCCTGCTGACGCGCTGGGCCGGCGACAACGGCATGGTCCTGGAATACCGCCTGGACAGCGACTACACCCTGTTCGCGCCGGTGGCGCAGGTCGCCACCACCAGCCTGCCCGAGGCGCTCGCCCAGGTCGGCCAGGCCTACGCGGGGCAGGGCGTGTCGCTCGCGCTGGAGGGCGGGCGCATCGTCGTCGTGCCAGCGCCGGCGGCCTCCGCGCCCTGACCATGGGGACCGCCAGCATGTTCCGCAACGACAAGGACCCGACGCCGGCGGTGAAGGCGGCGATAGGCAAGGCGGTGAACTACGAGCTCACCATCGCCGACCTGGCCAAGCGCAGCGAGCGGCGCGCCTGGCAGGTGGCGGCCACGGCGATCGTGCTGTGCCTGATCCTGGCCGGCGGCTACTTCATGCTGCTGCCGCTGAAGGAGCGCACGCCCTTCATCGTCATGGCCGATCCCTATACCGGCAACGTCCAGGCCAGTCGTCTGGTGCCGGACGTGATGGACCGGCAGATCACCGGCAACGAGGCGCTGACGCGTGCGAACGTGGACCGTTACGTGCTGGCCCGCGAGTCGTTCGACGTGGAGCAGTTCGGTGGCGCGCTGGGAGGCTGGCGCCAGGTCAACCTGATGTCCAGCGCGCCGGTGGCGCAGGCCTATCGCCTGCTCTACGACAAGAACAATCCGGCCAGCCCGGCGGCGCTGTACGGGCGCGGCGCGGCGCTGCGGGTGAGGCTGCTCAGCACCGTGCTCGTGCGCGGCGGCAAGGGCGAGTTCCGCGGTGCCACCGTGCGCTTCCAGCGCTTCATCTACGACAAGAAGAGCGGCGCCACCCAGCCGCTGGACAACAAGCTGGCCACGCTCGAGTTCGAACACCGGCACGACCTGAAGTTCGACGACCGCGACCGCGACCTCAATCCGCTCGGCTTCCAGGTCGTCAGCTACCGGGTGGACAACGATTTCTCCAGTCTGCCGCCGGCCGAGAACCCGGTGCCGGTCGCCCAGGCCGCCGCAGCCGCAGCCGTGTCGGCAGTTCCCGCCGCCGAAGCGGCGGGAACTGCACCTGCGCCTGCCGATGCTTCCCCTGCCACCGGAGCCCCTGCGCCATGAACGCCCTCCGTTTCGGCCTCCGCTTGCCGGCCTGGCTCATGCCGGGGCTGCTGCTGGCCGTCGCCACCTGCGCCGGCGCGGAAACCATTGATCGCTACCAGTACCAGCCCGACGCCATCTACCAGGTGCGCACCGGCCTGGGCATCACCACCCAGATCGAGCTCGACCCCAACGAGCAGATCCTCGACTACAGCACCGGCTTCAGCAGCGGCTGGGAGCTGTCGCGCCGCGGCAACGTGTTCTACCTCAAGCCCAGGAACGTCGACGTGGACACCAACATGATGGTGCGCACGCAGACCCATTCCTACATCTTCGAACTCAAGGTGGTGGCGACCAACTGGAAGGCGCTGGCCCAGGCGCGCGCAGAGGGGGTGCAGTACCGCATCACCTTCGCCTATCCGCCCGACGCCCAGTTCACTGCGGCGGCGTCCCCGCAGCAGAAGGCGAGCGGCGAGACCCCGCCGCAGCTGGACACGCGGATCGACAAGAACCGCCGCTACTACTACGACTATTCCTACGCCACCCGCAGCCGGGCCGCGTGGCTGATCCCAACGGCCGTGTACGACGACGGCCGTTTCACCTACATCAAGATGAGCGAGGGGATCAGCTTTCCATCGGGCAATTTCCCCACGGTGTACGGCCGCCAGCAGGCCCATGGCGAGGACTTCGTGGTCAACACCACGGTCAAGGACAACACCATCGTCGTGCACGGCACCTATCCGTACCTGGTGGTGCGGCACGGCGCCAACGTCGTCGGCCTGCGCAGGAACGAGCAGAAATGAGCCCGAACACGCCCCCGCTTCCTCCCCAGGCCGCCGGTCCCGGTCATCAGGGCGGCCCGCACAATCCGTACTTCGGCACGGTCGCCGCGGACGAGGCCGCCGAGCTGGATACCGGCGCGCCCGATCTGCGCAACGAGGAAGGCCAGCGCCTCAACCGGCGCGCGCTGCTGTTCCTGGGCGGCATCCTGGTGCTGATCCTGGCCATGGGCGCGATGTTCCTGCTCTCCTTCAGGTCCAATGGCCAGCGCAAGCCGGAAGAGGCCCTGCGGCGCGAACAGAAGCCCTCGGTGCCCGAAGCGCCGGTCGTCGAAGCACCCGCACTCGCCACGGCCGCCACGGCCGCCGCCGCGCAGGCGGCGGTCCCGCCGCTGCCGCTGGCAGAGGAGCCGCGCGAATACGGGCTCGGGCGCGAGCCGCCGCGCGAACGCAAGGCCCAAGGCCTGAGCCTGGTCGACCGCCGCATCGCCGACAGCGGCGGTACGGCCGGCGAGCAGGACGGTGCCGGCGCGCTCGCGGGTGCGGCCGCGGGACTCTCGCCGATCGCGCCCGGCGAGCCCGGCGTGCAGCCGCCGATCAAGGCGCAACTGGCCGACGTCTCCGCGGCCAACTACCTGCACAAGCCCGACACGCTGCTGCTGCGCGGCAGCTACATCCGCTGCGTGCTGGAGACCCACATCGTCACCGACCTGTCCGGCTTCACCAGCTGCGTGGTCACCGAGCCGGTGTATTCGGTCAACGGCCGGACCCTGCTGCTGCCCAAGGGCTCCAAGATCGTCGGCAGCTATGCCGGTGGCGGCGGGCGCACCGACCGGGTGGCGGTGGTCTGGGATCGCATCACCACGCCCAACGGCCTGGACGTGCTGATGTCAAGCCCGGGCGTGGACAACCTGGGCGGTGCCGGCCATCCGGGCGATCTGGACAACCATTGGCCCAGCCGCATCGCCTCGGCGCTGATGATCAGCCTGATCGCCGACGTCTTCAAATACGAAGGCGAGAAGCACGGCCCGGTCAGCACCACCATGTCGGAGAACGGCACCGTCTCCGTCCAGCCCTACCAGAGCGAGACCGCCCGCACCGCCGAGCGCCTGGCCGACCAGATGCTGCAACAGCAGATGTCGCGCTCGCCCACCGTGACCATCAACCAGGGCACCGTCCTGAACGTCTACGTCGCCAAGGACGTCGACTTCTCCGACGTGCTGGGCGCGATGCGCTGATCCCGTATGGGCAGGATGGACGCCTCGGTGAGCGAAGAAGCGCTGGCGCAGTGCTCCAGCGAGTTCCTGGACTACCAGTACGAAGTGCTGGGCATCGCCGGCTACCTGGCGTCGACGGACGTGACCGAGATCTGCATCAACCGTCCCGGCGAGATCTACCTGGAAGGCCGCGACGGCTGGCGGCGGCAGGCGGTGCCCGGGCTGAGCTTCGAGCGCGCGCGCCAGTTCTGCACGGCCGTGGTCAACGAGAGCAACACCGGCCAGCGCATCACCGACGCCGATCCGATGGTCTCGCTGACCTTCCCGACCGGCCAGCGCGCGCAGTTCGTGATCCCGCCGGCCTGCGACGCCGGGCGGGTCTCGATCACCATCCGCCTGCCTTCGCACCGCACCCGCAGCCTCGACCAGTACCAGCGCGAGGGCTTCTTCGACCGGATCCTCGAAGGCTGCTCCGGCCTGTCGCCGCACGACGAGGAACTGCTGGCACTGCGCGCCCGCCGCGACTACGCCGAGTTCTTCCGCCGCGCGCTGCTGTACCGGAAGAACATCGTGGTGGCCGGCGCGACCGGCAGCGGCAAGACCACCTTCATGAAGGCGCTGGTCAACCACATTCCCCACGACGAGCGCCTGATCACCATCGAGGACGCGCGCGAACTGTTCATCGAACAGCCCAACGTCGTCCACCTGCTGTATTCCAAGGGCGGCCAGAGCACCGGCAAGGTCACCGCCAAGAGCTGCATGGAGGCCTGCCTGCGGATGAAGCCCGACCGCATCATCCTGGCCGAGCTGCGCGGCGACGAGTCGTTCTACTTCATCCGCAACTGCGCCTCCGGCCACCCGGGCTCGATCACCAGTTGCCACGCCGGCAGCATCAACCAGACCTGGGACCAGCTGGCGCTGATGGTCAAGGCCTCGGCGGAGGGCTCGGGCCTGGAGTTCGAGGTGATCAAGCGCCTGCTGAAGATGGCCATCGACATCGTCGTTCACATCAAGGCCCATGCCGGGTCGCGCTACATCACCGGCATCGATTTCTCCCCCGACAGGACATCGGATTGAGGCCCGCCATGTCCATGCGCCCGCATCGCGCGCATCGCCGCCACGGCCGGATTGACAACGGCCGCGGCGTGGCAAAGGATAGGGTCGCATCGCCCAAGGCAGGGCGGGGCGAATGGATGTGCCATCTGGCCAAGGAGTGTGCGCCATGCTGCCCAGCATCGATCTGACCCAGTGCGCGATGGACGTGCCGGCGACGGTGATGGAACACGTCGTGCGGGTCGAGTCCGCCTTCAATCCCTATGCCATCGGCGTGGTCGGCGGGCGCCTGATCCGGCAGCCGGTCAGCTTGGCCGAGGCCGTCGCCACCGCGCGCGAACTGGAGCGGCTCGGCTACAACTTCTCGCTCGGCCTGGCCCAGGTCAACCGCTACAACCTAGCCCGCCACGGCCTGGACGACTACGCCAAGGCCTTCCAGGCCTGCCCCAACCTGCAGGCCGGCGCGCGCATCCTGGCCGAGTGCCACGCCCGCGCCGGCGGCGACTGGGGCAAGTCCTTCAGCTGCTACTACTCGGGCAATTTCCGGACCGGCTTCGAGCACGGCTACGTGCAGAAGGTGTATGCGTCGATGGAATCGGGCATGGCGGTCGATGCGCGCAACGCCATCCCCCTGGCCCCGGGCCAGGCCGCCGCCGCGTCCCGGCCGGCGCGCGTGGACACGCGGGTGGCCCGGCGCATCCTGGCCGACGCCGAGGCCAGCGCCGACCAGGCCTGGGTGGGGGCCGACGCGATCCTGCCGCCTGGCCTGCCGGCCGCCTCCACGCCGCCGCTACAGCAGGCCGCTGCGCCGCCGCCGGCCGCCACGAACGCTGCGGGCGATGGCGTGGTGCGGTTGACGCCGAACGGTCCGGTCCATCCCGGCCAGGCTCCCGTACCGGTCGCATCGCCGGTGGCGGCCGCCGCGCCGCCCGTACAACAGCCAACCGCCGCCGCCGCGGGACCGCCGCAGGCAGCCGACAACGCCTTCGTTTTCTAGTGCTCGACGGTCGCCGCCGCCGGTCACGGATCGTCCGGGGGACGCCCCCAACCCTGAAGCCAAAAGGAGATTGAAATGGAAACCCGCAAATCCCGCTTCGCCCGGTCTGCGCTGCGCGCGATCGCCCTGTCCGGCAAGGCCGCCCTGTTGATGGCGGTGCTGATCCTGCCGGCCTTCGCCGACAACAGCGGCTTCAGCGACACCCAGGACAGCATGTGCAGCTTCCTGGGCAACATCAATTCGCTGCTGACCTACGCCTCCATCGCCGTGGTCACCATCGCGGTGATCTTCGCCGGCTACCAGATCGCGTTCGCGCACAAGCGCATCGCCGATGTCGCCCCGATCCTGATCGGCGGCCTGCTGATCGGCGCCGCCGGCCAGATCGCGGCGATGATCATGCCCGACAACAGCCAGCAGGAATGCCAGGGCCAGTACACCACCTGAGTCGCCGGCGATGAAGAAGAACCCTATGTTCCGCGGCTGCACGCGTCCGCCGATGTTCCTCGGCGTGCCGTACGTGCCGTTCTTCATCGGCGCGGGTGGGATTTTCCTGCTCGCCGTCTACACCGGGTTCTTCAAGCTGTTCCTGCTGCCGGTGGTGATCTTCGTCATGCGCCAGATGGCCAGGCGCGACGAGATGATCTTCCGGCTGCTGGGCCTGCGCCTGCAGCTGCGCCTGCGGGTCCGCAACGTGCGCGAACACGGCGGGATGTGGGTGTTCTCGCCGATTCGCCTGCGGCCCCGACAGACGGAGCGATAGCAACAGGGGGCGATCACCGGGCGGCCACCGCAAGGGCAGCCGCCCGGGCTACCCAACGATTCGTGGAATCCATGCCGATGTCGACCCGCGATTGCCCCAGCAGCGAATTCGTACCGTATTCCAGCCATGTCGCCCAGAACGTGGTCAAGACCACGGGCGGGGATTACCTGATGACCTGGCATCTGGGTGGGCTGGCCTTCGTCGGCCGCGAAGAGTGGGAGCTGGAGCACCGCCACAACACCTTCAACCGCATGCTGCAGACCCTGCGCGCGCCGGATTTCGTCAACGTGGCCTTCTGGGTCCACGACGTGCGCCGGCGCGGCCACGTCCGCCATCACAGCCGCTACGCGCAGGCCTTCAACCAGCAATTGTCCGACGACTACTTCGACAGCCTGGCGCGGCAGAAGGTCATGCGCAACGACCTGTACCTGACCCTGATCTACCGGCCGGTGGTCGGCGGCAAGGCGTTCATGGAGAAGACCGGCAACATCGAGCGCCTGCGCGCGATGGAGCAGCAGGCCGTCGACAAGGTCATGGAGCTGGCCAGCAACGTCGAGGCCGTGCTCAAGGACTATTCGCCTTACCGGCTGGGCATGTACGAGGCGCGCAACGGCATCGTGTTCTCCGAGACCCTGGAATTCCTCGGCTACGTGCTCAACCGCGTGTCCGAGCCGGTGCCGGTGCTGACCGCGCCGGTATCCGAGTACCTGCCGGTGAGCCGGCAACTGTTCTCGGCCAAGACCGGCGACTACATCGTCGCCACCCCCAACGGCGACAAGCACTACGGCGCCATGCTCAACGTCAAGGAATATCCGGACAGCACCTATCCGGGCATCCTCAACGGCCTGAAGTACCTGGACTTCGAATACGTCATCACCCATTCCTTCAGCCCGATGGGGCGCCAGGACGCGCTCAAGGCGCTGGACCGCACCAAGGGCATGATGATCTCCTCGGGCGACCGTGCGGTCAGCCAGATCGTCGAGCTCGACCAGGCCATGGACCAGGTGTCCTCGGGCAACTTCGTGCTCGGCGAATACCACTTCGTCATCGCCCTGTACGCCGACAGTCAGGCCAGCCTGCAGCAGAACGTGGCGGTGGCGCGCGCCGAGCTGTCCAACGCCGGCTTCGTCACGGTCAAGGAGGACCTGGCTGTGGCCGCGTCCTTCTATTCGCAGCTGCCGGCCAACTGGAAGTACCGCACCCGCCCGGCCAACGTGTCCTCGCTGAACTTCCTCGGCCTGTCGCCGCTGCACAACTTCGCCAGCGGCAAGAAGGACAACAACCCCTGGGGCGAGTGCCTGACCACCCTGCAGACCACCAACGGCCAGCCGTACTACTTCAACTTCCACGCCACCCACCCGGCCGAGAACTCGCTGGGCGAAAAGGCGATCGCCAACACCATGGTGATCGGCAAGTCCGGCACCGGCAAGACCGCGCTGATCAACTTCCTGCTCAGCCAGGTGCAGAAGTACCAGCCCGCGCCGACCATCTTCTTCTTCGACAAGGACCGCGGCGCGGAGATCTTCGTGCGCGCCTGCGGCGGCAACTACCTGGCGCTGGAGAATGGCCGGCCCACCGGCTTCAATCCCTTCCAGTGCGAGCGCAACGAGGCCAACGTGCAGTTCCTGGCCGACCTGATCAAGATCCTCGCCGGCAAGGCTGCCTACACCGCGAGCGAGGAGGAGGACATCTTCCGCGCGGTCGAGAACATCCTCGACACGCCGCCGCGCCTGCGCACGATGAGCAATTTCCAGAAGAGCCTGCCCAACATGGGCGACGACGGGCTGTACGCGCGCATCCGCAAGTGGACCGCCGGCAACTCGCTGGGCTGGGTGTTCGACAACCCCGAGGACACCATCGACCTCGGCAAGGCCAACATCATCGGCTTCGACTACACCGACGTCATCGACAATCCGGAAGTGCGCGCGCCGGTGGTCAATTACCTGCTGCACCGGCTGGAGGAGCTGATCGACGGCCGCCCGCTGATCTACGTGATGGACGAATTCTGGAAGATCCTCGACGGCGGCGGCGGCCTGAAGGAATTCGCCAAGAACAAGCAGAAGACCATCCGCAAGCAGAACGGCCTGGGCATCTTCGCCACCCAGAGCCCGGAGGACGCGCTGGCCAGCGACATCTCCGCCGCCCTGATCGAACAGACCGCCACCCTGATCCTGCTGCCCAATCCCAACGCCAGCCGCGAGGACTACATCGACGGCCTCAAGCTGACCGAGGCCGAGTACCAGGTGGTGGTGAGCCTGGACGAGCGCTCGCGCTGCTTCCTGGTCAAGCAGGGCCACGGCTCGGTGGTCTGCCAGCTCAACCTGCGCGGCCTGGACGACGCGCTCTCGGTCATCTCCGCCTCGACCGACAACATCGAGGTCATGCACCGCGTGCTCGAGCGTCGTTCCATCGAGTTGGGCATCCCCGCCGACGAACTCGCGCCGGAGCAGTGGCTGGAGCAGTTCTTCGAGAACCGCAAGGGCTCGGGCAAGCGTCGCTCCGGTACGCCGCGCGACGAAGGCGTCAACCCGCATCGGGCCGCCAGGGTCCCGGGGGTGACGGCATGAAGCCTGTCTCTTCACACCATCGGACCGGCGCCAGCGCGTCCGAGCCGTTTCTCCATCTCCATGACCGAGACCTCCGAGGAGAGATCCGCATGAACAAGCCCAAGTCCACCAAGCGCCGGATCCGCAGGCATGCCGGGCTGGTAATGCTGGCCCTGTGCCTGGGTCTGGTGGTTTCCGGTCAGGCCAGCGCGGACTGGTATGTCCAGGACACCCAGACGCACACCCAACTGTCAACCGCCAACGGCTATCTCAAGGAAATCGATGCAAGGCTCGAGCAGATCTACAAGCAGAGCAACGTGAACGGTGAAACCTTCGATACCACCGCCTATCCCACCAAGACCTTGCAGAGCGACAGCGACGGCAAGATGTCCAAGCGCACCGACACCTCCACGGTGCAGGCCTCGCGCTGCCCGACGGTGTCCAACAACACCGCCAACGCCACGCAGCTCACCCTGTGCAAGGACATGGTCACCAAGGAGGTCAAGCTCAACGACTACCTGGTGGACATGCTCACGCTGATGGAGAACCGCCAGACGCAGCTCAAGACCATCCTGGAGGAGCGCAGCAAGATCACCTCAGGCAGTACCACCGAGGTCGGTTCGCTCGAATCCAACACCAACCGCCTGCTGGCCCTGCAGACCCAACTGCAGATCGACCAGATGAACCTGCAACTGACCGTGGACAGCTATAACCGCTATTTCGCCGACCAGAACGCCAAGCTGGCCGACTATGCCCGCGAGCAGCAGCGTGGCAGCAGTAGCAGCAGCCTGAGCGACGCGGCCAGCGGCGCGGGCCGCACCGCCCTGCTCACCGCGGCGCTGGCCACCGCCCGCGTCTTCTCCGACGGCAACTGACGCCCACCCACCCAGATCGAGATCGCCGCCAGGCGGGCGGCGCAAGCCGCCACCAGGACTTCTCCGGCCATGGACAATTTCCTTTTCTTTCCGCTGATATTCGAGTTCCTGCAGGAGGAGATCGACTCCTTCCAGTCGGGCCTGCTGGGGCGCTTCGCCGAGACCTTCGGCATACTCTCCCTGGGCCTGCTGACGGTCTGGATTTTCATCCAGGGCTGGCGGGTGATGAGCGGCCGCTCGCGCGAGCCACTGATGGGCCTGGTGGGCGACGCGCTCAAGGCGATGCTGGTGATCGGCATCGCCACCGGTTTCGCGGGCAATTCCTCGACGATCTACAGCAACCTGACCACCGGCCTGGGCGAGCAGATCTACGGCCTGGTGGCCGACGAGTCGGGCCAGAGCAACGCGGACATGTTCGACAGCATCAACACCAACCTGGAGGTGACCTCGCTGGCGATGAGCGCGCTGGCGGCGGTGGGCTCGTCGCAGACTGGCGGAGACGGGCAGGTGGATGGCGAGACCTCGATGCTGCGGGTGATGGTGATGCTGGGGATCGGCGGCCCGGCGATCACCGGCGGGGCGATGGTGCTGATGTACGAAGTGGCGATGGCGCTGTTCGTGGGGCTCGGCCCGTTGTTCATCGTATGCCTGCTGTTCGACGCGACCCGGCAGCTGTTCTCGCGCTGGCTGATGTACGGGGCGGGGATGATGTTCTCGCTGGCCACGCTGTTCGTACTGTCCAAGATCGCGATGGCGCTGATGGTGGCGGTGGCCACCGCGCAGTGGCTGTCCACCGAATTCCAGCTGGCCAACACCTCGGGCCTGCGCGAGACCGCGATGCAGACGGCGGGCCTGGGCCTGATCCTGACCACCATGCTGATCACCTGCCCGCCGATGGCGGCGTCGTTTTTCCAGGGGATGATGGCCAGCTTCAGCCCCTACTCGGCGATCATGGCCACCGGCCCGCAGAGCGGCCAGCCGGGTCCGCAGGGGCAACCGGCAGGGAGTTATCCGCAGCAGGTGGGGAAGGATGCTCACGGAAGCGATGCAAATACAACGAATATGCAAAATAAGCAGGTATTGGGACCGGCGGCAGGAGATGGTTCTTCGAACCTCGTCAGGCAGGATACGGGTGCGCGAGGTGCTGCCAATCCATGGTCACCCAACTATAGCGGCGGCGTAGCGGGCTTCCGTGGCGGTACCCTATTGGGGCCATCCTATGGAGCATCATGGAACTTCGGCGGTGCCAGCACCAGCAGTGACGGCGCTACATCTTCTTCTTTGTTGGCGTTTGGTACACCAGTATCGAGCAGCGCTAGTTCTGATCCTGATGGCAGTACGACCGTAAGTGCAGGTGATGTCGGCAGTACGTCTGTTCAGGATGGTTTGCTGATAGGTTCAGATGCTGGCGTCGGTGCCAAGGGTGTGCGCATCGCTGGCGGTGGGACGCAGCCTTCGACTCCGGCCTTGGGTACGGGACGCGAAGGCTTGGCGAACAGGCGAGACACGGTATAACGACAGAAGAAGAGTTTTGAGTCAGGGGGAGATGTCAATCAGAGGAAGGTGGAATGAAGACGCTTACCCTATTGATTCCGGGGTTGTTGTTAAGCCCAATGGCCTTGGCACAAGATCCTGTACAGCAGCAACAACAACAGCAGTTCCAGGCGGAGCAGAATCGTCTGGGCTATTACAACAACCAACAAGGCAATGAAATTGTCCTGCCGCCTCGTCCTGCAGGAGAGTGGATCAAGACGTGGGGAGCTATTGCTGAGAGTGAAAGTGGGAGAGGGGGGGTCTCTACAGGGAAGCTGAGTAAGAAAGAAGCAGAGCAGGAAGCAGTAAATCAGTGCATTACCGAGGGCGGGGGAGGGTCATGCAAGCCTGTTTTCGCATATCGGAACCAATGCGTAGTATATGTGTCTGGTCAGCAGCCTAACGGATTGTTTGCAGGAGCAATGTCTAGTACTGAATCAATAGAGCGATCAAGTCAAAGGGCGTTGCAAAATTGTGCGGCTCGGAGTTTGAAGAGTTGCGAGGTAATTTACGCTGCCTGTACCGAACCAATATTTCGCCACTACTGACCAGGTGGAATGAAGAAAGATGGTGCGGTAGACAGAGGGTAGTGCAGAGATTTCATTGGCAGGAGAGATGATGCGTCAAGGAATATATTGGACTGTCAGCCTTTGCGTGGTGCTGATGGCCAGCGAGTGTGGGCGCCCGGCTGCCGAGGCCATGCTCTCCGCAATCCAGTCGACGGATGTTGCTCAGGCAGTGTCCCAACCTGCCGCTGATGAGAGCGGCGAAGATCAATCGGGGAATGAAAACGGGCAGCCGCTGGATCCTTCGTTCATTCGATCGAACAGTCGTCCCAGCTATGATGCATGCGTAGACCGGACTGGCGGGCGGACCTGGGATATCCAGCAGTGCATCAGCGAAGAACTGACTTGGCAGGATGCGCGGCTCAATCGCCTCTACAAGCAGGCGTTGACGCAGCGTCCGATCCAGGGACGCGATGAGTTGCGCAATGCGCAACGTGCCTGGCTGAAGCTCACCGATGCCACCTGTGCCTGGGACCCAAAAACCGGAGGGCAGGGCCAAATGCTGGATGCCCAATCCTGCAGGCTCAATCGCACGATCAATCGTGCCGACGAACTTGCCGCCATGGTCAAGACTGGAGAATGATCAGGACGAATTTATTCAATAAGAAATGATCTTGCCCCCGTTTTTCGGACACCCGTCTAAGCAGCGTGTGCCTTCTCGAACTGCTCCGGGGTGAGATAGCCCAGTGTCGAGTGAAGGCGGTTTCGATTGTAGTCAACCTCGATGTACTCGAATACA
>JASGEB010000034.1:0-11142 GCA_047606785.1 Pseudoxanthomonas sp.
CACGCTGGACTCGCCGCAGACCCGCTTCATCTACAACGTCGCCGAGTACATCACCGACCCGGCCGCGCACGCCAACGCCGCGATCATCGGCCAGCAGGAGGTGATCCACAACGAGAGCTACAGCTACGTGCTGGCCTCGATCACCGACCTGCAGAACCAGAACCGCATCTTCGAGATCGCCCGCACCCACCCGACCATCCTCAAGCGCAACGCGCCGATCATGGAGTCCTACGACGACTTCATGCGCGAGAAGACCGCCGAGACCCTGCTGCGCTCGCTGATCCAGTCCTCGATCCTGGAGGGCATCAACTTCTATTCCGGCTTCGCCTATTTCTACAACCTGGTGCGGCAGAACCGGATGACCGGCACCGGCAAGATCATCAGCTTCATCAACCGCGACGAGCTGGCCCACACCAAGTTCATCAGCGAGTTGATCCGCGCCATCGTCGGCGAGAACCCGGAGCTGCAGACCCACGAGCTGGCCGACTACGTGCACCAGGCCTTCGCCCACGCCATCGAGCTGGAGACCCAGTGGACCGGCGAGGTGCTGGACGGCATCGACGGCATCGACGTGGACGAGATGATCCGCTACGTCAAGTACCGCGCCAACAAGATGGCCGGCATGCTCGGCATCGAGAAGCTGTACGCCGAGACCACCGACAACGTGATGCCGTGGATCAAGGCATACGCCGACAACTTCACCGAGACCAAGACCGACTTCTTCGAGATGCGCAATGCCAGCTACAAGAAGACCAACGCGGACAACGGCTTCGACGATCTCTGACCCCCGTATGCAATCCATCTAGGAGCGGCGTGAGCCGCGGACATCCACCGGTCGCGGCTCACGCCGCTCCCGCGTAGACGATGCGGACAACAACACCCACCCCGTGAACATCCTCCTCGCCTTCGCCTCGCTCAGCGGCAACACGCGCGAAGTCGCGCGCGCCATCAGCGCGCGCTGCGAGGCCGGCGGGCACTGCGTGGACCTGATCGAAGCCGGCATGCGGGCGCTGGCCGATGCGCCACTGCCGGCGGCGGCCTACGACCTGTTCCTGCTGGGTTCGTGGAGCGACAACGGCGGGCGCACGCCGGCGGAAATGAAGCACCTGATCGCCGAACTGGTCGAAGCGCACGACGGCAAGCCCGCGCATGCGGCCGTGTTCGGCACCGGCGAAACCCAATGGGGCGCCGAATACTTCTGCGGCGCGGTGCATCGCATCGCCCACTTCTTCGACAGCCGCTACCCGAAACTGTGCATCGAACAGATGCCGCACGGCGAACGCGACGCGCAGGCCATCGCCGCATGGACCGAGCGCGTGCTGGCGCAACGCTTGAATGGAAACGACGGACAGAACCATGCAGATCCTTACCGCCACGTCGCCTGACGACTACGCCGCCGCGCTCGCGACCCATCCGCGCCTGCTGGTGGACTTCAACAAGGACAACTGTCCCGGCTGCCGCATGCTCGAACTGTCGCTGGACCGGTTCGCCGCCAGCGAAGCCGCGCAGGGCATGACCCTGCTGAAGGTGAAGCTGGAGGACCTCGGCGAAGATTTCTTCCGCAGCCTGGGCCTGCGCCAGACCCCGACCCTGGCGCTGTTCAAGGACGGCGCCGAAGTGGCGCGCCTGCCCGGCTTCCAGTCGCCGGCGCAGGTCGAGCAGGCGGTCAGGGGACGCCTGTAGCGCCGCGGGGAAACGTGCGCGGCGCCACGATGGCGCCGGTGACGGCTCGCTGGTGCGCATCGAGAACGCCCTGACCGGGCTGGACCTGCCGCTGCAGCGGCGGCGGCTGCGCCGCGACGCGCAGGCCGGGCACGCCGTGGTCGATGTACGCATGGCCGCTGGCCGCACGCACGAACGGCTGCTGGACGCGGCCGAAGCGCTGGGCCGGCTGCAGGGCATCGCCGCGGTGGAACTGGCCGGCAAGCCACGCGCGCCACGCTGAGCGACCGGGCCGCCGGCAGAAAGAAGAAGGAAGAATCGAATTCCCGTTGGCGCCGACGGGTGCGGAACGCCGGTGCCGATCCGTCTTGTCGTTACGACGTGGCCTTGGCCGCGATCCGCAGCCCCACGCTGTTGAACTTGCCCGAGGGCGAACGGCCCTCGCCGCGCATGATGCAGTTGGTGTTGCTGCCCGCATACCACGAGCCGCCGCGCACGATGTTGACGTAGGTACCGGCCTCGATGCCGTTCTCGGCCAGGCCGACGGTCGAGGTCCACTCGTGGCAGTTGCCGGACATGTCGTAGCAGCCGGACCAGGACTTGCCGTTCTCGTAGCTGCCGACATCGGTGGTGTAGGCACCCCAGGTGTACACCATCGCTTCGAACTGGTCGGAGTTGGCGAAATCGGCGTTGGCCGAATAGTTGTCGGCGGTGGAATCGGAGGAGTCGTACTGCCAGCCGGTGACGCTGCCGGCGCTGGTCATCGACAGGATCTCGCTGAGCACGCCGGTGTCGGTATCGGCGTCGTAGCCGGTGCCCTGGGTCACCACCGTATCGTCGTAGTAGCTCAGGGTGGTGATGCCCGAGTTCAGCACGTAGGCGGTGCACACGGCATTGCAGTTGTGGTAGCTGCTGATGGCGCCGGTGGAGGAGTTGTAGCTGATGACCGCGCTGGTGCCCCAGGGATAGAGGTAGGTGGTGTTGTCGCCGAGCGCGGCCCATTCCCACTCGCCCTCGCTGGGAACGTAGAAGGTGTAGCCGTTGTCCAGGTACTCGGTTAGCCAGGCGCAGTAGGCCTCGGCTTCGGTATAGGAGACGAACAGCACCGGGCAGTTCTCCTTGTCCTCGGGATAGCCGCCGCCGCTCCAGTACGAGGGGTACGAAGTGATGCCCTTGGCGGTGCAATAGGCCTTCCAGTTGGCGTTGGTCACCTGGTACTTGGCCATGTAGTAGGCGGTCAGGGTGACGGTCTCGCCGCCGCTGGCGCAAGACACCGAAACCGAATCGACCGTGACCGTGCCCGAGGCGGTGTTGCAACCGGCCGGCAGGCGCAGGGTGTAGGTGCCGCTGCTGGGCAGGGTGATCTCGACGAAATCGTCGAACGACTGGACCGTGGCCGTGGTGCTGTAGGTGGGCGTCCCGTCCCAGCCGGTGTCGCCCCACAAGGCATCGGTGCTGCTCGAGGAACTCGACGAGCTGGAGGAGGAGCTGGAGGAACTTGAAGAACTGGAGCTGGAAGAACTCGAGGAGCTGGATGCGGTGGACGAACTGGAGGAATCGGAACTGCCCCCGCCTCCGCCGCAACCGGCAAGCGCGACCGCTCCATAAGCCCCAAAAGCCTGGAGCAGGCGCCGTCGCTGCAACATCGGCAGCGGCGATATCGTTGCTGGATCTGCCATGAATCTGGTCCCATCGATGGATGCTGCTGCCCCCCCTGTTCATACTATCCAGTACCTATCCCTCTGTTTCCAGCGCCCGCGCCACTCTTTCCCTCACTTGCGAGGGAAAGAGTGGCGCCGGTCTCAAACCGGACGTACCGGTTCTTCGCGCAGGACCTTTGCAGCTGCCACCATCGCCTGCAGGGCCGCTTCGGTCTCGGCCCAGCCGCGGGTCTTCAGCCCGCAGTCCGGGTTGACCCACAGCTGCTCGGGCGCCAGCACCGCCGCCGCCTTGCGCAGCAGGTCCAGCATCTCCGCCGTGGACGGCACCCGCGGCGAATGGATGTCGTACACGCCCGGACCGATCTGGTTGGGATAGCGGAACCTCACGAACGCATCCAGCAGCTGCATGCGCGAGCGCGAGGTCTCGATCGAGATCACGTCGGCGTCCATCGCCGCCACCGCCTCGATGATGTCGTTGAACTCCGCGTAGCACATGTGGGTGTGGATCTGGGTGCGGTCGGCCACGCCGGCGGCGGTCAGGCGGAAACACTCCACCGCCCAGTCCAGGTAGGCGGCCCAGTCGGCGCGGCGCAGCGGCAGGCCCTCGCGCAGCGCCGGCTCGTCGATCTGGATCACGCCGATGCCGGCCGCCTCCAGGTCCAGCACCTCGTCGCGCAGAGCCAGGGCGATCTGCCGGCAGGTCTGCGCGCGCGGCTGGTCGTCGCGCACGAACGACCACTGCAGCACCGTCACCGGCCCGGTCAGCATGCCCTTCATCGGCCGCTCGGTCAGCGACTGCGCGTAGCGCGACCAGTGCACCGTCATCGGCGCCGGGCGGGTGACGTCGCCCCAGATGATCGGCGGCTTGACGCAGCGGCTGCCATAGCTCTGCACCCAGCCGTTGCCGGTGAAGGCGAAGCCGTCGAGCTGTTCGCCGAAATACTCGACCATGTCGTTGCGCTCGAACTCGCCGTGCACCAGCACGTCCAGGCCGATCTGTTCCTGCACCCGCACGCAGTGCGCGGTCTGCTGTTCCAGGAAGGCCCGGTAGTCGGCATCGGACAGACGGTGGGCGCGATGGCGCGCACGCGCCTGCCGCACCTCGTGGGTCTGCGGGAACGAGCCGATGGTGGTGGTGGGGAACAGCGGCAGCTTCAGCGCCTGCGCCTGCACGCCTTCGCGCACGGCGAAGGGCGAGGCGCGCTGGCCGTCCTGCGGGCGCAGCGCGGCCAGGCGCGCGGCCACCTCGGGCCTGTGCACGCGCGCCGAGGCGCGCCGCGAGGCCAGGCGCTCGCGCGCCAGTCCCAGCGAGGACTGCGCCGACACCAGGCCGTTGGCGGCGTCGGCCAGCACCCGCAGCTCCTCGATCTTCTGCCGGCCGAAGGCCAGCCAGCGCTGCAGGTCGGCCGGCAGCGACTTCTCCAGGCCCAGGTCGATCGGCGCGTGCAGCAGCGAGCACGAGGGCGCGAGCTGCAGCGCTTCGCCGCCGCGGCGCGCGCGCGCGCGTTCGACCAGCGCCAGCGCCGCGTCCAGGTCGCTGCGCCAGACGTTGCGACCGTCGACCACGCCCAGCGACAGCGTGCGCTCCGGCGGCAGCGCGTCGAGCACCGCGTCCAGCTGCTCCGGCGCGCGCACCAGGTCCACGTGCAGGCCGTGCACCGGCAACGCGGCCGCCAGCGCGAGGTTGTCGGCGAGCGCGCCGAAGTAGCTCGCCAGCAGCAGTCGTGGGCCGGCCTCGGCCAGGGTTTCGTAGGCACGCCGGCCAGCCTGCTGCCAGGCCGGCTCCAGGTCCAGCACCAGCGCCGGCTCGTCCACCTGCACCCACTCGGCGCCGGCCGCGTGCAGGCGCGCCAGCAGTTCGGCATAGACCGGCAGCAGCGCGTCCAGCAGCGCCAGCGGGTCGCTGCCGTCGACGCTCTTGGCCAGGCGCAGGAAGCTCAGCGGGCCGAGCAGCACCGGCCGCGCGTTCAGTCCCAGCGCGCGCGCCTGCGCCAGTTCGGCCAGCGGCTTGTCCGCGCACAGGGCGAAGTCCTGGCCGGCCTGCAGTTCCGGCACCAGGTAGTGGTAGTTGGTGTCGAACCACTTGGTCATCTCCAGCGCCGGCAGGTCCAGGCCGTCGCGCTGCAGACCGCGGGCCATGGCGAAGTAGCCGGCCAGCGGATCGGCCCGGTGCAAGCTGCGGTAGCGCGGCGGCACCGCGCCAAGCAGCACCGCGGTGTCGAGGACGTGGTCGTACAGGCTGAAGTCGTTGACCGGCACCACGTCGGCGCCGGCCTGGCATTGCAGCTGCCAGTGGCGCTGGCGCAAGTCGGCGGCGATCTTCTGCAATTCCTCGGCGGGCAGGTCGCCGCGCCAGTGCGCTTCCAGCGCCTGCTTGAGCTCGCGCCGCGCGCCGATGCGCGGGAAGCCCAGGTTGCTCACGATGGTCATGTTGCGTGTTTCCTCGATGCTAGGGATGGCAAAGAGGAACGAAGGAACCGCGCGCCGGTTGCCCGCCACGCCAGCGACCTTCGCCCCCGCGGGCGAACCGGCGCGCACGCGGGGCACGGACAGGCGGCGGAGCACGGCGCGCGGCCGTGTTCGCCACCCGGCCGGCTCCCCCGCGGGAGCGCCAGGTCGAAGCGGAAGGCGGTCGTGCCTTCCGGCCGAGGCCGGTCTTCGGGCTGATGGACGGCGGCCGTGCGGACGCACGGCCGGGGCCTACTGTCCGCCGCTTCCCGGGCCGCAGGGCCCAGTGCGTGTGGCGGGGGTCGTTTCCATTCACCGCTGCGGGGCAGCTCCGGAATGGCGCATGCGCTTCACCGGATTCCCGTTTAATTCCATCGCTTCATTCGGATGAAGCGATGGAAACCTCGACCCGCGCACGATAGGCGCGCCGGGGCGGGAGGTCAAGGACGGCATCGCGGCTGGGGAGAACCCGGGGCTCGGGGGCCGGACTCTGCGGGGAGTGACGAGCAAAGGACTCAGCCGCGCAAGGCACGCGCGTGGTGGGCGACGTGCTCGCCGATGAAGCTGGCGATGAAGTAGTAGCTGTGGTCGTAGCCGGGGCGCAGGCGCAGGTCCAGCGGGTGGCCGGCCGCCGCGCAGGCGGCCTGCAGCAGCTGCGGCCGCAGCTGGCCGTCGAGGAATTCGTCGGCACCGCCTTGGTCGACCCGCAGCGGCAGCCGCTCCGGCGCGGCCTTCACCAGTTCGCAGGCGTCGTACTGCGCCCAGGCCGCGGGATCCTCGCCGAGGTAGGCGGAGAAGGCCTTCTCGCCCCAGGCCACCTGCGAAGGCGCGACGATCGGCGCGAACGCCGACACGCTGCGGTAGCGACCGGGGTTGCGCAGGGCGATCACCAGCGCGCCGTGGCCGCCCATCGAATGGCCGCTGATCGCACGCGCATCGCTGGCGTTGAAGCTGGCCTCGACCAGCGCCGGCAACTCTTCGACGACATAGTCGTACATGCGGAAGTGCCGCGCCCACGGCTCGCGGGTGGCGTTGACGTAGAAGCCCGCGCCCTGGCCCAGGTCGTAGCCCGGGTCGTCGGGCACGCCCTCGCCGCGCGGGCTGGTGTCGGGCGCAACCAGGACGACGCCGTGTTCGGCCGCGTAGCGCTGCGCGCCGGCCTTGGCGATGAAGTTCTGCTCGCTGCAGGTCAGGCCGGACAGCCAGTACAGCACCGGCAGCCTTTCCCGTTGTGCCTGCGGCGGCAGGTAGACGGCGAAGTTCATCGCGCAGCCGAGCACGGCCGATTCGTGCCGGTACACGTCCTGCCAGCCGCCGAAGCAGGCGCGGTGTTCGATGCGTTCCATGGGAATGGGTAGAAGGGGAGTGGGGAAGCGGAGGGAGCAGCGAGTCTCGGGACGGAGAAACTGGAAGCGGATGCTTTTGCTCGTCATTCCCGCCTGCGCGGGAATGACGACGTTGAGATTTGGCGGCCGTCAGAAATGCACCACACTGCGGATGGATTTGCCCTCGTGCATCAAGTCGAAGGCCTCGTTGATCTTCTCCAGCGGCAGGGTGTGGGTGACGAACGGGGCCAGCTGGATCTCGCCGGCCATCGCCTGCTCGACCATGCCCGGCAACTGCGAGCGGCCCTTGACGCCGCCGAACGCGGTGCCGAGCCACTTGCGGCCCGTCACCAGCTGGAACGGCCGCGTCGAAATCTCCTGCCCCGCGCCGGCCACGCCGATGATCACGCTCTGGCCCCAGCCGCGGTGCGCGCATTCCAGCGCGGCGCGCATCACCTTGACGTTGCCGATGCACTCGAAGGAATGATCGACGCCCCAGCCGGTCAGCTCGACGATCACCTGCTGGATCGGCTTGTCGTGGTCCTGCGGGTTGACGCAGTCGGTCGCGCCGAACTCGCGCGCCAGCCCGAACTTCGACGGATTGGTGTCGATCGCGAAGATGCGCCCCGCTTTCGCCTGGCGCGCGCCCTGGATCACCGCCAGGCCGATGCCGCCGAGGCCGAACACCGCGACCGAATCGCCTGCCTGCACCTTGGCGGTGTTGTGCACGGCGCCGATGCCGGTGGTGACCCCGCAGCCAAGCAGGCAGACGTGCTCCGGGTTCGCCTCGGGATTGATCTTCGCCAGCGAGACTTCGGCCACCACGGTGTATTCGCTGAAGGTCGAGCAGCCCATGTAGTGGTACAGCGGCTGACCGTCGTGGGAAAAACGCGTGCTGCCGTCGGGCATCACGCCCTTGCCCTGGGTGGCGCGCACCGCCACGCACAGGTTGGTCTTGCCGGACTTGCAGAACAGGCACTGCCCGCACTCGGCGGTGTACAGCGGGATCACGTGGTCGCCCGGCTTCACCGAAGCGACGCCCTCGCCGACCTCGACCACGACGCCCGCGCCTTCATGGCCGAGCACGACCGGGAACAGGCCCTCCGGATCGTCGCCGCTGAGCGTGAACGCATCGGTGTGGCAGACGCCGCTGTGGGTGATCCTGACCAGCACTTCGCCGGCCTTGGGCGGTTCGACGTCGATCTCGACGATCTGCAGCGGTTCGCCCGCGGCGAAAGCGACGGCGGCGCGTGATTTCATGACGGATCCTCCGGATGTAGGCAGCCTCCTATTGTGCCGGCACCGGGCCGGCGGCGGGCAGTCGCCGCTGCGATGCGGCATCATGGCCGGGCCTTCCCGACATGCCCAGCACCATGACCGAGTCCGAAGCCGCGGCCGCGCCCCCCGTCCAGGCTCGCCTGCTGCACATGGTCTTCCCGGACCACACCAACCACCTGGGCACCCTGTTCGGCGGTCAGGCGCTGGCGTGGATGGACATGGCCGCGTTCATCGTCGCCTCGCGCTATGCGCGCAGCACCGTGGTCACCGCCCGCTCCGAGCAGGTGGACTTCAACCAGGCGGTGCACAAGGGCGACCTGGTGGAAGTGGTGGCGACCATCGGCAAGGTCGGCCGCAGCTCCATGCACGTGGACGTGGAGGTCATCACCGAGGACCTGCTCAGCGGCGAGCGCAAGCTGTGCACGCGCGGCCGCTTCGTGATGGTGGCCCTCGATCCGCTCGGCCAGACCGCCAAGGTGCCGCCGCTGCCGGCGGCACTGGCGGCGAGCGGCTGAAGCGCGTTCAGGCCAGCGCGATCCCGGCCCGCTCCAGTGCCGCGCGCGCCGGCGCGTCGCCCGCCGGCGCCACCGGCCGGGTCAGCTCCCACAGGAACTTCACCCGCAGGCCGGCCGCGGCGGCGTCCTGCGCGCTCCACAACACGCACACCTCGCGCGCCAGCCCGCACAGGTGCACCTCGGCGATGCCGCGCTCGCGCAGCCAGCCGGCCAGGCCGGTGGCCGGGCGGGCGCCGTCCGGGCCGTGGTTCTCGCGGAAGGCGCTGTAGGAATCCACCCGCGCGTCGCTGCCCTTGCGCAGCACCAGGTCCGCCGCACTCCAGTCCACCCGCGGGTCCAGCGCCGCGCCCGCCGTGCCCTGCACGCAATGGTCCGGCCACAGCGTCTGCGGCTGGCCGTACAGCTCGATCTGCTCGAACGGCGCCCGCCCGGGGTGCTGCGAGGCGAACGACACATGCCCCGGCGGGTGCCAGTCCTGGGTGGCCGCCACCGTGCGATAGCGGCGCGCGCGCAGCAGGGCGTCGATGCCCGGGACGATGGCGTCGCCTTCAAAGCAGGCCAGCGCGCCGCCGGGCATGAAGTCCGGCTGCAGGTCGACCACGATCAGGGCAGTATCGGCGGGCAACGGGGTCATCGGCGGCTCCGGCGGGGCGGGGGAGCTCAGCCTAACGCGCGCCGACCCGCATGCGCCGGCGCATGGCTTCGCACGCCGCACCGAAGGACAATGCGCATCCCGCCGCACGCCGCGGCCGCACACACTCCGCGATCACCGATGAGCAGCAGCTTCGTTTCCCCCGACCACGTCCGCAGCCTGTTCGCCCAGGCCATGTCGGCGATGTACCGCGCCGAGGTCCCGCTGTACGGCACCCTGATGGAACTGGTGGCGGAAGTGAACGCGGCAACCCTGCAGGCCGACCCGGTACTGGCCGCGCAGCTGCGCCGCAACGACGAGCTGGAACGCCTGGACCAGGAGCGCCACGGCGCCATCCGGGTGGGCAGTGCGGCCGAACTGGCGATGCTGCGGCGGGTGTTCGCGGTGATGGGCATGGTCCCGGTGGGCTACTACGACCTGTCGGTGGCCGGCGTGCCGGTGCATTCCACCGCCTTCCGCCCGGTCGAGGCGGCGGCGCTGGCGGCCAACCCCTTCCGCGTGTTCACCTCGCTGCTGCGGCTGGAGCTGATCGAGGACGAAGGGCTGCGCGCGCAGGCGCGGGCGATCCTGGACCGGCGCGACATCTTCACCCCCGGCGTGCGCGCGCTGGTGGCCCAGGCCGAACGCGAGGGCGGGCTGTCCGCGGCCGACGCGCAGCGCTTCGTCGCCGAGGCGCTGGAGACCTTCCGCTGGCACGGCGACGCTACCGTGCCGTTGGCCACCTACCAGGCATTGAGCGACGCCCACCGGCTGATCGCCGACGTGGTCTGCTTCCACGGCCCGCACATCAACCACCTGACCCCGCGCACGCTGGACATCGACGCCGCGCAGGCCGGCATGCTCGCCCGCGGCATCGACGCCAAGGCGGTGATCGAGGGCCCGCCGCGCCGCGCCGTGCCGATCCTGCTGCGCCAGACCAGCTTCAAGGCGCTGCAGGAAGCGGTGTCCTTCCCGGAAGCCGACGGCAGCCGCCTTGGCCGCCACACCGCCCGCTTCGGCGAGATCGAGCAGCGCGGCCTGGCGCTCACCCCCAAGGGCCGCGCCCTGTACGACCGCCTGCTCGAACGCGCGCGCGCGGCCGAAGGCAGTACCGGCGGCGACTACGGCCAGCGCCTGGCCGCGGCCTTCGCCGACTTCCCCGACGATGCCGCCAGCCTGCGCCGCGAAGGGCTGGGCTACTTCCGCTACGCCCTCACCGACGCCGGCCGCGCCGCGCCCGGACGCGTGCGCGGGCAGTCGCCCGAGGCCCTGGTCGAAGCCGGCCTGGCCAGCGCCGACCCGATCGTCTACGAGGACTTCCTGCCGGTCAGCGCCGCCGGCATCTTCCAGTCCAACCTCGGCGGCGCCGAGCAGCGCAGCTACACCGCCCACGCCAACCGCGCCGCCTTCGAGCAGGCCCTGGGCGCGCCGGTGGCCGACGAATTCGCCATCTACCAGCGGTTGCAGGACGAGTCGATCGCTGCCCTGGGCGCCGCGTAGGAGCGCAGCGCAGGGGCGCGATGGGCTTTCCCGCGTCGGGGCTTTCCCGCGAAAGCCCATCGCGCCCCTGCGCTGCGCTCCTACGCGGCGCCCAGGGCAGCGATCGACTCGTCCTGCAACCG
>JASGEB010000035.1:0-30252 GCA_047606785.1 Pseudoxanthomonas sp.
CGGTCGGCAGGGCGAAGCCGGTCAGCGCGGCGTAGCCGGCCGCGCCGGCGCAGGCCGCCAGCGCGCACGCGGCCGGCCGCGGCAACCCCCGCCCCAGCCGCGGCCACCACCGCCACAGGCCGTTGGTCAGTAGCGCCAGGCAGCCGGCCACCAGGCCGACGTGGAAGCCGGAAATGGCGATCAGATGGGTCAATCCCGCCGCACGCAGGGTGTCCCAGTCCGCATTGTCCAGGCCGTGGGTGTCGCCCAGCGCCAGCGCCGCCAGGAAGCGCGCGCTGGCCGCCGGCGCCGCGCGTGCGATCCGCGCCGACATCCGCTCGCGCCAGGCATCGATGCCGGCGGCCGGCGCCAGTTCGCGCGCCTGTTCGACCTGGCGCACGTAGCCGCTGGCGGCGCTGCGCCGGGCCAGCGCATTGCGCTCGCTGTCGAAGCCGCCGGGATTGACCAGCCCGCGCGGCGCGCGCAGGCGCAGCACCAGTTCCCAGCGCGCGCCGGCGTGCAGGCGCGTGCGCGGCCCGGGCGCAAAGGCGCGGAAGTCGTCGTACCAGGCCAGCTGCAGGCGCCGCCCGCAGCCGGGGCGGTCGCCGCCGGGGCAGCGGTCGGCCAGGAACTCGAAGCGCGTGCGCCGCGCCTGCGGCTCGGGCAGGCCGACGATGCGGCCGCTGACGCGCAGGTCCTGCTTCTCCAGCGCCGGCGGCAACTGCCCGGCCAGCGCCATCCCCGCCTGCAGCCCGGCCCAGGCGAAGCCGGCCAGCGCCGGCGCGCAGGCGCGGCCGCGCCAGGGCCAGATCCAGCCGGCCGCCCCGGCCAGCAGCAGCGGCCACAGCAGCCCGCGGGGCGGCAGCGCCGGCAACAGCAGGCAGGCGCCGACGCCGGCCAGCATCGCCAGCGCCGCGCCCGGCCCGAACGGCGCCGGCGGCCGTGCCCGCCCCTGCATCCCGTCTTCGCCCATCGCCGGCTCCCTGCCCGATCCGCCGATGAGCATCGCCGGCGCGACACGACCGCGACATCGCCAGGCTTCCGGCTGCGGCCTCGGAGCGATTCCGAAGCCGGCTCAGCGCGATCTCAGCCCGCTTCCAGCGGCCAGCGCCCCAGTTCCTCGTAGGCGTCGCGGCGACCGCCGCGCAGCAGCACGAAGGCGTCGAACGCCAGCCGCAGCGGCGCGCACGACCGCGCCTTGGCCCGCACCGCCGCGTCCACGTGCGCCAGGGTCAGATGCGGCTGGAAGCGGCCGCGCGGCGGCGCCAGGCCGGCACCCAGGACCGCCCGCCGCAGCCGTTCCTCCAGCGCGGCCAGCGCCGGCGGCACCTGCGGCGCCAGCAGCACCAGCGCGTTGCGGCCGAACACCGCCACCTCCTGCAGGTTCAGCACGAACGAGCCCGCGGACACGCCGGCGGCGGCCCGCCGCGCCGCCTCGACCTGCGGCGCCAGCAGCACATCCGCCGGCTGGCCCAGGTACAGCAGGGTCACGTGGCGCTTGCCGGCCGCCATCGGCTGCAGTTTCGGCGCGGACGCCCGCAATTCGGCCAGCGCCGCGTCCAGCGCCAAGCGATCGCTGGCGGCCGGCAGCAGGGCGAAAAACAGCGAGGGGCCGGGTGCGGGCGTGGCGAACAGTTCGTGCTGCATGCGTTGGAGCGAAGTCGAAGACGGCGGGCCGACACCATGGCACGCCTCGCCGCGGCGTTGCGAGCACACCAACGTCGGGCCTGCGCAGACAGCCGCCTTCGACACAGAAATTGCAGGTTCTGCTCCCGATTGCGGGGACAGGCCGTTGCGCGTACCGACTTCGGAAAGCTGCGCAGCCCCCGGCGGGGATGCTCCTCGGCTCGGTCACACATCCATGTCTGACTCGCCGCAGGGCACGGCATCCCACCGAAGCCAGCGCCACAATGACGTTCTCTCGGCCGGGAAAAGAACCAAATTTCAGCGCAGCTGGCTGTCCTTGCTGCCGCGGCGGTTGTAGCCGCCGGCCTGGCGCGCCTGGCGCTGATCGTGGCCTTGCTGGCAGGCCACGCACAGGCGCACGCCCGGGACCGCCTTGCGGCGCGCCTCCGGGATCAGCGCATCGCACTCTTCGCAGCGCTGCAGCGACGGCCCGCTCGGCAACTGCCGGCGCGCGCGGGCGACGGCATCGCCCACGGTCGCGTCGATCTGATCCTGGACCGCCCCATCACCCGCCCAACCAGTCGCCATCGTCTCGCCTCCACGCAGCCGAACGGCCCGACCATAGCGCCGGCGGCGTGAACGCGCGCGCCCTGCCGAGGCTGTTCTGCGGCACCGCGCGGCGCCCTGCGCTAGCCTGCCCTTCCCCGACTCCAGCCAAGGCCGTGCCATGGAACCGACCGTGCACCCGTTCGCCCAGCTGTTCGAGCAACTGGGCCTGCCCGCCGACCCGGCCAGCATCGCCGCCTTCATCGGCCGGCACGCACCGCTGCCCGGCGGCATGCGCCTGGAGGAAGCGCCGTTCTGGTCGCCGGCGCAGGCCGCACTGCTGCGCGAGGAGCGCATCGACGACGCCGACTGGGCCGAAGTGGTCGACCGCCTCAACCAGGCTTTGCACTCGGCCCATGAACCGTAGGAGCGCACCGCAGGGGCGCTCCTACGCAAAAATACGGGCAGGATAGGACGGATCAGTCCTTCAGATCGTCCGGCACCTTGCCGCCGTTGTCGGCCAGCTTCTTCATCACCGCCTTGTGCAAGGCCAGATTCTGCTCGGCGCTGCCGGCCGGACCGGCATTGACGCCCAGTTCGGTGGCCAATTCCTTGCGTGCGTTCAGGCTGGAATCCAGGTCCAGCAGCTTGAGCAGGTCGACGATGGAATGGCGCCAGTCGCTCTTGCCGCCCTTGCCGGCGGCCAGGGCGGTCAGCACCGCCTCCACGTCCACCGGCGCGGCCGGCGCCGCCGCGGCCGGTGCGGGCGGAGCGACGTCGGCGGTGGCCTGGCTGCCGTCGACGATGATGGCCTTGGGTGCGGCCGGGGTCGCGGCCGCCGCCGGGGCGCTGCCGAAGATCTTGCTGACGATATTGGAAAAAATGCCCACGGACGGTTCCTTGCGTTGTTGAAGGGAGTGCAGGGTAATCCACCGGCACCGGCAAGAGTGAGTCGCCACGGTCCGGACGTGCTGCGCCGCGACGTGACCGCGGCGGCGGCGGCCGGGATAGTCGGCCGCACCGCCCGCGCGGGCTTGCCTGGAAACGCTGCATGAAGATCGTCATCGCGCTGTGCCTGGCCCTGGGACTGCTGGCCGTCGGCATCCCGCTCTCGCGTGCCATCAGCGACGAGGAATCGGCCAGCCAGCACCACCAGCCACCGACCGGCAAGGATGACGGCCAGGCCGGCAAGGCCGCGCCGGCCAGCGCCAAGGCCGATCCGGCCCGGCACTGATTCCCCGCCCGCTGCCGCGACAGCGGGCAGCGGCTGCACTCTGTGGCTAGCGCTGTCCGGCTAGAATGCCGGCCTTCGTCGTGCCCGCGGAGCCGCCGCCATGCTGTTCGAGACCCTCGACACCTCCGGCCACGAGCAGGTGGTGTTCTGCCATCAGCCCGACGCCGGACTGAAGGCGATCATCGCCATCCACAGCACGATCCTGGGCCCGGCGCTGGGCGGTGTGCGCATGCGCGCCTACACCGACGAGGGCGCCGCGCTCACCGACGCGCTGCGACTGAGCCGGACCATGACCTACAAGAACGCGCTGGCCGGTCTGAACGTCGGCGGCGGCAAGGCGGTGATCCTGGGCGACCCGTCCAGGGACAAGACCGAGGTGCTGTTCCGCGCCTTCGGCCGCTATCTCGAGGGCCTGGGCGGACGCTACATCACCGCCGAGGACATGGGCACCGACATCAACGACATGGAGCAGGTCTACCGCGAGACCGAGTACGTGGTCGGCGTGCACCAGGTCCACCGCGGCTCGGGCGACCCGGCGCCGTTCACCGCCTACGGCGCGCTGCAGGGACTGATGGCGACCCTGCAGCGCAAGTTTGGCAACGAGGAGATCGGCAAGTACCGCTACGCCGTGCAGGGCCTGGGCCACATCGGCATGGAGTTCGCCAAGCTGCTCAAGGAACGCGGCGCCAAGCTGGTGGTGTGCGACCTCAACCCGGAACTGGCGCAGCGAGCGGTGGAGGAATTCGGCGCCGAAGCGGTCAAGCCGGCCGAAATCTACGAGACCGACGTCGACGTGTTCTGCCCGTGCGCGCTGGAGGGCGCGATCACCGCCGAGACCCTGCCCAGGCTCAAGGCCACGGTGATCTGCGGCACCGCCAACAACCAGATGTCGCACAAGGTCGGCGAGGAGGCGCACCGCGCGGGCATCCTGTACGCGCCGGACTACGCGGTCAACGCCGGCGGGGTGATGAACGTGTCGCTGGAAATCGACGGCTACAACCGCGAGCGCGCCATGCGCATGATGCGCAACATCTACCACAACGTGGCCGCCATCTTCGACCGCGCCGAACGCGAGCAGGTCATCCCGCAGGTGGCGGCCGACCGCATCGCCGAGGCGCGCATCGCTGCCATCGGCAGGCTCAAGCTGCCGCTCGGGCCCGGCGCGCCGCGCTTCATGTCCACCCTGCGCCGCGAGCACTGAGCGCGGCGAGTCGCATCGCGTCGGCGCGCGCCGCGGACCGCCCCGAACCGGCGTAGGCCACCCGCCCCCGGTGCGGGGCCGCAACGGTCACGCGCCGCTCGACGCTGCACTGCAGGTTGCCGGCGTCCACGCACGGGCCGGATAATCCACGCCGATCCCGTCCACGAGACTCCGCCATGAGCAGCATCGTCATCGTCGCCGCCAAGCGCACCGCCATCGGTTCCTTCCTGGGCCAGTTCACCGGCGTGCCCACGCCCGCGCTCGGCGCGGCGGCCATCGCCGCGGCGATCGAACAGGCCGGTGTGCCTGCGCAGGAAGTCGACGAGGTGATCATGGGCTGCGTGCTGCCGGCCAACCTCGGCCAGGCGCCGGCGCGGCAGGCGGCGCTGGCCGCCGGCCTGCCCGATGCGACCGGCTGCACCACCATCAACAAGGTGTGCGGCTCGGGCATGAAGGCGATCATGCTCGGCCACGACCTGATCAAGGCCGGCTCGGTCGGGGTGGTGGTAGCCGGCGGCATGGAGTCGATGACCAACGCCCCGCACCTGATCCCCAACTCGCGCACCGGCAACCGCTACGGCAACTTCCAGGCCGTCGACCACATGGCCTGGGACGGCCTGACCAATCCCTACGACGGCCAAGCCATGGGCGTGTTCGCCGAAGCGACGGTGGAGAAGTACGGCTTCAGCCGCCAGGACCAGGACGATTACGCGATCGAGTCGGTCAAGCGCGCGCAGGCCGCGCAGGCCGGCGGCGCGTTCGACGGCGAGATCGTCGCGGTCAAGATCGCCACCCGCAAGGGCGAGGTCGAGGTCACCAGCGACGAGCAGCCGGGCAAGTCCGACATCGCCAAGATCCCGACCCTCAGGCCGGCCTTTCGCAAGGACGGCACCGTCACCGCCGCCAGCTCGTCGAGCATTTCCGACGGCGCCGCCGCCACCGTGCTGATGAGCGAGGAGGAGGCGCAGCGGCGCGGCCTGGCCCCGCTGGCGCGGATCGTCGCCCATGCCACCCAGTCGCACGAACCGAAGTGGTTCACCACCGCCCCGGTCGGCGCTATCCACAAGGTGCTCGACAAGGCCGGCTGGAAGGTGGAGGACGTGGACCTGTTCGAGATCAACGAGGCCTTCGCGGTGGTGGCGATGGCGCCGATCAAGGAACTGGGCATCCCCCATGCCAAGGTCAACGTCAACGGCGGCGCCTGCGCGCTGGGCCACCCGATCGGCGCCTCCGGCGCGCGCCTGGTGGTCACCCTGGTCAACGCCATGCGCAAGCGCGGCGCCAGGCGCGGCATCGCCACCCTGTGCATCGGCGGCGGCGAGGCCACCGCGCTGGCGATCGAACTGCCGTGAAACACGCGTGCAGGGGCGCTGAATCCTTGACGCCGCCTTGATAAAGCCGTCCTGACGAGCGCTTGACACCGGTCGCCGGAACGTCATCATGTGCGCGGCGCGCAAAGCGCGTTGCCAAACTACATCGACGAGGAATGAATTCAATGAGCATCAACAAGACGCTGATCGCGCTGGCCATGGGCCTGGCCCTGGCCGCCTGCTCGAAGCCGGAGCAGGCCGCTGACTCGGCCACCGACGCCGCCCAGGACGCCGCCGCCGCCCAGGCTTCGGCCGACGCCGCTGCCACCACCCCGGAAGCCACCGAGGCCCAGGCCGCCGCCGACACCGCCGCTGCCGCTGCCGACACGGCTGCCACCGCCGCCACCGATGCCGCCGCCGCGACCACCGATGCCGCCGCCGACGCCGCCAAGGACACCGCCGCGGCCGCCGAGGACACCGCCGACAAGGCCAAGGACGCTGCCCAGGACGCCGCCGACGCCGCGAAGAAGTAATCCCGCAAGGGTTTGCTTCAGCCTCGAAGGAGAGCCGCCCGCCAGGGCGGCTCTCCTTTTTTGCCTTTCCCTCAGAGGGAGAAGGGCTAAAGCGGCCGCCACCGCCGGGGCGCGCCGGTATGGTTAGAATCCGCGTCCCGGCTCGTGCCGGACTCCATCGACCAGACCCGACAAAGGGGAAACCGCATGAATACCAAACTCAACATCGCCCTGCTGGCCGCCGCCCTGGCGCTCGGC
Organism: Pseudoxanthomonas sp.; assembly: GCA_047606785.1. Classification (GTDB taxonomy): domain Bacteria; phylum Pseudomonadota; class Gammaproteobacteria; order Xanthomonadales; family Xanthomonadaceae; genus Pseudoxanthomonas_A. Next base: position 6,667 of record JASGEB010000035.1, read on the forward strand.
GCTTGCTCGCAGCAGACCCAGGACAAGGCCGCCGCCGCGGCCGACCAGGCCGCCGCCGACGCCCAGGCCGCCGCCGACCAGGCCGCCGCCGATGCCAGCGCCGCCGCCGACAAGGCTGCAGCGGCCGCCGATACCGCCGCCGACAAGGTCGCCGCCGGCACCGAGAAGGCCGAGAACGCCGCACAGTCGGCGGCCGCGGACGCCGCCAACGCGGTGGCCGAAGGCGCCCAGGCCACCGCCGACAAGGCTTCGGAAGCGGCCAAGAAGGCCGAGGAAGCGTCCAAGAAGTAAGCCGTCCGGCGCGCCCGGCGGTCCCTCTGCACGGGACCGCGTGACCGCCTGAGCCAGGCCAGGGCCCGACGAGGACCCTGGCCTTTGCTTGCCGGTCACCGACGCCGGCGACCGGCGTGCACGCCCGTCCGCCGCGCGATCCAACCTGCCCGGGTGGGGCAATCAGATCGGCCCTGCCTCCTCGCCGCAGGCCTCGCAAATCGCCTGCAGGGATTCGCGCCCGCGCAGCAGCGCATCGACGCAGGCCGGGTCGAACAGCCGCCCGCGCTGCGCGTACAGGTACGAGAGCGTGGCGTCGATAGTCCAGGCCGGCTTGTACGGCCGCGGCGAGATCAGCGCATCGAACACGTCGGCCACCGCCACGATCCGCGCCTCCAGCGGGATCTGCTCGCCGCGCAGGCCGTCGGGGTAGCCACTGCCGTCGTAGCGCTCGTGATGGCGCAGGGCGATCATCGCGCCCAGCTGGATCAGCCGGTTCTGGCTGCCGCTCAGCAGTTCGTGGCCGATGCGCGGATGCCGGCGCATCACCGCCATTTCGGCCTCGTCCAGCGCGCCCGGCTTGAGCAGGACCGTGTCCGGGATGGCAATCTTGCCCAGGTCGTGCAGCGGAGCGACCATCTCGATCGCCCGCGCCTCCTCCTCCGACAGCCCCATCTGCTCGGCGATCAGTCCGGCCACGTGCGACATGCGCTCGAGGAAGCGGCTGGTGCCGGTGTCGCGGTATTCGATCGCCCGCGCCAGGCGGGTGAGCGTCTCGCGCTCGCGCTCCTCCACCTCGTGCATGCTCGACAGCAGCCGCTGCTCCAGCGACAGCGCGCGCTGCTTGACGTTCTCCGACTGCTGGCGCAGCTGCAGCAGGTTGCGGCAGCGCGCCCGCAGCTCGCGCGGGCGGATCGGCTTGACCAGGAAGTCGATGATCCCGGCCTCCAGCGCGGCCTGCCGGACCGGCTCGTCGCCGACCACCGTGACCAGCACGATCGGGATGTCCCGGTGCAGCGGCAGGCGGCGAAAGCGGCGGGTGAATTCCAACCCGTCCATGCCGGGCATGCGGTAGTCCAGCAGCAGCAGGTCGGTACGGTGGAGTGTGCACCACTCCAGCGCTGCCAGCGGGTCGCCGAAGTCGTACATGCGCGCGTCCACGGCGATGTCATCAATGAGGTGGCGCAGCATGGTGCGCGCAGAGACCTGATCGTCGACGATGACGATGTTCAGCACGCCGTCCACGTCCGGCGGCGGTCGGGACTCGGCGATTGCGCTGTCAGGACTGAACATGTGGCGAACCTCGCAGGCAGGCCTCGCAGTGGGCGATGCGCGGCGGAACGGCGGAACCCCGGCGGAGCGGACGCGGCATGGAATCCCGCCGCCCTGCTCCGCTCCTGTCGCGTCGCCGCTCTCCCCGCGGCGATCCTACCGCTTCCCGCGGCCGGCGGAACAACACGACGGCGGTCAGCCCGCCCGCACGCGCATGGGCTCAGGCACCGCCGGCCTGCGGGCGCATGTACGGGAACAGCAGCACGTCGCGGATCGAGGTGCTGCCGGTCAGCAGCATCACCAGGCGGTCGATGCCGATGCCCAGCCCGCCGGTCGGCGGCAGGCCGTACTCCAGCGCACGGATGTAGTCGGCGTCGAAGTGCATGGCCTCGTCGTCGCCGCCCTCCTTGGCCTCGGCCTGCTTCTGGAAGCGCGCGGCCTGGTCTTCCGGGTCGTTGAGCTCGGAAAAACCGTTCGCGATCTCCTTGCCGTTGACGAACAGCTCGAAGCGGTCGGTATAGCCCGGTTCGGTATCCGAGGCGCGCGCCAACGGCGAGACCTCGACCGGATGGTCGGTGATGAAGGTCGGCTGGATCAGGGTGTGCTCGACGGTGGCCTCGAAGATCTCCAGCAGCAGCTTGCCCCAGCCGTAGGACGGCTTGACCTTGATCTTCAGGCGCTCGCAGTGCCGCAGCAGCGCCTCGCGGTCGGTGCAGTCGGCGACCGAGATCTCCGGGTTGTGGTGCCTGACCGCCTCGTCCATGCGCCAGCGCCGGAACCTCGGCCCCAGGTCGATCCGGGCGCCGTCCCATTCCACCTCGGCGGTGCCGAGCACGCTCTGCGCGGTATCGCGGATCACGTTCTCGGTCAGGTCCATCACCTCGTGGTACGTGGCGTAGGCCTCGTACAGTTCGAGCATGGTGAACTCGGGGTTGTGGCGGGTCGAGACGCCCTCGTTGCGGAAGTTGCGGTTGATCTCGTAGACCCGCTCCAGGCCGCCGACCACCAGCCGCTTGAGGTACAGCTCCGGCGCCACCCGCAGGTACAGCTGCAGGTCCAGCGCGTTGTGGTGGGTGACGAACGGCCGGGCGGTGGCGCCGCCGGGGATGTAGTGCATCATCGGCGTCTCCACTTCCAGGAAGCGGCGCGCGTCCAGCCACGCGCGGATCGCGCGGATGATCTTCGAGCGCTTGATGAACACCTCGCGGGCTTCCGGGGTGACGATCAGGTCGACGTAGCGCTGGCGATAGCGCTGCTCGACGTCGCTCAGGCCGTGCCACTTGTCCGGCAGCGGCCGCAGCGACTTGGTCAGCAGCCGCAGCGAGGTCGCCTTGACCGACAGCTCGCCGGTGCGGGTGCGGGTCAGCCCGCCCTCGACCGCGACGATGTCGCCCACGTCCCAGCCCTTGAACGCCTCGTAGGCCGTGTCCAGGACGTTGGCCTGCAGGAACAGCTGGATGCGCCCGGACTCGTCCTGGATCTGGGCGAAGCTGGCCTTGCCCATCACCCGCTTGGCCAGCAGCCGGCCGGCCAGCTTGACCTGCCTGCCGGTCGCCTCCAGCGCCTCGGCGCTCCATTTCTCGCCATCGGCGAATTCGGCCTGCAGGTCGCCGGCGTAGTGCTCGCGCCGGAAGTCGTTCGGATAGGCGATGCCCTGTCCGCGCAGCGCCGTCAGTTTCACGCGGCGCTCGGCGATCAGGCCGTTCTCGTCGGCGGGGAGCGTGGCGGTGTGGTCGGTCATGGCGTCGTGGTTTCGGTCGTTGTTCCTGCAGGAGCGGCGTCAGCCGCGACGAAGCTTCCGGCGAAAGCTCGATCGCGCCCCTGCGGTGCGCTCCTACGAGGGATTATGCGTCGATGCGCTTGGCGCCGGCGTCCAGGCCGGCCTTGAGGCTGGCTTGGAGGAACTCGTCCAGGTCGCCGTCGAGCACCTTCTGGGTGTCGCTGCGCTCGATGCCGGTGCGCAGGTCCTTGATCCGCGACTGGTCGAGCACGTAGTTGCGGATCTGGCTGCCCCAGCCGATGTCGGACTTGGTCGCCTCCAGCGCGTTCTTCTCGGCGTTGCGCTTCTGGATCTCGATCTCGTAGAGCTTGGCCTTGAGCATCTTCATCGCGCGGTCGCGGTTGGCGTGCTGGCTGCGCTCGGTCTGGCAAGCCACCACCACCCCGGACGGCACGTGGGTGATGCGCACCGCCGACTCGGTCTTGTTGACGTGCTGGCCGCCGGCGCCGGAGGAGCGGTACACGTCGGTTTTCAGGTCGGCCGGGTTGATCTCGATGTCGATGTCGTCGTCCACCTCGGGCGAGACGAACACGCTGGTGAAGCTGGTGTGGCGGCGGTTGTCCGAATCGAACGGGCTCTTGCGCACCAGCCGGTGCACGCCGATCTCGGTCTTCAACCAGCCGTAGGCGTGGTCGCCCTCGACCCGGAAGGTGGCCGACTTGATGCCGGCCACTTCGCCGGCGCTGGCCTCCATCAGCTCGACCTTCCAACCGCGCGACTCGGCCCAGCGCAGGTACATGCGCAGCAGCATCTCGGCCCAGTCCTGCGCCTCGGTGCCGCCGGCGCCGGCCTGGATGTCGACGAAGGCGTTGGCCGAATCCATCTCGCCGGAGAACATGCGCCGGAATTCCAGCTGCTCGACGCCGCGCTGGCAGCGCGCCACGTCGCTCTGCACGGCCAGCGCGGTCTCCTCGTCGGCCTCGGCCTCGGCCAGGTCCAGCAGCTCGCCGGCGCCGGCCAGGCCCTCGTCCAACTCGCGGATGCCGTTGACCACCTTGTCCAGCGCGGCGCGCTCGCGGCCCAGGGCCTGGGCGCGCTCGGGGTCGTTCCAGACCTCCGGATTCTCCAGCTCGCGCTCTACTTCTTCCAGCCGCTCGCGCTTGGAAGCGTAGTCAAAGATACCCCCGTAGCGAGGCCAGCCGGCCCTGCAGGTCGGTGATGTTCTGGCGGATGGGGTTGAGCTCGATCATGGGGCGGGCGGCGGGTGCGGAGTGAGCCGCGCATTTTAGCAGGCCGGGCGGGCCGGCCTTGCACCCGCCGCTCAGTCCGCCGCCGCGCTCGCCCGCAGCGCGTTGCGGTAGGTGCGGCTGGCCGGCAGCGCGCCGCCGTCGCGCAGGTGCACGCGCGCATCGCCGGTGTCCAGCGGCTCGATCGAGGCGACTTGGTCGAGGTTGACGATGTAGCTGCGGTGGATGCGCACGAAACGGACCGGGTCGAGCTTGGACTCGATGCCGGCGATGGTGCTGCGCAAGGGGTAGTCGTGGCCGCGCACGCGCAGGTTGACGTAGTTGCCGGCCGCCTGCAGCCACTCGATGTCGCCGGCGGCGACCAGGAACTCGCGGCCCAGCTTGCGCACCAAGAAGCGTTCCGGGCGATCGACCGGCTCGACCGGCGGCCCTTCGTCCGGCACGTCGAGCAGGCGGGCCTCGCCCTGCAGGCGGCGCACGGCCAGGCGGTACAGCTCGATCAACGCCACCCACCAGAAAAAGGTGCGCACGTCCTTGAGGTATTCGTAGAACAGCCCCTTGGGCCAGCTGCCGAAGTCGTAGTGGCCGCCCATCCAGCGATAGGCCAGCACGCGCAGGCCGACCATGCCGGTGACGTGCACCAGCGAAAAAACCACGCTGGCCAGCAGATGCCAGGGCAAATGCCTGCGCCACGTATCCCAATGCAGCGGGAAGCGGCGAGTGAACCAGACCAGCGGCCAGACCAGGGCGATCCACAGCAGGTTGCTCGACCACTCCCAGACCGCCGGTTCCCAGTCGGCGAAATGCAGGCCGGCCTTGTGGATGTCCATGATCGTGGTGATGCTGTTGAAGGTGGCGTTGAGCAGCATGTTCGCGACCCAGAAGCCGATCTCGAACCCGCGCTTCCACGGCAGGAAGCGTTCGTAGGCGGTGGGGACGGGCGAATTCATCGCCGCGATTCTACGTGGCGGTCCGCCCCGGTCCGTCCCGACGGACCCGCGGTTCGTCCCGGACGCCCCGCGCATGGTCACTTCGCCCTGGCCAGTGCGGTCCGGGCGGAGAAAGCTGGCCGCCAGCCTCGCCGCGGATCATCTTCATGCAACGCCATCACGCGAAGGGACGCCCGCCAACCGCAACGGCGCTGGCGCACACCTACGACGACAAGGGAAACGCCATGCCCGACCAGCCCAGGCCGCGCAGCGAGATCGCGATCCTGCTGGTCCTCGCCCTGACGCGCTTCGCCCTGCACCTGTGGCTCAACGGCCGCTACGGATTCCATCGCGACGAGCTGCAGGTGCTCGACGACGCGCGCCACCTGGACTGGGGCTACGTGCCCTATCCGCCGCTGGTGCCGTTGCTGGGCCGCATCGAACTGGTGCTGTTCGGCACCTCGCTGGCGAGCTTCCGGGTGTTCGCCGCGCTCGCCCAGTGCGCGGCGATGGTCCTGGCCGGGCTGATCGCGCGGGAACTGGGCGGGCGCCGCTTCGCCCAGGTCGGCGCGGCGGTGGCGACGGCGTGCATGCCGTTCGGGCTGGTGATGAGCAGCACGCTGATGTACAGCGGCCCGGACCTGCTGTGGGCCGTCGCCGCGGCCTGGCTGGTCCTGCGCCTGGCCAACGGCGCCGACCCGCGCACCTGGCTGCTGCTCGGCGTCGTCTTCGGGCTCGGCCTGATGACGCGCTACACCATCGTGTACTGGGCCGTCGGCCTGGCGGCCGGGGTGCTGGCGAGCCCGCTGCGGCGGCATCTGCGCACGCCATGGCCATGGCTGGGCGTGGGCATCGCGTTCATGCTGTTCCTGCCGAACCTGGTGTGGCAGTTCCGCCACGATTTCGTCTACCTCGACTTCGTCGCGCACATCCACGCGCGTGACATCCGCTGGGGCCGCACGGCGATGTTCTTCCCGGAGCAACTGTATGCCAACGCGTGCGTCCTGACCCTGCCGATCTGGCTTGCCGGCCTGGGCTTCGTCGTGTTCGCCCGCGACATGCGTCCCTACCGGGTGCTGGCGTGGATGTACCTGGTGCCGCTGGCGTTGTTCGCGTTGTCTCGCGGACGCGGCTACTACATGGCGCCGGGCTATCCGATGCTGCTGGCGGCGGGCTGCGTGGCGGTGGAATGGTGGCTCGCGCACCTTTCCGCGCGTCGTGCGCAGGCATTGCGCGGCGCGGTGGGATTGCTGCTGGCGCTCGGCCTGGCGCTGGAGGCGCTGGTCAGGCTGCCGATCGCGCCGGTGAACTCGTGGGCCTGGCGCTTCTCGCACCGGCTCCACGACACCTTCGCCGAACAAATCGGCTGGCAGGAACTGGCGCAGCGGGTCGCGGCGATCTACCGCTCCCTGCCGGAAAACGAACGCGCCCATGCGGCGATACTCACCAACAACTACGGCGAGGCCGGTGCGCTCGACTTGTATGGGCCCGGGCTGGGACTGCCGCCGGTGATCAGCCGGACCAACAGCTACTGGTACCGCGGCTACGGCCACCCGCCGCCGTCGCTGGTCATCGAGCTGGGCCACAGCGCCGAGGACCAGCGCGGCTCGGTCGCCAAGTGCACCTCGTACGGCCGCTTCCACAACCACCTGGGCGTAGACAACGAGGAATCGGCGTCCGGCTACGAGATCTTCGTCTGCCGCGACATCCCGCCCGAGTGGCCGCGGATCTGGGGCGCCAGGCCGGAGTTCGGCTGAGCTTCGCCGGCGGCCGCATCCCGGTACGCGACTACGGGAGTGCGGATTCCCGGTACTCGACGATCAACTGGATCGCCTGCCCGCCGCGATAGTCGTCCGGGGCCAGGCGATAGGCCAATCGAATGCGTGGCTCCGGCGCGGTGTCGGTCCAACCGCCGAAGTGGATGGCGTTGAGCGGTTCGCGCCGGTCCGGATGGCGCAGCACCAACTTGAGGTGGCGTTCGCCGACCGCCCGCCAATCCAGCACCTCGAATTCGCCGTCGAACAGCGGCTCCGGGAAGCCCTGCCCCCACGGGCCGCCGTCGCGGATGGCTTCGGCATGAAAGCGGTCGAATTCCTGCGGCAGCAGTTCGCCGTCGCTGGCGAGCTGGGCCTGCAAGTGCTCGGGGCCGAGCGTGGCGGCGGCGTGGGCGGTGAAGGCGTCGCGGAATGCGGACAGGTTGTCTTCGTGCAGCGACAAACCCGCCGCCATCGCGTGGCCGCCGAATTTTTCGATCAGGCCCGGATGCGCGGCATCGACCGCCGCCAATGCATCGCGGATGTGGAAGCCGGCGATCGAACGCGCCGAGCCACGCAAAGTGGCGCTGCCCGGTTCCGACGGCGCGAAGGCCAGCGTGGGCCGATGCAGCCTGTCCTTGATCTTCGAAGCGACCAGGCCGATCACGCCGGGATGCCATTCCGGATCGAACAGGCAGGCGGCGATCGGGGTCGCGCCGCCGTCGATGCGGGCGACGAAGGCTTCGGCTTCGTCGGTCATCACCTGCTGCACGCCGCGGCGTTCGGCGTTGATGCCGTGCAGGATGTCGGCCAGTTCGCGCGCGCGCCGCGGGTCGTCGCAGAGCAGGCATTCGATGCCCAGGGCCATGTCCTCCAGGCGGCCGGCGGCGTTCAGGCGCGGGGCGATGGCGAAACCGATGTCGGCGGCGGTCAGCCTGCGTGCGTCGCGGCCGGACACTTCGATCAGGGCCTGCAAACCGGCGCAGCCGCGGCCGGCGCGCAGGCGGCGCAGGCCGGCGGCGGACAACGCGCGGTTATTGGCGTCCAGCGGCACCAGGTCGGCGATGGTGCCGACCGCGACCAGGTCCAGGAGCGAAGTCAGATCCGGGCGCTTCTGTTGAGAAGTGCGGCCATGGATGGCCGCTTTTTGATCCTGGCGATCGGGATGATCGCCATAAAGCTTTCGCCGCAGCGCCAGCAGCACGTAGAACATCACGCCGACCCCGGCCAGCATCTTGCTGGGGAAGGCGTCGCCGCGCAGGTTCGGATTGACGATGGCATCGGCCGGCGGCAGGGTGTCGCCGGGCAAATGGTGGTCGGTGACGACGATCTGCCAACCGCGCGCCTTGGCCGCGGCGACGCCGGCATGGCAGGCGATGCCGTGATCGACGGTCAGCAGCAGATCCGGCTGCAGCGCGGCCAGTTCTTCCACCAGCAGCGGCGACAGGCCGTAGCCGTGGACCATGCGATTGGGCACGGTCGCGGTGACGTGCCTGGCGCCGAGCAGGCGCAGGCCGCGCACCGCCAGCGCGGCGGCGGTGGCGCCGTCGCAGTCGAAATCGCCGACCACGACGATGTGCGCGGCGTCGGCGATGGCGCGTTCGAGCAGCGCGGTCGCGGCGTCCAGGCCACCCAGGCTATCCGGCGGCAACAGCGAAGCCAGCTTCGGTTGCGCCTGTTCGATGGCCAGGGCGCCACGCGCGGCATAGAGGCGCTGCAGCAGCGGCGGGATTTGCGCCGGCCACGAACCGGCCTGGGCGGTTTCGCGGCGGACGATGCGCTGGCTCGGGCTCATGCCTGGCTGGCCAGGCTGGCCAGGGGCCGCCGCCAGAAACGCCAGCGCTGGCGGCGTTCCAATGCGAAACGCGCGCCATCCTCGAAATCCAGATGCAAGGCCTGCAGGCGGCCGGCGGCGATTTCATCGCACAGCGGCTGCAGAGCGTCGCGGCCCAGGGTTTCCAGCGAACGCAGGTGGCGCAGGTCGACCAGCGCATCGACGTCGTCGCCGGCTGCGTCCGTCGCCACGCCGGCCATCTTCGCCAGAGCGCGCAGCAGCGGTTCGTTGCTCTTGACCTGCTTGAACGGCGTGCGCACGAAGTCCGGCAGCACGCCTTCGCCCCAGAACCACAGGGCGTTGAGCGCCGGCTTGCCGTCGATCATGCGCTGGGCGTTCCACGGATGCTGGTGCAGCAGCACCTGCGCCTCGTTGAACAGCGCGCGCCAGCGGCGGCCGGCCTCGCCCTGGGGCAGGTGCTCGAACAGGTCGTCGCCGAGCACCTCGGCCACCGGCGTGAACGCCGGCAACCGCGCCTCGCGCGGCAGCCGCAGGTACCAGCGCGAAGGAGTCGGCGCGTCGATCGGGAAGCCGGCATCGCCGAACAGCGGCTTGAGCAGCGGCAGCAGTTCGGCGCAGTCGCGCGCGTCCAGCTGCAGGCCGGGGCCGTGGGCGAGCATGCGCGCGCCGTTCATGTCCGGCGCCATGTAGGCCGGGTCGGCGCGCAGCCAGCGCAAGCCTGCGGCGTCGCCGGCGTCGAGCTGGCGGGTCAGCGCGGCCACCGGCCAGTGGTCCGGGACCAGCTGGAAGTGGCGGCGCAGCTGCGCCGCTTCGCCGGCATCGCCGGTGCTGCGGTCGGCGCGGGCCAGCAGCCTACCGGCGGCCGGATCGAGCGTGCCGGCCAGGCGCGCGCGCGCCGGCAGCAGCAGCGTGGCCGCGGCCATGCCGGCGCTCAGGCCTGGTAGGCGACCGCCACGATCTCGTACTCGCGCTGCCCGGCCGGCGCGGCGATGGCGACGCTGTCGCCCTCGTTCTTGCCGATCAGAGCGCGCGCCAGCGGCGAGGAGATCGCGATCAGGCCCTGCTTGATGTCGGCCTCCAGGTCGCCGACGATCTGGTAGGTCTTCTCTTCGCCGCTGTCGGCGTCGGCCAGGGTCACGGTGGCGCCGAACACCACCTTCGAGCCCACGTCCAGGCGAGTGACGTCGATCACTTCGGCATTGGACAGCTCGGCCTCGAGCTGCTTGATGCGGCCCTCGATGAAGCCCTGCTGCTCGCGCGCGGCGTGGTACTCGGCGTTCTCCTTGAGGTCGCCGTGCGCGCGCGCCTCGGCGATGGCGGCGATGATCTCCGGCCGCTTGACCGACTTCAGCTGCTCCAGTTCCTCGCGCAGGCGCTGGGCGCCCTTGGCGGTGATCGGGGTTCTCATGCCTGTTCCAGCTCCTTGTGCAGTTCCTGCAGCGCCCATACCGGGCCGGTGCCGCGGAACTCCAGCGAATGCACCAGCGCGCGCGCGCCGGCGACGGTGGTCGAATAGGTCACCCGCTGCTGCAGGGCCTCGCGGCGGATGGAGAAGGAGTCGGAGATCGCCCGGCGTCCCTCGGTGGTATTGACGATATACACGATCTCGCCGTTCTTGATCAGGTCGACGATGTGCGGACGGCCCTCGGCGACCTTGTTGACCACCTCGCAGGCGATGCCGTGCTGCTGCAGCCAGGCGCCGGTGCCGCGGGTGGCGACCAGGCCGAAGCCGCGCTCGACCAGCGCCCGCGCCACCGGCAGCACCCGCTGCTTGTCGGGATCGCGCACCGATACGAAGGCCTTGCCCGGTTGCGGCGCGCGGATGCCGCCGGCTTCCTGGGCGCGGGCGAAGGCGGCGCTGAAACTGCGGCCCACGCCCATCACCTCGCCGGTGGAGCGCATCTCCGGGCCGAGGATCGGGTCGACGCCCTGGAACTTGGCGAACGGGAAGATCGCCTCCTTCACCGAGTAGTAGTCCGGCACCACTTCGCGGGTGGCGCCCTGCGCGGCCAGGCTCCTGCCGGCCATGCAGCGTGCGGCGATCTTGGCCAGCGCCACGCCGGTGGCCTTGGACACGAACGGCACCGTGCGCGAGGCGCGCGGGTTCACTTCCAGCAGGTAGACGATGTCCTGCCCGTCCTCGCCGGTCTGGATGGCGAACTGGGTGTTCATCAGGCCGACCACGTTCAGCGCCTTGGCCAGCTCGACCACCTGCCGGCGCAGCTCGTCCTGGGTTGACGCCGACAGCGAGTACGGCGGCAGCGAGCACGAGGAATCGCCCGAGTGCACGCCGGCCTCCTCGATGTGCTCCATCACCCCGCCGATCAGTACCTGACCGTCCTGGTCGGCGATGATGTCGACGTCGACCTCGACCGCGTTGTCGAGGAAGCGGTCCAGCAGCACCGGCGAGTCGTTGGACACCTTGACCGCGTCGCGCACGTAGCGGGCCAGGTCGGATTCGCCGTAGACGATCTCCATCGCCCGCCCGCCCAGTACGTAGCTAGGCCGCACCACCAGCGGATAGCCGATCTCGCGCGCCAGCGCCAGCGCCTCCTCGGCGGTGCGCGCGGTGCGGTTGGGCGGCTGCTTCAGGCCGAGCTGCTCGACCAGCTGCTGGAAGCGCTCGCGGTCCTCGGCCAGGTCGATCGAATCGGGCGAGGTGCCGATCACCGGCACGCCGTTGGCTTCAAGCGCCTTGGCCAGCTTCAGCGGCGTCTGCCCGCCGTACTGCACGATCACGCCCCTGGGCTGCTCCAGCTCGACGATCTCCAGCACGTCCTCCAGCGTGAGCGGCTCGAAGTACAAGCGGTCGGAGGTGTCGTAGTCGGTGGAGACGGTCTCCGGGTTGCAGTTGACCATGATGGTCTCGAACCCGTCCTCGCGCAGCGCCAGCGCGGCGTGCACGCAGCAGTAGTCGAACTCGATGCCCTGGCCGATGCGGTTGGGGCCGCCGCCGAGGATCATGATCTTGTCGCACCCGCTCGGTGCGGCCTCGCACTCGTCCTCGTAGGTCGAGTACAGGTAGGCGGTGGAGGTGGCGAACTCGGCCGCGCAGGAATCGACCCGCTTGTACACCGGGCGCACCTTGTGGGCGCGGCGCAGCGCGCGGATCGCCGCTTCGTTGGTGCCGGCCAGCTGGGCCAGGCGCGCGTCGGAGAAGCCGGCGCGCTTGAGCCTGCGCAGGCGCGCCGCGTCGAGGCCGTCGATGCCGTCGGCCTGCAACTGCCGCTCGGCGACGACGATGTCCTCGATCTGGTCGAGGAACCACGGATCGATGAAGGACAGCGCGTAAACCTCTTCCACGCTCAGGCCGGCGCGGAAGGCGTCGGCGACGTAGAACAGCCGCTCCGGGCCCGGCGCCTTCAGTTCGCGCCGGAGCGTGGCCAGGTCGTCCTCGTTGTCCAGGTCCAGCCCGGTCGGGTCGAAGCCGACCTTGCCGGTCTCCAGCCCGCGCAGCGCCTTCTGCACCGACTCGGCGAAGCTGCGACCCATCGCCATCACCTCGCCGACCGACTTCATCTGGGTGGTCAGGCGCGCATCGGCCTGCGGGAACTTCTCGAAGGCGAAGCGCGGGATCTTGGTGACCACGTAGTCGATCGAGGGCTCGAACGAGGCCGGGGTCAGGCCGCCGGTGATCTCGTTCTTCAGCTCGTCCAGGGTGTAGCCCACCGCCAGCTTGGCGGCGACCTTGGCAATCGGGAAGCCGGTGGCCTTGGAGGCCAGCGCCGAGGAGCGCGACACCCGCGGGTTCATCTCGATCACCACCACCCGGCCGGTGGTCGGGCTGATGCCGAACTGCACGTTGGAGCCGCCGGTGTCCACGCCGATCTTGCGCAGTACCGCGATCGAGGCGTCGCGCAGGCGCTGGTATTCCTTGTCGGTCAGGGTCTGCGCCGGCGCCACCGTGATCGAGTCGCCGGTGTGCACGCCCATCGGGTCCAGGTTCTCGATCGAGCAGACGATGATGCAGTTGTCCGCGGTGTCGCGGACCACCTCCATCTCGAATTCCTTCCAGCCCAGCACCGATTCCTCGACCAGCACCTCGTGCACCGGCGACAGATCCAGGCCGCGCTTGACGATGTCCTCGAACTCCTCGCGGTTGTAGGCGATGCCGCCGCCGCTGCCGCCGAGGGTGAAGGACGGGCGGATGATGGTCGGGTAGCCGACCCTGGCCTGGATCTCCACGGCCTGCTCGAAGGTCCGGGCGACCTCGGCCTTGGGGCATTCCAGGCCGATCTCGCCCATCGCCACCCGGAACAGTTCGCGATCCTCGGCCATGCGGATCGCCTCGCGCTTGGCGCCGATCAGTTCGACGCCGTACTTCTCCAGCACGCCGTGGTCGGCCAGGTCGAGCGCGCAGTTCAGCGCGGTCTGCCCGCCCATGGTCGGCAGCAGCGCGTCCGGCTTCTCCTTGGCGATGATCTTCTCGACCGTCTGCCAGTTGATCGGCTCGATGTAGACCGCGTCGGCCATCTCCGGGTCGGTCATGATCGTGGCCGGGTTGGAGTTGACCAGCACCACGCGATAGCCCTCCTCGCGCAGCGCCTTGCAGGCCTGCGCGCCGGAGTAGTCGAACTCGCAGGCCTGGCCGATCACGATCGGGCCGGCGCCGATGATGAGGATGGTTTGGATGTCGGTGCGACGTGGCATTTCAGTAATCCCCAACGTTCTCGGAAATGCGGGACCCGGGACCCGGGACCCGGGACCCGGATTCAAGCCGACGCTGTAACGATTGCTGCAATCTGGAAAGCATTTGACTGACGCGCTCGCAAAGCTGGAGCGCAGTCGTCAGATCCTGCTGTTCGCCCAGACCAAGGCGCTCGGACAACAACAACTGTGTCTGTAATTCCGCGCAGGAACCTGCCGCGATCGCAATGAATCGAGCGTAGTCCCGGGTGGTCCCTCGTGCGTTGCCTTCGGCGATGTTGGAAGGAATCGACACGGCGGAACGTTGGAGCTGCACCGTCAGGCCGTAACGCTCCTCGCGCGGCATGGACGCCGCAAGCGAATAAACGCTTTGCGCAAGCTCCATCGACAGTTGCCAGACCTCGAGTTCTCGGAAATGGGAGATCGTCATCACGCCGCCTTTCCCGGGTCCCGAGTCCCGGGTCCCGGGTCCCGTTCCGCAAGCTCCATCAGCGCAACGAAGCGATCGAAGAGTGGCGAGACATCGTGCGGCCCCGGCGAGGCTTCCGGGTGGCCCTGGAACGAGAACGCCGGCGCGTCGGTCAATTCGATTCCTTGATTCGTTCCGTCGAACAGCGAGCGATGGGTCACCCGCACGTTGGCCGGCAGGGTCGATTCGTCCACCGCGAAGCCGTGGTTCTGCGAGGTGATCAGCACCTTGCCGCTGTCCAGGTCCTGCACGGGGTGGTTGGCACCATGGTGGCCATGGCCCATCTTCAGCGTGCGCGCCCCTGCGGCCAGCGCCAGCAGCTGATGGCCCAGGCAGATGCCGAAGGTCGGCACTTGCCTGGCGACGAACTCGCGGATCGCGGCGATCGCGTAGTCGCAGGGCTCCGGATCGCCGGGGCCGTTGGACAGGAATACGCCATCCGGATTCAGCGCCAGCACCTCGGCGGCCGGGGTCTGCGCCGGCACCACGGTCACCTGGCAGCCGCGCTCGGCGAGTATGCGCAGGATGTTGAGCTTCACCCCATAGTCGTAGGCGACCACCCGGAACTTCGGCTCGGCGTGGACGAAGGCATCGGCATCCAGGTCGAGCTGGCCCTCGCTCCAGGCGTAGTGCCGGTCGGTGCTGACCACCTTGGCCAGGTCCATGCCCTTCAGGCCGGGGAACTTGCGCGCCGCTTCCAGCGCCTTGTCCACGTCCAGGTCCGGGCCGGCCATCAGCGCGCCGTTCTGGGCGCCGCGCTCGCGCAGCAGGCGGGTCAGCCGGCGGGTGTCAATGCCGGCGATGGCCACCACCCCGCGCTCGGCCAGCCAGTCCTGCAGCGCGACCTGGCTGCGCCAGTTGCTGGGCCGGCGCGGCACGTCGCGCACGATCAGGCCGGCCAACCATACCTTGGCAGCCTCGTCGTCCCGGCCGGTGCAGCCGGTGTTGCCGATGTGCGGATAGGTCAGGGTGACCAACTGGCGGGCGTAGGAAGGATCGGTGACGATCTCCTGGTAGCCGGTCATGGCGGTGTTGAACACCACCTCGCCGACGGACAGGCCGTGCGCGCCTGCGGAGTCGCCCTCGAACACGCTGCCGTCTTCGAGGACCAGGATTGCGGAATGGGTCACTGCGGGTCGCCTTGGGAAAGGAGGAACCCTGCCCCACCCGCGCGCGGCTGCAAAAAACCGCGGACGCGGTATCTCTCCGGTCCGGGGCGGGTGGGTGTCAGGCGAGCGGGAATTGTACCGGCGCCGCCCCGCCCCTGCCAGCGCTTGACAGGCCCAGCCTGAACGGAACGACGTTCAGTCGAGCAGGTCGCGCACCGCGTACACGCCGGCCGCGCGGCCGGCGATCCGGCGCGCGGCGTGCAGCGCGCCGCGGGCGAAGATGTCGCGGTTGCCGGCGCGGTGCACCAGCTCGATGCGCTCGCCGATGCCGGTGAACTGGACCAGGTGCTCGCCGACGATGTCGCCGGCGCGCAGGCTGGCGTAGCGCGGCTGCGCGCCGGCCTGCTGCGCGCCCTGGCCCAGGCTCAGCGCGGTGCCGGAGGGCGCGTCCTGCTTGTGCACGTGGTGCGACTCGACGATGTCGCAGTCCCAGCCCGGCAGCGCGGCGGCGGCGCGCGCCACCAGTTCGGCCAGCACCGCCACCCCGAGGCTGAAGTTGGAGGCCCACACCAGCGGGATGCGGGCGGCGGCCACGGCCATGCGCTCGCGCTGCGCCGGCGCCAGCCCGGTGGTGCCGGACACCAGCGCGGCGCCGCGCTGCTCGCACAGGGCCAGCACCGCGTCGAAGCCCGGCGGCAGGCTGAAGTCCACCGCCACGTCGAACGCCGGCGCCGCGGCCAGTTCGGCCGCGGCGAAGAACGGCACCCCGTCCACCACCCGCTGCGCCGGCGCCGCGTTGACCACCGCCGCGACCACCTGCAATCCAGCGTCCTCGGCCGCCAGCCGCAGCAGGGCCTGGCCCATGCGGCCGCCGGCGCCGTGGATCAGCACGCGCAAGGGCTGGGTCATGAGAGGGAAGTCTGCATGTTCATCCGCCAAGGATACCCGCCGGACACGTAGGAGCGCCCCATGGGCGCGATGAAGCTTTCCCGGCAATGCCCGCTCGCGCTCATGGGGCGCTCCTACGCTCTAGACTTCTTTCCTATTTCCACGATACGGCGCTCCCATGCAGATCTCCGAACAACTCGTCCTGGTCACCGGCGCCGGCCGCGGCCTGGGTGCGGCCATCGCCGCCGCCTTCGCCGGCCAGGGTGCGCGGGTGCTGGTCAACTGGCGGCGCAGCGGCGAGCGGGCCGAAGCCCTGGCCGCCTCGCTGGGCGCCAACGCGCTGGCCGTGCAGGCCGACGTCACCGAGTCCGCGCAGGTGCAGGCGATGTTCGAACGGGCGCGGGCGCACTTCGGCCGGCCGGTGACCACGGTGGTCAACAACGCGCTGGCCGACTTCTCCTTCAACGGCGACGCCCGCGCGCGCCCGGACACGATCGGCTGGCAGGACTTCGCCGCCCAGTTCGAGGGCAGCGTGCACGGCGCGCTCAACACCGTGCAGGCCGCCCTGCCCGGCATGCGCGAGCTGGGCTTCGGCCGGATCGTCAACGTCGGCACCAACCTGTTCCAGAACCCGGTGGTGCCCTACCACGACTACACCGCCGCCAAGGCCGCCCTGCTGGCGCTGACCCGCACCCTGGCCGGCGACCTGGGTCCCGACGGGATCACCGTCAACATGGTCTCCGGCGGGCTGCTGCGCAGCACCGACGCCAGCGCCGCCACCCCGGAGGCGGTGTTCGACTACATCGCCGCCAACACCCCGCTGCGCAGCGTCACCACCCCGGCCGAGTTCGCCGACGCGGTACTGTTCTTCGCCTCGCCGTGGTCGCGCGCGGTGACCGGCCAGAACCTGGTGGTCGACGGCGGCCTGGTGCGCGACTGAACTTGTCGATCGCCCGCGCTACGGCGCAGCGATCTGCACCTTGGCCGGCAGCGCGACGATGCGCAGCTCGCCGTTCTGCCACTGCGCCGGCTTGCCGTCGATCGTGGCCGCGCCCGCCGGCCTGTCGCCCCAGGGCCAGGGCAACACCAGCCCGCCCTTGGGCAGCTTCGGGCCGGCCGGCACCTCCAGGGTCAGCACGCCGTCCCGGCGGTACAGCGAATAGGCCAGCGGGCCGTACGCGGTGCGCAGGCCGGCGACGGCCACGCCCTGCCCATCCAGCCAGCGCGCCGGGATGCCGGCGGCCAGCACCAGGCTGTCGTCGGCCTCGCGCGCGTAGGCGAACATGTCCAGCGCCGCGCGCACGAAGTCCGAGGCCACCCAGGCATGCGGCAGGTCGCCGAGGAAGAACGGCTTGCGCGGCGTGTGCGAGACCACTTCGGCCCACTGGTTCCAGGCCTGCGGGGTGCGGTGGTCGAAGAAGAACTGGCTGGCCTGCCAGGCACGGTTGCGCCAGCCCAGGCGCACGAATGCGGATACGTTGCGCCATTCGTAGGGCGTGTAGTCCTTCCACTCGCGCCGGCCGTCGCGGCGCGCCACGAACTCGCTCCAGTAGCGCAGGAAGGTGGCCTGCAGCAGCTTGCGCGACAGCCGTTCCTGCTCGCCGCCCGGCGCCAGCGCGATGGTGGTCGAGGTCGGGTCGAAGTCGCCCAGCTCGGCCGAGCCCGGCAGGTAATCCAGGCCGTGCTGGGCCACCGCCGACTGCAGCGAGGCGTACAGGTCGGCGCGGAACTGGTCGCGCGCGGCGGCCATCTTCTGCGCCTCGGCCGTACGTCCCAGCGCGGCGGCGATCTCCGCCGCGTCCTTGTAGCCGCGCAGCGCCCAGAAGTCGTCCCAGTACGAATGCATCGGCTTGGCCGAATAGCCCTCGTGGCTGATCGAGGCCGGCATCATGCCGTAGAAGGCCGGGTTGCTGGCTCGGTTGGCCTCGCTGCGCTCGGAGGCGCGCAGCTGCTCCATGTAGTCGAAGGCGGCCTGCACGTGCGGCCACATCTTCGCCAGGAAGGCCTTGTCGCCGCTGTAGCGCCAGTACTCGGCCAGCGCGTTGATCAGCTCGCCGTGGCTGTCGTTCTCCGGCACCGGGTCGCTGCCGCGGTCGTCCACGCAGCACGGCACCTTGCCGTCCTTGAACTGGAACGGCGCGTACCACTGCAGGTAGTCGCGCACCACTTGCGGCCGGCCCATGCGCAGCAGCCCCTCGGAGATCATCGCGCCGTCGCGGATCCAGCTGCGGCCGTAGGAGCGCGTGCCCGGCTGCAGGCGCGGGCCGATGCGCGAGACCAGCATGTGCGCGGTGGCGGTGCGCACGCTGTCCACCAGCGCCTGCCCTTCCGCCGGCACCTCGAGCTTCACCGCGTCCAGCCTGGCGTGCCAGCCGGCGGCCACCGCGTCCTGGCGCGCCTGCGCCGCGCACGCGCCCTGTGCCTGGCCCAGGCAGTGCGGCTTGCCGGTCATCGGCACGCGCAGGTCGACTTCCTTCGCCTCGCCCGGCTCTAGGTGCACGGTGTACAGGAAGGCGCCCGAGGCCAGCCCGGTCTCGTCCACCGTGTGCGCCTGCGGCGGCCAGCGTCCGTCGGCCAGCAGCGCCGCGTCCATGCCGCTGTCGAAGGCGCTGGCGAAGGCCGCGTCGGGCTGCTGCAACGCATACACCCGCGGCTGGCCGTTGACGCTGGCCACGCGGCCGTCGATGGCCAGGGTGTCGATGCGCGACACCCCGCCGACGGTGTTGAGGAACTGGCTGGGCGGATTGACCTGGAACGGCCGCAGCGCCAGCGCCAGGGTGTAGTCGCGCGCCTGCGCGCTGGTATTGCGCAGCAGGTAGCGCAGCTGCAGGGCCGAATCGGCCGGGGTGCCATCGGCGAAGGCGGTCACGTCCAGCGCCAGCGCCGGGTGCTGCCAGTGCACCGACGGAATCGGCAGGTAGCCGTCCTGCAGCGACTGGCTGGCCTTGACGTCGGCCCAGGTCACCAACTGGCCGTCGACCAGCACGAACGGCTCGACGCTGAAGCCGCCGCGCGCCACTTCCACCGCGCCGTCCTCGCCGATCAAACCCTGCTGGCGGCCGCCGTCCAGGCCCACGATCGTCCAGTACGGCTGCTCGCCGAAGAACCCGCGCGGGAACCAGCCGCGGGTCTGCTGCAGGGCGATCGACTTGACGAAATCGTTGGGGGTGGCGGCGAAGGACAGCGGCTGCAGTTCCAGCTCGGCCAGGCCGAAGCTGGCGCGCGGCCCCTGCGCGGGCAGCACCCGCACATAGCGCACCTCGCTCTCCGGCAGCGCGATCCAGTCGGTACCGCCGTCGCCGCCGACCACGCTGCGCGCGTCGTGCCAGTCGCTGCCGTCCAGCGACAGCTGCACCAGGTAGTCCGAGGCGTACTCGCCCGGCTTCCACACCAGCTTGAGCCCGCCGAACTCGCGCGGCTTGCCCAGGTCCAGGGTGATGGCCGGCTCGGTGGCGGCGGCGAAATCGGCGTACCAGGCGGTGGCCAGCTTGCCGTCCACCGCCAGTGCGGCGCTGCTGCCGGCGTTGCTGATGGTGGCGCTGACCCGCCCGCCCAGCGGCGAATCGTCCTGCGGCGGCAGCGGCGTGAAGCTCAGCGCGTCGAAGCACACCGAGCCCTTGCCGCCGGCATTGTTGTAGATCGTGAACTCCAGCGCGGCGCTGTGGCGCAGGGTCTTGTCGGGGTCCGGCCCCCAGGCCTTGTCGATATGGCGGGCGCGCCAGGCCACCGGCGTCCAGTCCTGCGGGAAGTCGTAGCGCGGCCGGTTCACCCACCACACGTTGTCGCCGGAGGCGTCCAGCAGCTTGAACTGCAGATCGTTGGCCGGCGACTGGCCCTTGATCCGGAAATCGAAGCGGTAGTTGGCCGGGTAGTCGATGGCCAGTTCGCGGCGGATGCCGGCGTAGCCGGACACGCCGTGGAAGTCGTAGTCCAGGCACAGCGCCTGGCCGCCGTCGGCGCCTGCGACCGTGCGCAGCGAGGCGGTGACCTGGTTGGAGGTCACCACCCGCCACCCGGCCGGATCGTCGAAGCCGTCCAGCACGCGGGTCTGCGCGGCGGCGGGCGCGGCGATGGCCAGCAGGATCAGGGCGGGGATGGCGGTGATCGGCATGGAAGGGCGCATGGTTCGGTCGGAAGCGTGCCGGCGGCGGCGGTCATGATCGCAGGTTGGGGGAAGGTGCGGATTGCACGGGAATCGCACCCCGGGGCGTAGGATGGGTGGAGCGCAGCGATACCCATCGTCGACCAAGGATCATCGTGTCCGATCGCACAGATTGATGGGTATCGCCTTCGGCTCCACCCATCCGTACGTTCCTGCACGAATCGGACGACGTGCCTCGCAAGCAACCTCACCTTCATTTTTGAGCTGCCATCCATGGCGCAGCATCCTCGGCTTCGGATCGCCCGGCCCGGCCATCCTTGGCCGGGCGTTCGCGGCAGCGCGCGCCAGTGGCGCGCAAGCGCTGCCGCTCACCCCTTCACACTCCCCAGCAGCAGGCCCTGGATGTAGTAGCGCTGCAGCGCCAGGAACAGCAGCAGCACCGGCAGCACCGTCACCACCGCGCCGGCCATCATCAGTTCCACGTCCATCACGTGCTCGCGCGAGAGCGAGGCCAGCGCCACCGGCAGGGTGTAGTGGTCCTGGTCGGTGAGCACGATCAGCGGCCACATGAAGTCGTTCCAGGCGCCCATGAAGGTGAAGATCGCCAGGGTCACCAGCACCGGCTTGAGCATCGGCAGGACGATGCGGAAGAAGATCCGCAGCTCCCCCGCCCCGTCGATGCGCGCCGCCTCCAGCATCTCGTCGGGGATGCCGCGCGCGTACTGGCGCACCAGGAAGATGCCGAACACCGTCGCCAGCCCCGGGATCATCACCCCGGCATAGCTGTTGACCAGGTGCATCTGCTTCATCAGCAAAAACAGCGGCAGCATGGTCACCTGCGCCGGCACCACCAGCGCGGCCAGCAGCAATTGGAAGATGCGCTCGCGCCCGCCGAAATGCAGCTTGGCGAAGGCGTAGGCGGCCATGGTGTTGAGCAGCAGCGAGGCCAGGGTGATCGCCACCGACACCAGCAGGCTGTTGGCGAAGTTGCGGCCCATGCCGGTGCGGCCGAACAGCTCGCGGTAGCTGTCCAGGGTGGCGTGCGCGGGCAGCAGCGGCGGCGGGAAATGGCTGGCCTGGCCGCGCGCCATGAACGACACCGACAGCATCCACAGCAGCGGCGCGATCGCCACCAGCGCGCAGGCCAGCAGCGCGGCGTTGACCAGCACCGCGTTCCAGCGCGTGGCCCCGATCTCGCGGCTCATACCAACTCCCTGCGCCGACCGATCCGCATCAGCACGGTGGTGACCGCCAGGATGATCAGGAACAGCAGGAACGCCACCGCCGAGGCGCGCCCCAGGTTCCACCACTTGAAGCCTTCCTCGAACATGAAGTACAGCACGCTCACCGTGCTCTGCAACGGGTCGCCGCGGGTCATCACGTAGGGCTCGGCGAACAGCTGGAAGTAGCCGGAGACGGTGATCACGCCGACCACCAGCATCACCGGCCCCAGCTGCGGCAGGGTGATGTGCAGGAACTGCCGCCAGCGCGAGGCGCCGTCGATGCGCGCGGCCTCGTACAGGTCCTGCGGGATGGCTTGCAGGCCGGCCAGGAAGATCACCATGTTGTAGCCGAAGTTCTTCCACACCGCGAACAGCACGATGGTCGGCATCGCCCAGTGCGGATCGCCCAGCCAGTCGATCGGATGCAGGCCCAGGTGGCCCAGGCCCCAGTTCACCAGCCCGTAGCGGGTGTGGAACAGGTAGCGCCAGATCACCGCCACCGCCACCAGGGTGGTCACCACCGGCGCGAACAGCGCGGTGCGGAACAGGCCCTTGCAGCGGGCCGCCGGCGCGTTGAGCAGCAGCGCCGTGCCCAGCGAGGCGGCCAGCGACAGCGGCACCCCCAGCAGCACGAAGTAGCTGGTGTTCCACAGCGACTTCCAGAACATCGGCGTGCGCAGCAGGTCGATGTAGTTGTCCAGCCCCATGAAGCGCAGGTTGTGCGGGTCGGCCAGCGCGTACAGGTCGAAGTCGGTCAGGCTCAGCGCCAGCGCCGCCAGCACCGGCAGGCCGAAGAACACCCCGATCACCACCAGGGCCGGGCCGGCGAACACCCAGCCGGCCAGTGCGCCGCGCTTCATCGTCCACCCTCCGCTGTCGTCGCTTCGCCATGGTCGCGCGCATACATCCAGCGGCGCTTGGCCAGGATGTCGTCGACCTGCGCGTCCAGCTGCTCGACCGCCGCGCCCTGCGCGAGCCCGCCGCGCACCACCTGCTCGGTCACCAGCCGCATCTGCTGCACGATCCGCTCCCACTCCAGCACCTTGGGCGTGGGCTTGGCCCGTTCGAGCTGGTCGCGGAAGGCCCGTGCCAGTGGATCGCCCTCCAGCTGCGGCGTGCGCCAGGTGCTGCGCCGCGGCGGCAGGTCGCCGATGGCGGCGTGGAAGCGCTGCTGGATGTCCGGACGCGAGAGGAACTCGGCCAGCTGCCAGGCCGCGTCCTTGTGCCGCGAGCCGCGGAAGATCACCAGGCTGGCGCCGCCGGCGATGCCCGCGCCCGGGCCGTCCGGGCCGGGCAGCGCCATCGTCCCCCACTGGCCCTTCAGCGCCGCCGGCTCGCGCAGGCGGAACTCGCGGATGTTCCAGGGTCCGGAGAAGTAGAACGCGTAGAAGCCGTTGAAGAACTCGTCCCAGACGTTGGAGATCTGCGTCTCGGACAGCTTCGGCGCCCAGCCCTCATCGAAGGTCTGCGCGTACAGCGCCAGCACCCTGCGGAAGCCGGGCGAGCGGAAGTTGCCGCGGTTGTCGTGCTCGCGCAGCAGCGGATCGCCGGTCTGCAGCGCCAGCGACAGCTGCTGTTCGAACTCGTTGAGCGGCAGCAGGATGGCGTAGCGGTCCGGGCCGACGTGTGCCTTGATCCTGGCCATGGCCGTGCGCCACTCGTCCCAGTTGCGGATCGGCAGGCGCACACCCGCCTGGCGCAGGATGTCCTTGCGGTAGAACAGCAGGCGGGTGTCCACGTACCAGGGCACGCCGACCAGCTGGCCGTCGATCAGGTTGGTCTGCCAGATGCCCGGGAAGTAGTCGGCCGGATCGACCACCCGCGAGGCGTCCACGTACGGCTGCAGCGGGGTCAGCGCGCCGAGCGCGGCGAACTCCGGGATCCAGGTATTGCCCAGCTGGCACAGGTCCGGCAGGGTGTCGCCGGCGAAGGCGGTCAGCAGCTTCTCGTGCGCGGCGGTCATCGGGATCTGCTGCAGGTCCACCCGCAGGCCCGGGTGGGCGCGCTCGAATTCCGGCAGGAACTGGCCGATCACCTCGGCCTCCTTGCCCATCGCCCAGAAGCTCACCACCTGGCGGCCGTCGCCGGCGCGACCGGCACAGGCGGTCAGCGCCAGCGCCAGCAGCGCCGCCAGCAGCGGCGGCAGGCGCCGCCGGCGCGC
>JASGEB010000036.1:0-12334 GCA_047606785.1 Pseudoxanthomonas sp.
CACCGCAGGGGCACGATGGGGCTTCCCCTGGAAAGCCCCATCGTGCCCCTGCGGTGCGCTCCTACGAAATACGGGCCGGATCAGCCATCGCCCACGCCCTTGACGGGATCCGTATGCGCGGCGCCGGCCGCCTTCATTTCGCGCCAGTGTCGGTATTGCTCGCGCTTGGCCGGGTCCGGATCCTCGTAGCCCTGCAGCCAGAAGCGGAACCAGTCCACGTTGCGCTCGTAGGCCGCCAGCTTGTGCCGGGGCTGGAATTTCTGGTGGGGCTCGTTGGGGAAGACGTACAGGTCGGCGCGATGATCACGCATCAGCGGGACCGCATAGTCGAGCGCTACCACATATTCCTGCTCCGGCATCTGCATCAGGATCGGCGCCTTGATCGCGTCCAGATTGGCTTCCGGAGAAAGCGTCCGCCAGCGCTCGGGGGTTTCATCCGGTGCGCCCAACTGCCAGTAGTCCCGCAGCGGCTTGAAGTAGACCTCGCCGCGCAGGCTGCCGAGCAGATAATAGTTGCGGGACATCCCGACCGAGGTGACCGAGGCGGCGGCGAGCAGGTCGGACGTCATCGCCGTCCACAGGGTGACCTCGGTGCCGAAGCTCAGGCCGCCCATGCCGACCCGGGTCCGGTCGATCAGCCCTTGCGAGGCCAGCAAGTCGATGACGCTCCTGACCGCCGACAGGCCCAGCCCGTAGCGTTCGATGGCATCCAGGCGATACGGCGCCTGGTTGATGCACAGGGCCGAGATTCCCTGCTCGGCCAGGGAGGCGAACGGCCATTCGTCGCCCACTCCGCCACGCAGAAAGCCACTGCAGTTGTAATAGTTCACGAACAGGGGAGGCAGTTCCAAGCCCGTGCGCCGCGCCGGGAAGAACTGACCGGTGAACTCCTGGCCCTTGGCATCCGTCCAGCGCAACAACCGCGCCGGCGTCCTGGCCGCCAGGTCCTGCGCCAGGGCGGCATTCGGATCGAACAGCACCCGGCGCTCGCCGGTGGCCAGGTCGATCCGTTCCAGGCGCGGAGGGCGGTCGGCGTCGGCAAACACGCAGACCATGACGTCGGGCGATGCAGCGCAACCGCCGGGCTGATAGCGGCCGCCGCCATTGAGCATGCCGGAAGACTGGACCACCGGGCGCACATCGCCTGTCCGGACATTCCAGCGGTAGATGGACTGGGCTTTGCCTTCGTGCGGATCGGTCACCGTGAACAGCACCTCGTCGCTGCGCGGCCGCCATTGCACCGCGCTGATCGCCCTGCCCGTGCACAGCACGGCCTGGCACACCGTGGCCTGGGTGGCACCCACCTTGGGCAGCATCGACAGTTGCACATCGGGTTTGAGCATGAGCCCGTCGCCATTGCCGATGCGCGTCAGCAGCGCGATGCGCCCGGTCTGCGCCTCGACCGCGAGCTGCCAGGGCTCGGGCAGGCCGGCGGCCAGGTCCTTGGCCGCGGGGGGCTGCGGCGGGCGCTGCGCATCCGGCAGCGCCTGTGTCTTCCCGCTCTGCAGATCGACCGCCTTCCACTGGTCCGGAACCTCCGCCAACAGCTGGGCACGATCCCATCCCTCGGCACCCGAGCGGAACCGCTGCGTCTCCAGCCGTCCGTCGATGTTGCCGGAGCGGAACAGGCCGCCCTGTCCGACCGGCACGGTCTCATCGATGCGGATGCCATGGTCGTATTCGGCCTGTTCCGCCGCGAGGACCTCGTTGCGCGTGGCGCCGACGCTGTACTTCAAGGTCTTGCCGTCCCGACTCAGGGAGAAGTCCCGAACGTCCGCCGGATCGTGCGTCACCGGTTCGGCGCCGGCGCCGTCCACGGCCGCGCGCCAGACCGCCAACTCGCCATCCACCAGGGCACGGTAGTAGAGCCAGCGTCCATCGGGCGACCACACGACATTGCCCGGGATCGAGACGCCGGCGCTGTCGTGCAGCAGCACGCCACCGTCGGCGACCCGGCGCGGCGGCGATTTTCCATCCATGGCCTGCACGTACCAGAAGACATCGAACGCATTGCGCACGACCGAGGCCTGCTCCAGCCGGAAGGCAACGCGGTTCCCGTCCGGCGAAATCGCCAGGCCGCTCAGGTCGGCGACCTCCAGGAGCCGGCGAGGAGAAACCGTTTGCGCAGGCGACGGGCCGGCGAGAAGCACCAGCAGCCCTCCCAGCATCAGGAGCTTTTTCATCGGGGCTTTCGCGAACATGGAGGGTGTCCTGGTGTCGATGCGCATTCCACGCCTCCCGGCAGGCACGCCGGAGGGTCGTTTCGTCGCAGGAGACGGCGGATGCCGCAGGATCGTTGCGGATGACGGGCCGTAGCAGGGAAGGTCCGAACAACTCCGTTTGGGAGCCGCCGTCTCCGCTTTCGCGGGGACGACGAGTGATTCGGATATCGCCTAGAAGCGCTTGGAAACCGAGACGCTCAGGTAGCGGCCGATCGCCGAGTAGTTGGTCGAGTCATAGGGTGCGTTGTACAACGCCGTGACCGCGTACAGCGGCGGATCCCGGTTCAACAGGTTCTCCGCCGAGAACTCGAACGACATGTCGGCGAACAGGCTGTCGCGCTCGCCGGTGTCGTAGCGCAGGGTGGTGTCGAAAGTGGTGAACGAGGCCCCCTTCGTGCCATCGGTGGTGTTCTTCACGCCGCTCTTGTAGTTGCCGAACAGCGAAGCGGTGAAGCCGCCCTGGCTCCAGACCGCGCCCAGGCGGCTCTGGACCTTGGCCGGATAGAACAAGATGCCGGTCACCTCGGAATAGCTCGACGTCGAGGTCAGGGCGCGCTCGCTGTCCAGCCAGCTGACCGAGCCGCGCAGCGTCAACCGACCCGCCCCCAGGTCGAACCGGTAGCTCCCGGACAGGTCGATGCCCTTGACCTTCTGCCGTGCCGCGTTGACGAACCGGTTGTCGATGACCGCCACGACGTTGGCGGCATCGTAGGACGAGCCGGTGTAGTTGGTGAACTGGGTTGCCGCCAGGATCTGCTCCAGCAACGTGGAGGTCGGAGACAGGGTGATGAAATCCGTGTAGGCCGTATCGCCGAGCGCCGTGCTGGTGACCGTGATCGGTTGCACGATGCGGTCGGTGTAATCGATCGAAAAACCTGTCAGCTCGGTGTCGAGGGCCGGCAGTGCCTCGGGGTGCCAGGCCAGCGAGACGCTCCATGTCCTGGCCCGCTCCGGCTTCAGGTCCTCGTTTCCACCGTTGAGGTACAGCGCCGTGGCGGTGGATGCATACCCCGTGCCACCGAACGTCGTGACCGGATAGAGGTAGCTGTACTGATAGAGATAGCGCTGGTAGAGCGTCGGGGCCTTGAACGACTTTCCCCACGAGACCTTCAGGGTGAAGTCTTCGCTTGGGGAATAGAGCAGCCCGAGCTTGGGCGTGGTCACCCGGCCGTAGCTGTCGTAGTCCTCCGCACGGACTGCCGCGGTGACGTCAAGGCGATGGATGCCGGCGACGTGCTGGTCCAGCCCCACCACTGGCAGGTTCAACTCGGCATAAGCGAAGCGGCTGCTCTCGCCGCCGTCGGCGACGGGACTGCCGATGTACAGGTACTCGAAATCGTTGTCGCGATACCCCGCCCCGAGGGCAAGCCGTGCCTCTCCCGCCGGCACGGTGAACAGCGGGCCCTCGGCGTCGACCTCGTACGAACGGCTCTTGTTGGCGTAGCTGAAGGTTCTGTCCAGGGCCACCGCCCCGGTCGCCCGGCTCCACCCAACGAGGCGATACCGGGTCTGGTCCTTGCCGAATGCGGCATGGACATTGAGCGTCCAGTCGCCCGGCAACGCCACCGTAGCGTCCGGGGAGACCAGCGTCGTTGTGGTCTGCGCCGGCCACCGGTAATAGGCGGTCGCATAGCCATACTCCCTCAACCTGTCGCGCTCGGTCCTGAGCGCGTCGAGGTGCAGTTCGACGGACTCGCCGATGGACTGGTAGGCACTGAGCAGCCCGCTGCGCAGATCGCTGCCCTGGTAGAGGGTGGCGGGGCCGTACATGTCCGTCGCGTAATCGCGTTGATCCGCGTAGATCGGATCTTCGGAGGCCTTCTCCCAGGTCGCGATCAGGCCGCCGGTGGACCAGGTGGCGCCGCCGATGGCCATATATTCGTGCGTGGTCAGGCCGCCGTCGGTGGCGGTGCCATGGCGCGTGCCGACCTCGATACCATCGAAATCGCGCTTGAGGATCACATTGACCACGCCACCGACCGCATCGGAGCCGTAGATGGCCGAGGCCCCGTCGGTCACGATCTCAATCCGCTCCACCGCCGCGACCGGGATGGCGCTGATGTCGACCGACTGGTCGTAGGCGCCGTAGGACATGCGCCGGCCGTTGAGCAGGGTCAGGGTGGCGTCCTGGCCCAGGCCGCGCAGGTTGGCCGCCGAGCCACCGCTGATGTTCTGGTTGTAGAAGCCGCC
This sequence comes from Pseudoxanthomonas sp., assembly GCA_047606785.1. GTDB lineage: Bacteria > Pseudomonadota > Gammaproteobacteria > Xanthomonadales > Xanthomonadaceae > Pseudoxanthomonas_A. The sequence goes on from JASGEB010000036.1 coordinate 4,413, forward strand.
ACCGCTGGCCCCGGTGGTGACGCCGGGATTCTGCCCGCCGCCGTAGTTCTGCGACACGCTGCGGATTACCTCGCCCAGGTCGGTGAAGCCTTCCTCCTGGATCTGCGCGGCGCCGATGGTGATCACCGGCGAAGGTGTGGTGCCTCCGCGAATGCGGGTGCCGGTGATGGTCAGCGTGTCCAGCGTGGTCGGATCGGCATCGGCGCTGCCCTGCGCGGCGGCGTCCTTCTTCGCCTGCGGCTTGGGCGCGGGTTTGGCCGATGCCGGCTCGGCCTTCTTGATGACCACGGTGCTGGCGTTGACGAATTGCCAGGACAGGCCGCTGCCGGCCAGCAACTGCTCCAGCGCCTGCTGGGCTGTGTAGCTTCCCCTCACGGCCTTGCTGTGCAGGCCGGCGGTCAGTTCCGGCGGCGCCAGCAGCTGCAGGCGGCTCTGCAGGCTGAACTGCTTCAGGCCATCGCCCAGGGTACCGGCGGGAATGTCGTAGCCCCGCGTTTCGGCGGCCTGCGCCTGTGCCTGTGCCTGCGTCGCGAACCCGGCGCTGGCCACGCCCAGCGCCAGCGCCACGGCCATGGCGATCCCGTTCCACTTCCCCGGATTCTTCGTGCGCATCAATATCCCCGATCGGTGTCAACGGCCGCTCCGATATGAGCGGCATCGAGTTCTGATACGCAGCACGCGGGCTTCCCCCTACCTCGTCCGCGCGAATATCGCCGACGACACGCCTATTTGTGGCGCAGTACCACTTCGCCGGCCTGCTCCTCGGCGCGCAAGGGGTAGGCGTACTGCAGGGCCAGCACGATCGAATCGGTGTCGCCGGCATCGAACACGCCGGCGATGGGAATCGCCGCGATGCCGGGGTCGGCGATGCGCAGCTTGCGCGGGGAATAGCGGTTGAATTCCTCCACCGCCTGCCGCAGCGGCAGCGCGTCGAACACCAGCCGCCCGGACAGCCAGCCGTTGGCGGCGGCCAGGTCCGCCCGGGTACGCACCCAGGGCGCATCGGCACGGGCCAGCAGGCGCTCGCCGGGCCGCAGCTCCTGCGGCTGCGGCGCCGCGGCCTGCGCGGCCGGCCCGGGCGTCACCCGCACCCGGCCTTCGAGCAGGTCGATCTCGGTGGCCTGGCCGCCGTTGCGCACCTGGAACAGCGTGCCGATCGCGGTGACCGCCGCCTGCGGGGTGGCGACGGTGAACGGCCGGCGCGGGTCATGGGCCACCTTGAACTGGGCCTGCCCGCGCTGCAGGGCGACGCTGCGCGCCTGCCGGCCCATCCGCACCTGCAGGACGGTGTCGGTATCGAGGGTGACCACGCTGTCGTCGGCCAGGGTGAACGAGCGGATCTCGCCGATGGCGGTGGCGTAGGTGATCGCGGCCGGCTCGCGCGCCAGCCACGTCTTGCCGGCGATGCCCACGGCCAGCACCAGGACCGCCGCGGCGGCGGTCCAGCCCAGCAGGCGCCAGCGTGGCCGCGGCGCCTGCCGTTGCCGCTGCGCACGCCGCAGCACCTGCTCGGCCAGGGCGTCCAGTTGCGGGTCGCGCACCTGCGAGGCGGCGGCCCACAGCTGCTCGGCCTGGTTGTAGGCCTGCCAGTGCGTGGGATGTTCGGCCAGCCAGTCCTGGAAGCGGCGCCGCTCCTGGCTGCCGCAGGCCGGCGAATGCAGGCGCGCCAGCCAGCGCTCGGCCTGCCGCGCCACCGCGGCGGACGGGCGCCGGTGGATCGGTTTGTCTTCCTCGTTCATCGCCTCTCCTCCCCCACCCGCCGCCGGCACAGGGCCAGGGCGCGCGAAACGTGTTTTTCCACCGCCTTGACCGAGATCGACAGCTGCTCGGCGATCTGCTGGTAGTTCAGGCCCTTGACCCGGCTGAGCAGGAACACCTGCTGGCAGCGCTGCGGCATGTCGAGGATGGCCTGGCGCACCAGCGCGATGTCCTGCTGCGCCAGTACCCGCCGCTCGGGCGTCGGCTCGGCCGATTCCAGTTCCAGATCGTCGATCAGCAGGTGCTGCTGGAACTGCCGCGAGGCGCTGTGGCGGGCACGGTCGATGACGACGTTGGTGGCGATGCGCATGACCAGGGCGCGCGGCAGTTCCGCCCATTCCGAGCGGCGGTAGCGCAGCAGGTGCTCGTAGGTCTCCTGCACGGCGTCCTGCACCTCGTCCTCGGCCAGGCCCATCTTCCAGCGCAGGAACCCGCGCAGGGCGGCATCGTGGCGGTGGATCGCCCGCTCGACCAGGTCCCCGCCGACGGCGGCCTGCGTACTCATGGCATCCATGGGTGGCATATCCGATCGGTCCATGTCAGGCACTTTTCGCCATGGCCGGGAATGCTCCGGCCGCAATCCGATGGTAGTGCGCGCGCTGACACCATGGCATGCCCCTGCAACTCCCGCGTGCCCGAAGGCCGATAGGTCTGTTACGGAACGGACGGGCGGGACCCTACCTGGCCGGGCACGAGCAGCAGGAAGCAGGCGCAAGAACCGGCCGTCAGAACCGGCTGTAACTCCACGACACCATGCGCCCGTCCTTGTACGGCATCACCCCGTGGAACGGGCGCGGGTCGCCGTCGAACACCAGCGGCAGGAAGTGGCGGTCGCCTTCCCACATCGGCAGCTCCAGCAGGCGCGTGCGCGGCTTCCATTCCAGCGTGCCTTCCGGGTTGGAGGTCAGCGGGGTGCCGGTCCAGGCGGTGATCAGGAACACGAAGCCCAGCCAGTCCTCGCCGTTGCGGCCGAAGCCGGGCCAACTGATGGTGCCGCGCAGCTGCATCGCCGTGCACTCGATGCCGGCCTCCTCGCGGATCTCGCGGACCATGCCGGCGGCGATGTCCTCGTCGGCCTCCAGCTTGCCGCCCAGGCCGTTGTACTTGCCCAGGTGCTCGTCCTCGGGGCGCGCGTTGCGGTGGATCATCAGCACCTGCTCGCCGTCGGGCGAGAGCACGTAGCCGAGGGTGCCGGTGATCGGGGTATAGGGCATGGCAGCAGCCTGCGAACGCGGGGGGACTGCGATTGTAGGAGCGGACCGCAGGGGCACGATGGGCTTTCGCGCGAAAGCCCATCACGCCCCTGCGGTGCGCTCCTACGCGCGCGCGGGCCAGATCAACGCGCGGGCCAGATCAATAAGACCAAAGTAGGGGGCCCCCAGGACGCTTGCCGATTGACCGCCCGCCGATGGGCGAGGACCCTTGTGCCACCTTTCTGGAGGGGACGAGCATGAAAGCATTCTCGAAGGTCGGCTGGGCGCTGCTGGCGCTGCTGGGCGCGTTCTGTCTGGGCACCGTCGCCCTGCGCCGCGGCGAGACCGTCAACGCCTTGTGGATCGTGGTCGCGGCGGTGTGCCTGTACCTGGTCGCCTACCGCTACTACGGCCTGTTCATCGCCAGCAAGGTGATGCGGCTCGACCCCACCCGCGCCACCCCGGCGGTGCTGCGCAACGACGGCCTGGACTACGTGCCGACCAACAAGCATGTCCTGTTCGGCCACCACTTCGCCGCGATCGCCGGCGCCGGCCCGCTGGTCGGCCCGGTGCTGGCCGCGCAGATGGGCTACCTGCCCGGCCTGCTGTGGCTGGTGCTGGGCGTGGTGTTCGCCGGCGCGGTGCAGGACTTCATGGTGCTGTTCATCTCCAGCCGCCGCGACGCGCGTTCGCTCGGCGACCTGGTACGCGAGGAAATGGGGCCGATCCCCGGCACCATCGCCTTGTTCGGCGCCTTCCTGATCATGATCATCATCCTCGGCGTGCTGGCGATGGTGGTGGTCAATGCCCTGGCGGAAAGCCCGTGGGGCACCTTCACCGTGTTCGCGACGATGCCGATCGCGATCCTGATGGGCGTCTACATGCGCTACATCCGCCCCGGCAGGATCGGCGAGATCTCGGTGGTCGGCCTGGTCCTGCTGCTGGCCGCGATCTGGTTCGGCGGCAAGGTCGCCGCCGACCCGAGCTGGGGCCCGGCGCTGACCTTCAGCAAGGTACAGATCACCTGGATGATGATCGGCTACGGCTTCGTCGCCTCGGTGCTGCCGGTGTGGCTGCTGCTGGCCCCGCGCGACTACCTCTCCACCTTCCTCAAGATCGGCACCATCATCGCCCTGGCGATCGGCATCCTGATCGTGATGCCGGACCTGAAGATGCCGGCACTGACCGAGTACGCGCATACCGGCAACGGCCCGGTCTGGACCGGCGGGCTGTTCCCGTTCCTGTTCATCACCATCGCCTGCGGCGCGGTCTCAGGCTTCCATGCGCTGATCGCCTCGGGCACCACCCCCAAGCTGCTGGCCAACGAGGCGCACATGCCCTACATCGGCTACGGCGGCATGCTGATGGAATCGTTCGTCGCGATCATGGCGCTGGTCGCCGCAGCGATCATCGAGCCGGGCGTGTACTTCGCCATGAACGCGCCGCCGGCCATCGTCGGCGGCGACGTGGCCGCGGTTGCCGCCAAGGTCAGCGAATGGGGCTTCGTGGTCACCCCCGACGTACTCACCGCCACCGCCAAGGACATCGGCGAATCGACCATCCTCAACCGCGCCGGCGGCGCGCCGACCCTGGCGGTGGGCATCGCCCAGATCCTGCACCACCTGCTGCCGGCCGGCGACAGCATGGGCTTCTGGTACCACTTCGCGATCCTGTTCGAGGCCTTGTTCATCCTCACCGCGGTCGACGCCGGCACCCGCTCCGGTCGCTTCATGCTGCAGGACCTGCTGGGCAACTTCGTGCCGGCGCTGAAGAAGACCGAATCCTGGGCGGCCAACATCATCGCCACCGGCGGCTGCGTGGCGCTGTGGGGCTACCTGCTGTACTCCGGCGTGACCGATCCCTTCGGCGGCATCAAGACCCTGTGGCCGCTGTTCGGCATCTCCAACCAGATGCTGGCCGGCATCGCCCTGATACTCGGCACCGTGGCGCTGTTCAAGCTCAAGCGCGACCGCTACGCCTGGGTCAGCGCGGTGCCGGCGCTGTGGCTGCTGGCCTGCACCAGCAGCGCCGGCTTGATCAAGATCTTCGACGGCAACCCCGGCCAGGGCTTCCTGGCGCAGGCGCACAAGTACCAGGACGCGATCGCCGCCGGCACCGTGCTGGCCCCGGCCAAGGACATGGCCGAGATGCACAAGGTCGTGGTCAACGCCTACGTCAATACCACCCTGACCGCGCTGTTCCTGTTGGTGGTCGCGGCGATCCTGGTGTATTCGGTCAAGACGATCGTGACCGCCCGCCGCAACCCGCAGCGCAGCGACAAGGAGACCGCCTACGTGGCCCTGACCCCGGCGCAGATGGCGGACCTGTGATGGGCACGGCCCTGGTCCCCGCCAGCCAGTACCAGGCGCACCGCCGCATCTGGCGGCGCCTGGTGCAGACCGCGCGCCTGTGCTGCGGCATCCCCGACTACGACAACTACGTGCGGCACATGCTGGAAAAGCACCCGGAACGCGAACCGATGGACTACAAGACCTTCTTCCGCGAGCGCCAGGAAGCGCGCTTCGGCGGCGGCAAGGGCTTCCGCTGCTGCTGAGCCTGGCCGCCCCCGGGCAGAAGGAAGAAGGCCACGCCGGCGCGCTCGCGATCCCCCGCGCCGGCTTTGCTAGTATCGGGCCAGGCACCGGGACCAGGTGCCGCCGCGACCGCAATGCAGCCGGACAAGGAATCCCGCGATGCGCAAGCATGTCTCCGCCCTGGCGGCACTCGCGACTTGCTTGCTCATGGCGCCATGCGTCGCCGGCCCGGTGCAGGCACAGGAGAAGACCCGCATGTCCGCCACGATGAAGGAAGCATCGCACTCGCCCTTCCAGGACCCGGCCGTCGCGCCGATGGCCGAGGCCATCCGCCAGGGCGACCTGGTCAGGATCGGCGCCCTGGCCGCAACGACCGACCTGTCGGCGCATGGCCGGGACGGCGCCACTCTGCTCGAATGGGCCATCTGGTGCGAGCAGCCGCGGGCGCTGGCCGCCCTGCTCGAAGCCGGCGCCGACCCAGCCCTGCCGGGCACGGACCGGGACAGCGTGGCGGTCATGGCCGCCCAGGTCGAACCGCCCGACTACCTGCAAGTGCTGATCGAGCACCAGGCGCCGGTGGACATCGTCAGCCCGCGCGGCGGGCGCACCCCGGTCTTCATGGCCGTGCTCGCCCATCGCGAGCCGCAGCTGAGGATGCTGATGGCCGCGGGCGCCGACCTCCAGCGCATCGACAGCATGGGCAATACCCTCCTCCACCAGGCGGCCTTGGCCAACAACGGCCGGGCCTTGCTCGAACTGCTGCGGGCCGGCGTCGATCCGCGCGCCGTCAATGCCCAGGGCGCCAGCTTCCAGCGCTACTTCTTCATGACCCGCGAGCAGTTGCTCGATGCCCGTAGCCGCCGCGAGCGCGCCGCCGTCGAGGCCTGGCTGGCCGCGCACGGCATCCCCAGGGAATGACCCCGCGGCGGCCACGCCGCCCCGCCGCCGGCCCGGATGAGCCGCGGAAAACCGCAAGGAGCAGCGCATGAACCTCACCTCCCACCCCGGCAGCGCCAGCGATGGCCAGGGTTTCGCCGAACGCTTCGCCGGCCGCCAGCCGCAGCCGATCGACCGCGAACTGTCCGCGCTGCTGCTGGACAACTACACGGTCGCCGACCTGCGCCGCGGCCAGGCCGGCGATGCCCCCGCCCTGCCGGGCGGCTGGACGCGCATGGGCGAGCAGGACGTGCGCGCGCTGGGCATCGACCCCGCCCTGATGCACGACGCCAGGACCGGCTTCGACGCGTCGTTCTACCGCAACGCCCGCGGCAACGTGGTTCTGGCCTATGCCGGCAGCGACGAGCTGCAGGACTGGAAGCACGACTTCGCCCAGGGTCTGGGCCTCGACGACGCCCAGTACCGCCAGGCCATCGCCCTGGCCAAGGCCGCTCGCACCGCCCTCGGCAACGAACTGGTGCTCGCCGGTCATTCGCTCGGCGGCGGGCTGGCCGCCGCCGCGGCGCTGGCCGCGGACACGCCCGCGGTCACCTTCAACGCCGCCGGCGTGCACGACGGTACCCTGGAGCGCGCCGGCCTGGATCCGCACCAGGCCCGTGCCTATGCGGACGCGGGCCTGGTGCGCAGCTACGCGGTCGACAACGAGATCCTCACCTGGCTGCAGGAAGAGCGTTTCCCGCTCAACTACGCCATGCCCGACGCGCTTGGCCACCGCATCGCACTGCCCGATCCGGACCCACTGAGCTTCTTCGAAGCGCTGGTGCCGGGCAGGATGCTGGCGCACCGCCTCGAGCTGCACGGCATCGACGCGGTGATGCAGGCCCAGGACCGGGCGCGGCTGGACGTGCGCGGGCACGCACCGGCCACCGCCCCCATCGCCAGTCGCCTGCTGGAAGACGCGGTGCGCGGGCTGGCGCCGCACCGGCAGCGGCTGGGCCTGTACGAGGACGAATGCTTCCTCAACACCGCCGCCGGCATCGCCGCACAGGCCCGCAGCGACGGACTGTGGCGCATCGACGGCGTGCTGCCTTCGCGCCACGGCCAGGTCGTGTTCGCGGTGGAAGGCACGCGCACCGACCCGGCCCAGCGCCGCAGCCGCACCGAAGTGGCGCTGGCCAGCCTGACGCCGGCGCACGACAGCGCCGCGCAGCTGCGCGAACGGGAGCCGCCGCCCGCGCCGGAACGGCAGCAGGAGCGGACGCGCGGCATGGCCCAGGCCTGAACGCCGAGGCGGCCGCAAAAAAAGGTTCTTCACCCAATCGAGGGAACGCCTCTGTGGCGCTGGCCTCAGCGAGACGCCATGCCCTGCCGCCGGGGGCCGCTTTTCCCTCGGCAGGGCACGGCTCATCGATAACTGAAGGCTGGCCGCTTCGGCCGCAGACAGCGGCAATGACGCGCCGATGCGCAGTCCCCGGTGGGGATGCGGAAAGCAGGCCAGGGATGGCCTGCGGCGGCGAGTCAGACAGGATGTCTGACCGAG
>JASGEB010000037.1:0-14133 GCA_047606785.1 Pseudoxanthomonas sp.
CGGCCGACGCCGCCGCGCTGGCGCGGCTGGCGCTGCTGCTGCCGGCGTTGCTGGTCGCCCGCCTCGACCCGGCCCGGGCCGCCGCCTTCGCCGGCTGCGCGGCGGTGGCCGCCGCGGACATCGCCCACGCCGGCCATGCCGCCGGCGGCGACTACGAGCTGGTCACCCGCACGCGGGTGCCGCTGCGCGACTACGGCCCGGCCGAGTTCGTGGTGTTCCGCGGCGGCGTGGCCCAGCGCGACCAAGTGGCCATCGTGGTCGGCCAGCTCGATCTGGCCGCGCCGGTGCCGGTGCGGGTGCATTCGGCCTGCCTGACCGGCGACCTGTTCGGCTCGCTCAAGTGCGACTGCGGCGACCAGCTGCGCAATGGCCTGGCCAAGCTGGCCGAACTGGGTGGCGGGGTGCTGCTGTACCTGGACCAGGAAGGCCGCGGCACCGGCATCGCCGCCAAGATGCGCGCCTACGGCTACCAGCACGCCGGCCTGGACACCATCGACGCCGACGCCCTGCTCGGCTTCGGCCCGGACGAGCGCCGCTACGGCGCGGCGGTGGCGATGCTGCGCGGCCTGGGCATCGCCCGCGTGCGCCTGCTCACCAACAATCCGGCCAAGGCCCAGCGCCTGCACGCGGCCGGCATCGAGGTGGCCGAGCGCGTGCCGGTCACCGGCGCGATCACCGCCGAGAACGAGGCCTACCTGCGCACCAAGGCCACCCGCGCCGGCCATGCGCTGGACGTGGACGCGCTGCTGTCTTCGCTGTCCTGATCGATCTCGCCCCTTGCACAGGGCTGGCCCAGCGCCAGGCTGGCGCGGCGTCGCCCGTCAGCCGCCGGCCGGCCCCCAATAGCCGATGCGCCGGCGGATCTTGAGCTTGCGCCACAGGTTCATCGGCTTGGGCTTGCGGCTGCGCCCGCCTTGCGCGATGAACTGATCGATCGCCTCCAGCACACGCTCGCTGGAATGCCCGTCGCGATACGGGTGCAGCTGGTCGGCAAAGGCCTTGACCGCGGCCATCAATTCCGGCGGCCGCGACAGCGCGCGCCGGATCGCCGGCTCGAACTGTGCCGGATCGTCGATGTCGATCAACTGCGGCCCGGGGCGACGATTCTTGAAGGTCACCACCGGCTTGTAGGTCAGCAGGAACTCGTTGAGTGCCGAGGAGGTGTCCGAGCACATCATGTCCACCTGCGGGAACAGGTCCAGGATGTTGTCGTTCTCGGCGAAGGTCAGGTATTCGTTCTGCAGCGCCTTGTACCTGGCCACCATCTCCGGGTCCATCTTCGGATGGAAGGTGACGATCCAGCGGAATTCGCCGGTGCGTGAAAGCCGGGCCACCTCGTCGTACAGGATCGGCGCAGCGCTCCACGATGGCGAAAACGTGGAGTGGTACAGGATCACCGGCGGGCTGCGCACAGGCTCGGGCACATCGCCCAGCTGGCTCATGAAGGGGTCGATCTTGGGAAAGCCGGTCTCCTTCACCGCGAAGTGGCCCAGCTCGCGCGACAGCGCGTCGAACGCGGCAGTGTCCTTCGGCCCGGTCGTGCAGTACAGGTCGAAGAAGCCGCGGATGTAGATATGCCGCGGCTTGCCGGCGTCGAAGCCATGGAAGGTCTCGACTTTCACGCCAGGGAAGAAATGCGGCACCGCGTTGGATGAGGTGATCACCGCATACGGCTTCCAGGCCCGCACCTGCGTCACGGTCAGCAGGGTCTCGTCGGCCGCCAGGTCTTCGGCGCCCGGGCCATCGAAAAACCACGCCGCCTCGTCACCGCGCGCGCGGATCGCCGCCTGGATCGGCCGCAGGATGGCCAGCGCGTAGCGCTCGGATCCGTAGAGCAGGTAATGGCGGGGCACGCGGCGGTCCAGTGGCGGCATTCAATCGCGTCGAGATTATCGCATCGGCCGCTGCACCGGCGCTGTTAGGCTGTGTGGCCCCGCCCTCCGTCGCTGCCACATGTCCGAGCTGACGCGCCCTCCGCCTTCCGCCGACCACGGCAATGCCCTGCCGAAGTTGTCGGCCTGCATCATCGCCTTCAACGAGGCTGACCGCCTGGGCGACTGCCTGGCCTCGCTGGCTTTCTGCGACGAGGTGGTGGTGGTGGATTCCGGCTCGACCGATGGCACCCGGGCCCTGGCCGAGCGCATGGGCGCGCGCGTGCTGTCGCGACCGTTTGACGGCTTCCGCAACCAGAAGCAATTCGCCGTCGACCAGGCCGCGCATGACTGGGTGCTGTGCCTGGATGCGGACGAGCGCGTGGACCCGGCCCTGCGCGCGTCTATCCAGGCCGAGCGCAAGGCCGGATTCGCACGGGCGCCGGGCTACCGCTTTGCGCGCCTGTCCGAGTATTACGGCCGCTTCCTGCGCCACGGCACGGCGTATCCGGATTACGTGCTGCGGCTGTTCGACCGGCGGCGTGGTGGCTGGCGCGGCAACCGCGAGATCCACGAGGCGGTCTCGGTGGACGGCGCGGTGGCCACCCTGCGCGGCGACTTGCTGCACCACCCCTATCGCTCCTTCATGCAACTGCTGGAGAAGAAGCAACGCTACGCACGGATGATGGCCGAGTACGACTTCTCCCGCGGCAAGCGCGCCAGCTTGGCCAAGCTGATCGTCTCACCCGCCTGGCGATTCTGGCGGGGATGGCTGCTGCGCGGCGGCTTCCTCGATGGCTGGGCCGGGCTGGTGGAGTCCTACGTCAGCGCCAACTACGTGCGCCAGAAGGCGATCATGTTGTGGCTGCTGCAGCACGGCCAGCCGGTGGTCGACCCGCCGCGCACGCCGCGCGGCGACTGACGGATCATTCTTCGTCCTGCGCATCCTTGTCGTTGGCCGGCACGTCCGGCGCGGCCGGGCAGTCCACCCGCGCGGCCATCGACACCAGCCACCAGCCGCGGCGGTTGGAACTGCCGATGCGTTCGGCGATGCCGCGATCCACGCAAGCAGGCAGCACGATCTCCTGCACCAGCAGCCAGCGATTCGCCGGCGCCTGCACTTGCCAGGCCAGGCCGTCGCGCAGCTGCTCGTTCCACGGCTTGACGAAGCCGAAGTTGGTGGTGCGCGACTGGCTCATCAGCAGGTTCTGTTCCTTCCACGCCACCAGCCCCAGTTCGGCGTCCGGGCCGATCCGCCGGGCCACCGCGCTCATCACCCCGCGCGCCGAACTGGACGCGTTGAGCAGCGGATAACTGAGGCCGAACAGCACCCACACCCCCGCCAGGGTGGACAGCAGCGCCGCCAGCGGCCGCCGCCGGAACCACAGCAGGCTGCCCGCGCCCCAGCTGGCGATCGCCAGCAGCACCCAGCCCAGCGCCGCCGCGCCGCCGGCTTCCAGCCCGCGCTCGCGGTAGAGCTTGCGCGCCAGGCTGCCGTCGCCGCCGTGCAGGGCCAGGCCGAAGTACAACGTCGCCGCCACCAGCGCCAGCACCAGCGCGTACATCAGCAGCCGCGGCACGCGCTTGCGCACGATCCCCGGCAACAGCGGCGCCAGCGCCAGGCAGAACATCGGCAGCGACGGCATGATGTAGACGTCGCGCTTGCCGTGCGGGATCGAGAAGAACGCCAGCACGATCAGCCACCACGCCAACGGCACCAGGTAGCGCGCATCGCGCCGGCGCAGCCGCCGGCGCCAGGCCGGGATCGCCCACGGCAGCGCCAGCAACGCCGGCACCCACATGAACAGCACGCCCAGGAAGTACCACGGCGGCTGCGGGTGGTCCCAGGACTTGGCGTAGCGGCCGGCGGTCTGGTGGAACAGGATGTCCTGCAGGTAGGCCTGATGCTCCGGATCGCCGGACAGCAGCACGGTGGACACCATCGGCACCAGCCACACCGACACCGCCAGCAGGAACGCCAGCGGCCCCAGCCAGAACCGCCCCGAACGCAGGCCCACGCGCACGTTCGGCCAGCCGCGCAGCGCGGCCAGCGCCGCCGGCACGATGCTCAGCAGGGCCAGGAAGCCCACGCCCTTGGTGACCGTGCCCAGGCCGGCGAAGAACCAGCCCAGCGTCCACATCCTCCAGTCCGGACCCTTGAGCAGGTGCCGCAGCAGGCCGTAGTTGGCCAGGGTGATCATGCCCAGCACCAGCGCGTCGATCTGCGCGCGCTTGGCCTGGTAGGTGAACTGGAAGGCGAACAACAGCGCCCAGCCCGCGTACAGCCCGACCTTGCGCGTCCACAGCCGCGCGCCCAGGTCCTTGACGCACCAGATCGCGGTCAGCGAGGCCACCAGCGAAGGCAGCAGGAAGGCCACCCGCCAGTTGCCGGTGAGCAGGTAGGCCAGCCCTTGCAGCCACATCAGCATCGGCGGCTTGTCCGAGTACAGCTCGATGCCGCGATGCGGGAACAGCCAGTTGCCGCTCTCGACCATCTGCTTGGCGACGAGGGCGAAGCGCGGCTCGTCGGCCGGCCAGGGATCGCGCAGGCCGATGCCGGCGCCGATCACCAGCAGGGCGGTGGCGAACAGCAGCCAGGTATCGAAGCGGCGCAGGCGGGAGTAGTCGAAGTTCGGCATGGCGTGGATCGGGGGCAGCGGAAGACGGATTACAGCAAAGCCTCGATCGCCGCCCGCAGGCGCGCGGGGAAGGCGGCGTCGTTGGCCAGGTAGAACGCGCGCGCGGCGGCGGACAGGGCCTGGCGCCGGCCGGCATCCAGCGCCAGCGCCTGCTCGACCGCACGCTCGATGCCGGCGACGGCGACCCGGTAGCCCACGCCGCGGCGCAGCGGCGCGCTGGATTCCCAGGGGATGAGGATGCCGCGCTCGGGGCTGACCAGTTCGTTCATCGGCGCGCCGTCGGTGACCAGCACGATCGCGCCCACGCTCAGCGCCTCGACCAGATGGTGGCCGAAGCCCTCGGCCTCGGACGGGCAGAGGTGGAACAGGTGGCGGTTCTGCAGGCTGCGCAGTTGCACGTCGTCGAGGTATTCGACCCGGTGCTCGATGTTGGCCGTGGACTCGGCGGCGGCGGCGCGGTCCGGGCTCTGCACCACCGTCAGCGGCGGCCACTCCGGATGCCGCCGCCAGGTCTCCAGCAGCACCGCGGTGCCCTTGGTCAGGCTGCGCCCGGCCAGGTGGAAGAAGGTCGGCGTGCGCTCCACCGCGGTGTCCAGGCGGTCCTCGCTGGTGAAGCCGCAGAACGCGACCGGCCGGCCGAGCGCGGCGAAGGCGTGCTCGGCCTGGCGGGTCTTGGCCAGCACCCCGTCGATCATGCCCAGCAGCTGCTCGCTGCGCCGGCCGAACCACTCCGGGTTGGGCACCAGCAGGTTGCGTCGGGCCAGGTGGCGGTACTCGGGGCGGATGTGTTCCAGGTGCAGGTTGGCGTCGGCGCGCGGGGCCAGGCCGACCCGGCACAGCAGGCCGCGCAAGCGGGCGCGGGCAGCATCCAGCCACTTGCCCGGCTTGTCGCGGCGGTAGGCCAGGATCCGCGCCTGCACGCCGACGGCGGCCAGGTGGCGCGCCAACAGGCGCAAGTCGCGGCCCAGGCCGACGCCGTTGTCCCAAGCGATCAGGTTGACCCGCCGAGGGTGATCCCTCGGGCGGTCGCTGGGCACGGACGAAGTCGGGGTCGGCATGGGCCCGCGCATCTTAGTGGCAATGTTCCTGGCTTGGCCGGAACCTGCATCCCGCCGTTCCGGGGCGAGCCGGGGTTTAAGCCCCTCTCCCCCTGGGAGAGGGGTTGGGGTGAGGGTTCGGGACATTCGTGATGGTTCAGACATCGCCATCTTCGCCGTACCTCAGCCGCTTGAGGCGGCTTCGATATCCGGCGCTTCGCGCCACCTCCTCCCAAAGGGAGAAGGAAAAAGCATGGCTCACCCGCGCGGATGGTGCTTGGCGTGCAGGGCTTGCAGGTGGGCGCGGGCGACGTGGGTGTAGATCTGGGTGGTGGACAGCGAGCTGTGGCCGAGCATCAGCTGCAGCGAGCGCAGGTCGGCGCCGTGGTTGAGCAGGTGAGTGGCGAAGCTGTGGCGCAGGCCGTGCGGGCTGACCTTGGCCGGGTCGACGCCGGCGGCGGCGGCGCAGCGCTTGACCAGCGCCCAGAACGCCTGCCGGCTCAACGGCTTGCGCGCGGCGTCGATGAACAGCGGCGGCTCGCCGCCTTCCATCGCCGGCACCGGCTGCCGGCCGGCCAGCGCCGGCCGCGATTCGTGCAGGTAGCGCTGCAGCCAGTGCTGGGATTCCTCGCCCAGCGGCACCAGCCGCTCCTTGTCGCCCTTGCCGCGCACCCGCAGCGCGCCCTGGCGCAGGTTCAGCGCGGCCGCCGGCAGCCCGACCAGTTCGCTCACCCGCAGGCCGCAGGCGTACATCAGTTCCAGCATGGCGCGGTCGCGCAGGCCGGTCGGGGTGGCGGTGTCGGGCGCGGCCAGCAGCGCCTCCACCTGCGATTCGGCCAGCGCCTTGGGCAGCGAGCGCGGCAGGCGCGGCGACTCCAGCAGCGCGGCCGGGTCGTCGGCGCGCGCGCCGATGGTCACCAGCCAGATGTAGTAGGCGCGCAGCGCCGCCAGCAGGCGCACGTTGCTGCGCGGTGCATAGCCCAGGCCGGCGCGCCATTGCAGGTAGTCGAACAGGTCGGCGCGCTGCGCCCGTTCCAGGCCGTGCTCGCGGTCGCGCCAGCGCGCCAGCGTCTGCAGGTCGGCGCGGTAGCTGGACAGGCTGGCGCGCGCCAGCCCGGCTTCGGCCCAAACGCGGTCGAGGAAGCGTTCGATCGAAGCCTGGTCGGCGGCGCGCAGCGGCGGCAGCGCGCACACCCGTTCGCGGCGGTCGGCGGGGGTCAGGCGGGACATCGGCGCCAGCATAGCCGGCGCGGCGGCAGCGCATCGCGGCGCGCGGCCCGACACGCTCTATGCTGGGACGATGGACGCCGTTTCCCTGCCTCCGCCCGCCCCGCGCGCGCTGCTCGGCTGGCGCCTGCTGGCGCTGGCCTACGACGCGCTGCCGGTGCTGGCCCTGTGGATGCTGGTGTCGGCGGTGTTCACCGTCGGCTACACCTTCCTCGGCCACCACGACCTGCACCGCAACATCGCGCCGTGGTCGCCGCTGGCCTGGCTGCTGTGGCTGTGCTGCTGGCTGGTCACCGGCCTGTACGCCACGCTCAGCTGGCGGCGCGGCGGCCAGACCCTGGGCATGCGTCCGTGGCGGCTGACGGTGACCGACGCGCAGGGCGCCCCACCCGGCTGGAAGGCGGCCTGGCGGCGCTACGCGGTCGGCAGCCTGTCGCTGCTGTGCGCCGGGCTGGGCTTCTGGTGGGCCTGGTTCGACCGCGACCGCCGGACCTGGCACGACCGCGCCAGCGGCACGCGCCTGCTGCGCCGGCCCGGTCGCTGAGATCGAACCTCCATCGCTCCGGCCGGCATCACCGCGTAGGAGCGCACCGCAGGGGCGCGATCGGCCTTTCCGGGAAAGCCTCATCGCGCCCGCCTGCGGCGTGCGCTCCTACCATCCATGGCTAGCGGCTGCGGCGCTTGAACAGCCAGGCCGAGACGCTCAGCATGAGTATCGGCGCCAGTGCGTAGGCGATGCGGTAGTCCAGGCGCAAGGTCGAGGCCAGCCGGCCGAACAGCATCTGCAGCAGCCAGAAGCCCAGCGCGAACAGGATGCCCAGGAACAGGCGCTTGCCGGCGCCGCCGCTGCGCAGCGAGCCGAACGCGAACGGAATCGCCGCCAGGCACAGCGTCAGCACGTTGAGCGGGTAGAACCAGCGCGCCCAGTACTGTTCCTGGTATTCGCGTGCATCCAGACCGTTGCGCAGGCGGTAGCCGATGCTGCTGGACAGATCGGCGGCGGTCATGTAGCGCGGATTGCTCAGGCCGCTGGACAGCGCGGCCGAATCCAGTTTCGACTTCCAGTGCTCCTCGGCCGCGCGGGTCTGCGCGACCGAAGTGTCGGTGAAGGTGCTGCGCAGCACGTTGTCCAGCACCCAGCCGCCGGGCTCGTGGCGGGCGGTCTTGGCATGCACGATCGCGGCCAGGCGGCCATCCTCGTCCAGTTCGTACAGGCGCACGTCGCCCAGCAGCAACTCCTGGCGGCCCTGGACCATCTCCTCCTCGCCGTGCTGGGCGTTGAGGAAGGTGTTGCCCTCGCGCGCCCACAGGCCCGAGTAGCGCGCCTGGGCGACGTCGCCGGTCTTGGCGGCGGCCTTGAGGTTGACCGCCTGCTGCTGGCCCCAGGCGCCGACCGTCTCCATGTTCACCATCATCAGCGCAGTCAGCAACGCCAGGGTCACCGCCACCGCCAGGGTCAGGCGCCGCCGCGACAGGCCCAGCGCGCGCAGCGCGGTCAGCTCGGAGGTGGCCGCCAGCTGGCCCAGGCCCATCAGCGCGCCGATCACCGCGGCGGTCGGGAACAGCGTGTAGGCACGCCGCGGCACGGTATAGGCCACGTAGGCCACCGCATGGCCGAAGGTGTAGTCGCCCTTGTAGCTGGCCTTGCCCACGTCCTGGAGCTCGCCGGACAGGCCGCTGAGCGTGTCCAGGCCCAGCAGCACCGCCCACACCAGCAGCACCGTCACCAGCACGGCCTGGCCGACATAGCGGTCGTGCAGGCGCGGGAACGCCAGCCTCATGCCGACACCCGCCGCCGCCGCAGCGACCCGTCGCGCAGGTAGAACCACACCGCCGCCGCCAGCAGCGGCAGGCTCAGCCACCACAGGCCGGCGGCAGGCGGCAGGCTGCCGCGCGCCAGCCACTGGGTACCGTTGAACATCAGCAGCACGCTCACCAGGTAGGCCATGAAGCCCAGCAGCACCCGCCCGTAGCGCGACTGCCGCGGCGCGCTGCGCGCCAGCGGCAGGGCCAGCAGGGCGAACGCCAGCGCCAGCAGCGGCGGGGTCAGGCGCGCGTGCAGCTGGGCGTTGGCCTCGGGACGGGCGTCGCCCAGCAGCTGCGACAGCGGCAGCATCTCCGGGTCGTCGTCGGCGCGCTTGTCGGAGCGGTCCGGCAGGGCGATCTCGTTGCTGGCGTAGCGCAGCAGGCGGAAGTCCTTGCCTTCGCGCAGCGGGCCCTCGACCCGGAAGCCGTCGTGCAGGCGCAGGTAGCGCGAGCGCTCGCCGACGAAGTACATGTCGCCGGTGCGCGCGGTGGCCACGTCCAGGCGGTCGTTCTCGCGGCGCTGCATGAACACCCGGGTCAGCTGGGTACCGTCGCTGGACAGGCCGCCGGCGTAGACGATGCCGCCGTTGGCCAGCGCGGTGAAGCGCCCGGCCTCCAGCCCGGCGATCAGCAGCGAGCGGTTGGCCCGCTCGATCATCGCGTCGCTGGTGCGCAGCGCCCACGGCCCGATCCACAGCGACAGCACGCCGATCAAGGCCACCACCGGCAGCACCGTCATCAGCAGCGGCCGCAGCAGCCGCTTCGGCCCCACCCCGGCCGCCGCCAGCACCGGCATCTCCGCGTCGCGGTACAGCCGGGCCACCGCCAGCAGCAGCCCCAGCAGCAGCGACATCGACAGGATCAGCGGCAGGAAGCCCAGGGTGCTCAAGCCCAGCTGCGAGAGCAGCAGGGACGGCGGCAGGCGGCCGTCGGCCACCTCGCCCAGCACGTCGACCAGCACTCCGCCCAGGCTGACCACCAGCAGCACGATCAGCGCCGCCACGAAGCTCTGGGTGAATTCGGCCAGCAGGTAACGGTCCAGCTTCGGCATCGGAAGGGGGTTGCCTTACAATTGCAGGTTCTGCCGGCGCTTGGATGGGCGAGCGCCCAGGCCGGCAGCCGCGGGCGGCCCGCCATTGTAGCCGCCGCTGCCGCAACCACCCGGAATCTGCTCAATGACCTTGCAATTCATCCTGAACCAGGACGCGCCGGCCGCCGCCGGCGTCGACTGCGTGGTGGCCGGCGTGTTCGCCGACCGCACCCTGGACCCGGCCGCGCAGACGCTGGACGCCGCCAGCGGCGGCGCGATCGCCGCGCTGGTGCGCCAGGGCGACGTGTCCGGCCGCGCCGGCCGCAGCGCCGTGCTGCACGCCCTGCCCGGCATCGCCGCGCCGCGGGTGCTGCTGGTCGGGCTGGGCGAGGCCGGCAAGTTCGGCGCCGCCGCCTACCTGAAGGCGGTCGCCGACGCCGTGCGCGCCCTGCGCGAGACCCCGGCCGCGCGCGCCCTGCTGACCCTGAGCGCGCTGGCCGTGCCCGGCCGCGACCCGGCCTGGGCGTTGCGCCAGGCGGTGGTCGCCACCGACCATGCGCTGTACCGCTACAGCGCCACCCTGGGCAAGAAGAAGCCCGAGCCGGTCGCGCTGACGACCCTGGCCTTCGCCGGCGCCGACCCGGCCGCGCTCGAGCAGGGCATCGCCATCGCCGCCGGGGTCAGGTTCACCCGCGAGCTGGGCAACCTGCCGCCCAACATCTGCAACCCCGCCTACATCGCCCAGCAGGCGCAGGCCTTCGCCGACGCGCACGCGGGCGTGCAGGCCGAGATCCTCGACGAGCAGGCCATGGAGCAGCTCGGCATGGGCTCGCTGCTGGCGGTGGCGCGCGGCTCGGCCCAGCGCCCGCGGCTGGTGGTGCTGAAATGGAACGGCGGCGGCGACGCCAGGCCCTACGTGCTGGTCGGCAAGGGCATCACCTTCGACACCGGCGGGGTCAACCTCAAGACCCAGGGCGGCATCGAGGAGATGAAGTACGACATGTGCGGCGGCGCCACCGTGCTGGGCACCTTCGTGGCCGCGGTCGAACTGAAGCTGCCGCTCAACCTGGTGGCGATCGTGCCGGCGGTGGAGAACGCTATCGACGGCAACGCCTACCGCCCGAGCGACGTCATCACCAGCATGTCCGGGCGCACCATCGAGGTCGGCAACACCGACGCCGAGGGCCGCCTGATCCTGTGCGACGCGCTGACCTACGCCGAGCGCTTCCAGCCGGCCGCGCTGGTCGACGTGGCCACCCTCACCGGCGCCTGCCTGGTCGCCCTGGGCCGCCACGCCGCCGGCCTGATGAGCAAGCACGACGACCTGGCCGCCGAGCTCACCGCCGCCGGCGAGAACGTGCACGACCGCGCCTGGCGCCTGCCGCTGTGGGACGAGTACCAGGCGGCGCTGGATTCCACCTTCGCCGACGTCTACAACATCGGCGGCCGCTGGGGCGGCGCGATCACCGCCGGCTGCTTCCTCTCGCGCTTCACCGAGGGCCAGCGCTGGGCGCACCTGGACATCGCCGGCGTGGCCAACGACGAAGGCAAGCGCGGCATGGCCACCGGCCGGCCGGTGGGGCTGCTGGTGCAGTGGCTGATGGATCAGAGCGGGACCCGGGACTCGGGACCCGGGACCCGGTAAACAGCAGCCATGGCCGCGTCACCACTCACTGCCGATCCCCGCATCGGGACGTGCATCCACCCACTCGGCATCCCCTTTCACGCATCTTGCCTGCACTATCGGATCCCGGGTCCCGGGTCCCGAGTCCCGGGTCCCGGCTGCTGATGCGCGCCGACTTCTACCTGATCGCCAAGCCGCGCTTCCTGGAGGCGCCGCTGCTGCTGGTGTGCGAACTGGCCAAGCGCGCCTACGCGGCCGGGCAGGCGACGGTGATCCTGGCGCGCGACGCCGACCAGGCCGAGGAACTGGACGACCTGCTGTGGTCGTTCGAGCCCGACGCCTATCTGCCGCACCAGATCGCCGGCGCCGATGAGGACGAGGAGTTCGCGCCGGTGCTGATCGTGCCGCCGGAGCTGGAAGCCCCGCAGTGGCCGATGGTCATCAACCTGCGCGACGCGGCCTGGGAAGGCCGCTGCGAGCGCGTGTTTGAAGTGGTGCCCGCCGATCCGGCCGCGCGCGAACCGCAGCGCGAGCGCTGGCGCCGCTACAAGACACTGGGCTTCGAACTGCACAAGCACGACATGTGATGGAGGAGGCCGGGAATGGGGAATCGGGAGACGGAAATCGGCAAAGCAAAAACCGGGGTCAGAGTGGAGTTCTGTCCCCTTTCATTTCATGCCAGTGCGCGAATCATGTAGAGAAACTCCACTCTGACCCCGGTTTCCATTCCCTACTCCCCATTCCCGGCTCCACCATGACCTCGCTCGCTCCCAGCTACGAACCGAAGACCTTCGAGGCGCGCCTGTACGCGCAGTGGGAGGCCGGCGGCGCGTTCAAGCCCTCGGGCGCCGGCACCCCCTACACCATCCTGCTGCCGCCGCCCAACGTCACCGGCACCCTGCACATGGGCCACGCCTTCCAGCAGACCCTGATGGACGCGCTGGTGCGCTACCACCGCATGCGCGGCTTCGACGCCCTGTGGCAGGTCGGCACCGACCACGCCGGCATCGCCACCGAGATGGTGGTCGGCCGCAACCTGGCGCTGGAAGGCGTCGACAACCCGCGCGAGACGCTCGGCCGCGAGGGCTTCATCGCCAAGGTCTGGGAGTGGAAGCGGCAGTCCGGCGACACCATCGAGCGGCAGATGCGCCGGCTGGGCGCCTCGGCCGACTGGTCGCGCAGCACCTTCACCATGGACCCGCAGCCGTCGGCGGCGGTGGTCGAAGCGTTCGTGCACTGGTACGAGCAGGGCCTGATCTACCGCGGCCAGCGCCTGGTCAACTGGGACCCGGTGCTGAAGACCGCGATCTCCGACCTGGAGGTCGAGAACGTCGAGGAGGACGGCTTCCTGTGGTCGATCCGCTATCCGCTGGCCGACGGCGCGAGCTACGAGCACGTCGAGCGCGACGCCGACGGCAACGAGATCCTGCGCGAGACCCGCGACTACCTGATCGTGGCGACCACCCGCCCGGAGACCCTGCTCGGCGACACCGCGGTGATGGTGCACCCGCAGGACGAGCGCTACGCCGCACTGATCGGCAAGGCCGTCACCCTGCCGCTGACCGGGCGCCGGGTGCCGGTGATCGGCGACGACTACGTCGACCGCGCCTTCGGCACCGGCGTGGTCAAGGTGACCCCGGCGCACGACTTCAACGACTACCAGGTCGGCATGCGCCACGGCCTGCCGATGATCAACCTGTTCACCCCGGACGCGGCGATCAACGACAACGCGCCGGAGCGCTTCCGCGGCCTGGACCGCTACGACGCGCGCAAGGCGGTGCTGGCCGAACTGGAAGAGCTCGGCCTGCTGGTCGAGACCAGGTCGCACAAGCTGCAGGTCCCGCGCGGCGACCGCACCGGCCAGGTGATCGAGCCCTATCTGACCGACCAGTGGTTCGTGAGGATGGACGACCTGGCCAAACGCGGCCTGGAACTGGTGGAATCGGGCCAGGTGAAGTTCGTCCCGCCGAACTGGATCAATACCTACCGCCACTGGATGGAGAACATCCAGGACTGGTGCATCAGCCGCCAGCTGTGGTGGGGCCACCGCATCCCGGCGTGGTTCGACGGCGACGGCACCTGCTATGTCGGCCGCAGCGAAGCCGAGGTGCGCGAGCGGCACGGGCTCAGCGCGGAGATCGCGCTGAGCCAGGACAGCGACGTGCTGGAGACCTGGTTCTCCTCGCAGCTGTGGCCGTTCTCGACGCTGGGCTGGCCGGACCCGCAGGCGATGGCGCAGCGCGGCTTCGACCGCTACCTGCCCTCCGACGTCCTGGTCACCGGCTTCGACATCATCTTCTTCTGGGTGGCGCGGATGATCATGGCCACCGACAGCTTCACCGGCAAAGTGCCGTTCCGCGACGTCTACATCACCGGCCTGATCCGCGACGCGCAGGGGCAGAAGATGTCCAAGTCCAAGGGCAACGTGCTCGACCCGCTGGACATCATCGACGGCATCTCGCTGGACGACCTGCTGGACAAGCGCACCCGCGGGCTGATGCAGCCGAAGCTGGCCGAGAAGATCGCCAAGGCCACCCGCAAGGAGTTCCCCGACGGCATCGCCGCGCACGGCGCCGACGCGCTGCGCTTCACCATCGCCGCGCTGGCCGGCCACGGCCGCGACATCAAGTTCGACCTGGGACGCGCCGAGGGCTACAAGAACTTCTGCAACAAGCTGTGGAACGCGGCGCGCTTCGTGCTGATGAACACCGGGGACCCGGGTCTCGGGACCCGGGACCCGGGAACGCACGCGCCCGCCACCGACGCGGAGAAGTGGATCCTGGCGCAGCTGGCCAGGACCGTCGCCGAGGCCGAAACCCATTTCGCCGGCTACCGCTTCGACCTGCTGGCGCAGTGCCTGTACGAGTTCGCCTGGAACGCGTTCTGCGACTGGTTCGTC
>JASGEB010000038.1:0-7823 GCA_047606785.1 Pseudoxanthomonas sp.
ATCGGCTTATCCTGAACATGTTGCGGTGTTTGGGAATTGAGTTGGCGCTCAAGGGTTTAACCCTTAATCCCAAGCACCGCAACGCTTCTCCGGGCATCTGCCAAATTTTCCCCGGACAGTAGTGCGCGAAGGCGGGGATGAGACGCGACAAACACACGTTGGCGACGTTGTGAGCATCGTCTCTACCCACCCCAACGACTCGATTCAATCCAACTGCACCGAAGCATCGCCGGAGAAGGTCTCCAGGCGCACCTTGGCCTCGCCGTTGCCGTAGGTGTGCTCCAGGTTGGCACCGGGCCCGTGCGCGGGGCGCTTGACCTGGGCATCGGGTGCGGACAGTTCGCCGCTGAAGCTCTCCGCCGACACCCGCGCGGACACGTCCCGGGGCAGGGACAGGCGCAGGTCGCCGCTGACGCTGGTCATGCCGACCTCGGCGTTGGTGGCCAGCGCGGTGGCGACGCGGGTGTCGCCGCTGACGCTGTTGGTGTCCAGCTGCCGCGGACGGCGTTCGAGCACCGCCAGGTCGATGTCGCCGGACACCGTTCCCAGCTTGATCTCGCCGTCCAGGCGGCCGCGCAGGACGATGTCGCCGCTGACCGTGCTGGAGGACACCTCGCCGCTGTTGAGGGTCAGCCGCTGGGTGCCGCTGACCGTCTCCACCTGCGCCTTCGACGGCGCCGCGGCGGCGACCACGTCGCCGCTGACCGTGTCGATCTGCAGCTCGCCGCCGCCGGTGCCGGACACGTCCACCTTGGCGCTCACCGAGTCGATCTCCAGCGACGCGCGCACCGGCACCATCACTTCCAGCGTGCTCGGCCCGGAGTTGCCGCCGCCCCAGCGCGACTGCGGATACTTGACCTTGATCTCCAGGCTGCGGGCGTCGCCTTCGACCTCCAGCTTCTCCACGCCCTCGCCGAGGGTGCCAGCGATGTGCACTTCCGGCCGGTCCCAGGCGCGCACCTGGATGCGGCCCTTGAGGTTGTCGATCTCGACCTTGCCGCGCGGGTCCAGCGGGCGGGTCTGGTCGACGGGCGTGCCAGCGCGCGCGCCGGCGGCGGCGGACAGGCACAGCAGCAGGGTGGCCAAGCGCAGGGTGGGAATCATGTCGTAAGCCTCGGGGGAAATCAGCCCAGCACGGCGCGGCGGGTCAGCGCGAGCCGGCGGTCGTAGGTGCTGCGCAAGGTGTCCAGCAGGACACGCGAATGCGGATCGTGGTCGAGCGCGGACAGGATCTGGTCCGCGCTGCGGTCCAACTCGCCCAAAGCCGGCGCCAGTTCGCCGGGCACCCGCCGCGGCTGCAGCTGGGCCAGGGCGATCTGGTAGTCGCGGGCCATGCGCATCGCTTCGCCGCGGATCGGCGCTCCGGCATCGGCTGCGGCCGGCGCGGCGTCCGCGGCCAGCGCGGGACCGGCGGGCCGGGACGGACGCAACTGCCAGCCCAGCACCGCCGCCAGCGCCAGCGAGACGGCCAGGGCCAGCGGCCACCAGCGTCCCGGCTTCGCCCGGGCGGACGCGGCCGGCAGCCTGGCCTGGATGCCGGGCCACAGGTCGCGCGCCGGCTCGATGTCCTGGCGCAGGGCGCGCAGCTGCCGGCGCAGGTGGAAATCTTCGGTCTCGTTCATGCCGGTTCTCCCAGTCGCGTGCGCAGCAAATGGCGCGCGCGGTGCAGTTGCGCTTTGGAGGTGCCCACCGCCATGCCCAGCGCGGTGGCGATCTCCTCGTGCTTCCAGCCCTCGACATCGTGCAGGACCAGCACCGCGCGGGCGCGCGGCGGCAGGCTGGCCACCGCCCGCTCCAGGTCCAGCCGCAGCGCCGGTCCGTGCGGGCGCGGATCGGCCAGGGCCGCATCGTCCTGGTCCAGTTCGTTCTCCCAGCGCGGGCCGCTGCGGCGGCCGCGCAACTCCATCAGCGCGGTGTTGACCGCCAGCCGGTGCAGCCAGGTCGACAGCGCGCTTTCGAAGCGGAAGCCCGGCAGCGCTTTCCAGGCGCTGATGAAGGTGTCCTGGGTCAGATCCTCGGCGCGCGTGCCCTGCGCACCCACCAACCGCACGATCACCCCGTGCACGCGCCCGGCGTGGCGACGGTAGAGGCGCTCGAAGGCGCCCTGGTCGCCTGCGGCAGCGGCCCGCGCCAGCGCCTCGTCGCCTGCTTCGGCGGCTTCGGTGGTCAGTGCGGGGCTCGCGACGGCGGTCAGCATGGCCGTAATGATGCGTCGGCGCGGCGCGGGGTTTAAACGCGCAAGGGGCTCAGCCCGGGATCAGGGCCTGTGCCATGTGGTCGACATAGGCTTCGAACTCCTCGTGGGTCATCTTCGGCTGCTGCAGGTGCTGGGACAGCTGCAGGAAGCCCACGTAGGCGGCATAGGCCAGGCGCGCACGGTGCTGGGCGGCGACCATGTCCATGCCGGCCTGGCGGAACCAGCCGACCAGGTAGTCGACCCGACGCTGGGTCACCCGGCTGACCACCGGCGCCACCGCCGGGTGGTCCAGCGCCTTGAGCAGTTCGCTGTAGATGATGTGCGAGGTCGGCTCGTGGGCGGCCACCTGGAACAGCTGGCGCAGGCGCGCGAACGGATCGGTGATGCCTTCCAGGTTGCCGAACACGTTCTGCTGCTCGCTGGTCTCCCAGCGGTCCAGCGCCGCCTGCAGGAGCGCGTCGCGCGAGGGAAAGTGCCAGTAGAAGCTGCCCTTGGTGACTCCCAGGCGGCGCGCCAGCGGCTCGACCGCCACCGCCGACACGCCCTGCTCGGCCACCATGTCCAGGGCGGCCTGGGCCCAGTCGTCGGCGCTCAGGCGGGAGGGGCGCGGCGTGGGCGCCGTGGGCTCGGTCATGGTCATCGGCGCATTTAACCATACGCTTGAGAATGCCGCGGTACGTTTGCCGCAGCGCAGCACAAACTGCTGGGCAATCAAGCGCTTGCATGGATTGACCCGGCGCGCCGGCACATCCCATACTAGAGCGTATGGTCACTGCTGCTGCCCGTACTCCTTCTGCCCCACCCGCACCTCTGGCCGCGGTCGAGCGCCGACTGGCGGTCGGCGACGGGCTGGAGCTGGCGGCCAGCCTGTGGCAGCCGCCGACCGAGAGCGGCCAGCGGCCGGTGCTGTTCGCGCACGGCTTCGCCCAGATCCGCGGCGCCTGGACGCACAGCGCGCAGGCGCTGGCCGCGCGCGGCCATGCGGTGCTGTGCTACGACGCGCGCGGGCACGGCGGTTCGGACCGCAACCCGGACGGCCTGGCCTACCACGGCGAACAGTTCGCCGACGACCTGGCGCGGGTGGCGCGCGGCCTGCCGGCGCCGCCGGTGCTGGTGGGCGCGTCGATGGGCGGGCTGTTCGGCCTGCTGGCGCAGGCGCGCGATCCGCAGCTGTTCGCGGCGATGGTGCTGGTGGACATCACCCCGCGCTGGGAGCCGGCCGGGCTGGAGCGCATCCTCGGCTTCGTGACCGCCTTCCCCGATGGCTTCGATTCGCTGGCGCAGGTGGCCGACGTGATCGCCCGCTACCTACCGCAGCGCCAGCGCAAGGACGAAGACGAACTGCGCGCGGTGCTGCGCCAGGGCGCCGACGGCCGCTGGCACTGGCACTGGGACCGGCGCCTGGTCGACGACCTGGTGCGCGACAGCGCCCGCCACCAGGACGACATCGCCGCGGCCGCCCGCGCCGTGCGCTGCCCGCTGCTGCTGGTCAGCGGCGGCCGCAGCGAACTGGTGTCGGCGCGCACCATCGACGAATTCCGCGCGCTGGCGCCGCACGCGCGCCACGCGCAGCTGGCGCAGGCCAGCCACATGCTGGCCGGCGACGACAACGATGCTTTTACCCGCACGGTGCTGGACTACCTGGCGACGCTGCCAGCGGTCCGGCCCGGGGAACGGCCTTCCCACCTCGACGCCGCCGACGATCCGGCAACCGGAGTACGCCCATGAGCATCCTCGTTCCCTTCCTCGCGGTCCTGCTGGCCGGGGCCTTCGCCGCCTACCACCGCCTGCGCCTGGCGGTGTGGGTGGCGATCAGCGCCTGCCTGCTGGTGGCCTGCTGGCTGCTGGACGCCAACCCGGCCGCCACCGTGGTGGCCGCGCTGCTGCTGGCCCTGGTCGCGGTGGCGCTGCTGCTGCCGTTCGTGCGCAAGCCGCTGGTATCGGCGCCGATGATGGCGTTCTTCCGCAAGGTGCTGCCGCCGCTGTCGCAGACCGAGCGGATCGCCCTGGAGACCGGCTCGGTCGGCTTCGAGGGCGAGCTGTTCACCGGCGACCCGGACTGGAACAAGCTGCTCAACTATCCCAGGCCGCAGCTCACCGCCGAGGAGCAGGCCTTCCTCGACGGCCCGGTGGAGGAACTGTGCCGGATGGTCAACGACTGGGAGATCACCCACGTCCACGCCGACCTGCCGCCGCCGGTCTGGGACTTCATCAAGAAGAACAAGTTCTTCGGCATGATCATCCCCAAGCAGTACGGCGGCCTGGGCTTCTCGGCGCTGGCTCACCACAGCGTGATCCAGAAGCTGGCCTCGATCTCCTCGGTGGTCAGCTCCACCGTCGGCGTGCCCAACTCGCTGGGCCCGGGCGAACTGCTGGTCCACTACGGCACCCAGGAACAGAAGGACCACTACCTGCCGCGCCTGGCCGCCGGCCTGGAAGTGCCCTGCTTCGGCCTGACCGGCCCGTTCGCCGGCTCGGACGCCACTTCCATCCCCGACTACGGCATCGTCTGCAAGGGCGATTGGAACGGCGCCAACGTGCTCGGGGTCAAGCTGACCTTCGACAAGCGCTACATCACCCTGGCGCCGGTGGCCACGCTCGTCGGCCTGGCCTTCCGCATGTACGACCCGGACCGGCTGCTGGGCGACGTGGAGGACATCGGCATCACCCTGGCGCTGCTGCCGCGCGAGACGCCCGGGGTGGAGATCGGCCGCCGCCACTTCCCGCTCAATTCGCCGTTCCAGAACGGCCCGATCCACGGCCACGAGGTGTTCATCCCGCTCAGCCAGCTGATCGGCGGCGCCGACAAGGCCGGCCTGGGCTGGAACATGCTCAACGAGTGCCTGGCGGTGGGCCGCTCGATCACCCTGCCCTCCACCGCCAGCGGCGGCGCCAAGTTCGGCGCGGTGGTGACCGGCGCCTACGCGCGCATCCGCAAGCAGTTCGGCCTGTCGGTGGGCCGCTTCGAGGGCGTGGAGGAGGCGCTGGCGCGGATCGGCGCCAAGGCCTACGCGATCAGCGCGCTGGCGCAGGCCACCGCCGCCGCGGTGGACCGCGGCGACGTGCCGGCGGTGCCCTCGGCGATCGCCAAGTACCACTGCACCACCATGGGCCGCGAGGTGGTGTCCGACGTGATGGACGTGATCGGCGGCAAGGGCATCATCCTGGGGCCGCGCAACTTCGCCGGCCGCAACTGGCAGGCCGCGCCGATCAGCATCACCGTCGAGGGCGCCAACATCATGACCCGCAGCCTGCTGATCTTCGGCCAGGGCGCGATCCTGTGCCATCCGTGGGTGATGAAGGAGATGAAGGCGGCCTCCGACCCGGACGCCAGGGCCGGCATGGAGGCGTTCGACCGCAGCCTGTTCGGCCACATCGGCTTCGGCATCTCCAATGCGGTGCGCTCGTTCTGGTTCGGCGTCACCGGGGCCAGAATCGGCGCGGCGCCGGGCGACGACTACACCCGCCGCTTCTTCCGCAAGCTGGACCGCTACAGCGCCAACCTGGCGCTGATGGCCGACGTGTCGATGCTGCTGCTGGGCGGCAAGCTCAAGTTCAAGGAATCGCTGTCCGGGCGCCTGGGCGACGTGCTCAGCCACATCTACATGACCAGCGCCATGCTCAAGCGCTACCACGACGAGGGCGCGCCGCAGGCCGAGCAGCCGCTGCTGGCCTGGGCCTTCCACGACAGCGTGCACAGGATCGAGACCGCGCTGTCGGCGGCGCTGCGCAACTTCCCGATCCGCCCGGTCGGCTGGCTGCTGTGGGCGCTGGTGTTCCCGCTCGGCCGCCGCGCGCACGCGCCCGGCGATCGCCTCGGCCACCGCGTGGCGGCGCTGCTGATGACACCCAACGCCGCCCGCGACCGCCTGGCCAAGGGCGTGTTCCTCACCCCGTGTGAGAACAATCCGGGCGGGCGCATCGCCAGCTACCTGGCCAAGGCGGTGGCCGCCGAGCCGGTGGAGCGCAAGTTCCTCAAGGCGCTCAAGTCCAAGGGCATCGCCGCGCACGACTACGCCGCGCAGCTGGACGAGGCGGTGGCCGAGGGCGTGCTGACGGCCGAGGAGCGCGCGCAGCTGCAGGAGCTGCGCGAGATCACCCTGGACACGATCACCGTGGACGACTTCGATCCCCACGAACTGCGCGCGGCCAGCTACTACGAACGTCCGCAGCCGCAAGGCCAGCCGCGCGAAGCGGCCTGACCTGGGAACGGGTCATTCGGAAACGGGAACGGGGAGCTGGCAACGGCTCTCCGTTTTTTTTGGTTCTTCTCCCGATTGCGGGAAATCGAAGTCCCTGGCCGGTGCTGTGTACCGGCTTCGGAAAGCAGCGCAGCCCCCAGCGGGGATGCTCCTCGGCTCGGTCGGGCATCCATGCCCGACTCGCCGCCGCAGGCCATCCCTGGCCTGCTTTCCGCATCCCCATCGGGGGCTGCGCATCAGTACGTCATTGCCGCTGCTTGCGGCCGAAGCGGTAAAACCATCAACCCACAATAGCCGTGCCCTGTCGCTGGGGGCTGCGTCAAGCGCGCCATGGATGGCGCGCGCCCGAGTCAGGGCAGGATGCCCTGCCGAGGGAAAAGCGGCCCCCAGCGGCAGGGCACGGCGTCCCGCCGAAGCCAGCGCCGCAAGGCGTTCCCGCGATTTGAAGAAGAACCTTTTCCCGGAGCTTTCACTATTGCGGCGGCAACCCGGCCTGACCCACGTTCTCGACCCGCCTCCACAAGCGCCAGCCGATGCCGGCGGCCAGGAACGCCGCCACCGCGCTGATCGTGGCGAAGCCGCCGACCGCCACGCCCAGCGACTTCAGGCCGTTCATGCCGGTGGCGATGGCCACGTCGCCGAAGCGCCACACCGCCGTATCCACCGCGTCCTGGCCCTTGTAACGCACGTTGCGCGGCACCCGGGTGTACAGGCTGTGGCGGGCCGGCTCGGCCATGCCGTAGGCCAGGCCGCGACTGACGATCAGGGCCAGCACGGTCGGCGCCACCGGCCCGACCAGCAGCGGCAGGGTGAACAGCGGCGCGTGCGGGTCGTGGGCGAACACCACCACCAACAGCACCGCAATGCTGATCAAGGCCCACAGCATGATGAGCGCGCCCGGCCCCTTGCTCGGCAGCAGCCAGCGGGTCAGGGTGAGTTGCACGATCACGGTCAGCAGGTTGCCGGCTAGGTCCACGTCGGCATGGAAGCGCGTGCGCGCCGCCGCATCGGCGAAGGTCGCACCGGAATAGTCGATCATCAGCGCATAGTTGACCGTACCGATGCCGTCGGCCAGCAGCAGCAGCACTGCCATGCCGCGGATGAACGGGTCGGTGAAGATCTGCTTCAGCCCGTCCCACATGCCGCCGCCGACCGCGTCCTCGTGGCCGGCTTCGTGCCGGCGCGCGCCATGCGTGCGCGCCCAGCGCCCCAGCAGCACCACGCAGGCCGTGGCGATACCCAGCAGCGTGGCCGATACCACCAGCAGCGGCGCCACGCCGATCACGCCGACCAGCGAGCGGGTCAGCGCAGGCCCCGCCAGCGCGCCGAGCGTGCCGGCGACGGCGATGACCGGGAACAGCCGCTTGGACTGCTCCAGGCTCCAGATGTCGGACATGAAGATCCAGAACACCGACACCACGATC
>JASGEB010000039.1:0-24640 GCA_047606785.1 Pseudoxanthomonas sp.
CAGCACCGACGCCGTGCACCTGGCCGCGCAGGCGCTGCTGGAACGCGCCTACCAGCTGCGCCCGGACGCGCGCATCGACGGCCTGCTGGTCCAGCCGACCCTGCTGCGCGGCAAGGCGCGCGAGCTGTTCGCCGGCATCGCCGACGATGCCACCTTCGGCCCGGTGATCGTGTTCGGCCGCGGCGGCACCGCGGTGGAGGTGATCAACGACCGCGCCCTGGCGCTGCCGCCGCTGGACCTGCGGCTGGCGCACGAGCTGATCGCGCGCACCCGCGCCTCGCGCATCCTCAAGGCCTACGGCGACATGCCGGCGGTGGACGAGCGCGCGGTGGCGCTGGTGCTGGTCAAGCTGGCGCAGCTGGCCGCCGACCTGCCGGAGATCCGCAGCCTGGACCTCAACCCGCTGCTGGCCGACGCCGAGGGCGCGGTGGCGGTGGACGCGCGCATCGGCATCGCCCCCTCGCACGCGCTGCACAAGGGCCGCGGCCACCCGCGCATGGCGATCCTGCCCTACCCGAAGGAATGGGAACGGCGGATCGTACTGGCCGACGGCGCACCGGCGTTCGTGCGGCCGGTGCGGCCGGAGGACGAGGACCTGTTCCGCGCCTTCTTCGCGCGGGTCAGCGACGAGGACCTGCGCCTGCGCTTCTTCCAGTCGGTCAAGCACTTCACCCACGAGTTCATCGCCCGCCTGACCCAGCTCGACTACGCGCGCTCGATCGCGCTGGTGGCCATCGACCCGCGCCGCGGGCAGATGCTCGGCGCGGTGCGGCTGCTGGCCGACGCCAACTACGACCGCGGCGAGTACGGGATCCTGGTGCGCTCGGACCTCAAGGGCCACGGCCTGGGCTGGCAGCTGATGCGGATCATGATCGAGTACGCGCACTGGCAGGGCCTGCGGATGGTCGAAGGCCAGGTGCTGCGCGAGAACCGGCACATGCTGGACATGTGCCGCAGCCTGGGTTTCACGATCAAGCCGGACCCGGACGACGCCAGCCTGATGCGGGTGACCCTGGCAGTCGGCGAGGCGGCGCGGCAGCCGGCCTGAGGGCCGGCCGCGAGCCGCTGCGAGGGATTCGACTCGCCGATCAATCGGCCCACCGCCGTTCAGTGCCGCGCCGGGTGCGCCGAGCTATCGTGCTGACGGTCTCCGGGGCAGGACGACCGACATCCGTCGACGAGGTTTCTCATGCGTACTCTTTCTTCCCTGCTCCTGCTGGCCGCGCTGACTCCAGCCGCCTGCCTGGCGCAGAGCACCACTTCCGCGACGTCCACCGCCTCCTCCAGCAGCAGCTCCAGCGACAGTACCGCCAGCTCGCTGGATTCGCTGAACCTGAAACTGCCGGAATCCTCGCCGTTCGCCGCCGATCCGCCGGGCACCTGGTACGGCGACCACGACGCCTCCGGCGACCAGAAGGGCAAGAACGACGACGGCAAGTGGCAGGTGCACGGCTCGGTCACCACCGGCGTGGCCTACAGCAGCCACGCGCGCGGCCGGGACACCGGCACCTACACCGGCCTCGACCTCAACCTGAGCAAGCGCTACACCACCGACGAAGGCAACAGCGGCCTGATCAGCCTCAACATCAGCACCGGCCAGGGCAACGGCCCGATGTTCGGGCGCGGTTACGGCCCGCCTCCGCCGGGGCCGCGGCCGCCGCCGCATCCCGACTCGGACGACGACGGCGAGTGATCCGCCCTCTGCGCCGCGCATGGCCTGAAGCGCACGGCCGGCGCGGCGACGGTCGCATCATCGCCCGCTGCTATCGGTGCGCCGCCACGGCCGCCGGCGCCTGCCCGTAGTACGCCCACGCCGAAGCGCAGTCCGGCGCACCCGGTGCGGCTGCCAGTCCAGCCCTGGCAGCCAGGAACCGGCAGGTCGCCGCGAATACCTGCGGCGCCGAGCGCGAGCGCAGCGGCGAGGCGATCACGTGGTCGCCGGCCAGCGGGAAGTCCACCATCTCGCGCTGCGCCTGCGGCGTGGCCAGTTCGGCGAACATCGTCCGCATCGCCGCCACCGACACGGTCGGGTCCTGGTGGCGCGCGTCGCGGTAGTAATAGCCCAGGAATACCGGCATTCGGACGTTGGCGAAGGTCGCCGCGACCATGCCGGCGCGGCTGAGCGCGACCAGCGCGCGGTAGCCGTCCACGTGGATCGCACTGGCCCAGTAGGCGCTGGCGACCGGATGCCTCAGGATCGGATCGCCGCCGTTCCTGCTCCACAGCAGCTGCGCTCCCCACGGCCACAGCAGCGGCTGCAGTTGGTCGTCGCGCTCGCGCACCAGCGGCGACCACAGCACCAGCGCCTGCACCCGCTGCGGGTGCGCAGCAGCAGTCTGTACCGCCAGCGCGCCGCCCATCGAGGTGCCGATCAGCACCACCCTGTCGGCGAGCGCCTGTCCCACCGCCAGCGCTTCGGCCGCAGCGTCGAGCAGGCGCTGGGCGTCGATGTCGCGCAGCGCGTCGTCGGCCTGCAGGCCGTGCCCGGGCAGGCGCGGCAGGTACAGGTTGCAGCCGAAGCGGCGCGCCAGCCGCTGGTGCGCCGGCGCGCCCTCGCCCTGGCTGGCGCTGAAGCCGTGCAGGTAGACGATCGCGCAGCCGGTGCGCGCCGGATGCGCGGGGTCGGCCCAGACGATGCGCGCGCGGGTGTCCGCGCGCAGTCCCGGGGTGGCGGCCTCGCGCGCGTCGATCCAGGCCTGCAGCGCGCGCGGATCCTGCGGCACCTGCGGCAACGGCGCGGCCGCCAACCGCGGCACCACCCGCGGCCCCAGCGCCGCCACGATGCCCAGCAGCAGCACCGCCAGCGCGGCGAGCGCCAGCCGCCGCCGGCGCGGCTGCTTTTTCGTGAGTCCCTCACAAGAGCAGCCCACATCCCTGTGCGCGGACTCTTGTCCGACCATGCTCAGAACCGTCCCGACACGCTGACCCCGAAGGTGCGCGGCGCGCCGCGGATGTAGGTCGGCAGCCCGAACGTGGCGCCGGTGTTGCCGGCGTCGATCAGGTACTTCTCGTCGGTCAGGTTGGCGCCGAACAGGCCGACGTCCCAGCGCCCGTTCTCGAAGGTCACTCCGGTGCGCACATTGACCAGCCCGTAAGCCTTCTGCTCCAGCCCGGCGGTGTTGTCGTCGTCGAAGAACATCTTGTCCTTCCACTGGTAGCTCGGGCGCAAGTAGAAACTGCGGTTGCCGCCGATGTCGTGGCTGTACAGGATCGCCAGCGAGGCGCTGTTGTCCGGGCTCATGCGCAGGCGGTTGCCGGCCAGCTCCTGCGCCGATCCGTCCTTGTCCACCGCGTTGAAGCGCGCGCGCATCCAGGTGTAGTTGAGCAGCACGCCCAGGTCGGCGCCGAAGTTGTGCTGCAGCGACATCTCGAAGCCCGGCGCGTGCGCGCGGCCGGCGTTGCGGGTGACGTACTGCCCGTTCACGTAGGCGCTGGACTGGAAGTTGTCGTAGTCGTAGTAGAACGCCGACAGGTCGTACAGGAACCGCCCCTGCGCCAGCTCGCCCTTCAGGCCGATCTCGCTGCTGGTCAGGATCTCCGCCGGCAGCTCGCTCACCGAGTCGGCGTACACCTCGATCACATTCGGCTTGCGCCCGCGCGCGACGCTGGCGTACAGGTTGCCGGCCTCGCCCAGCCGGTAGTTGGCCACCAGCCGCCCGGTCACGCCCCAGAAGCTGCCCGAGCTGCTCAGGATCTGGCCGTTGGTGGTGGCCCACAGGTTGTTCGGGTATACCGAGACGCCGTCGCTGTTGAGACCGAGCACGCCCAGCGTGCCGGTGCCATCGGCGTCGAGGGTGCGGTAGCCGGAGGTGATGTGCTCGTGCGAGACGCGCACGCCGGCGGTCAGCGACAGGCGGTCGCCGAGGTCGAAGCTGAGGTCGCCGAAGGCCTCCAGCGCCTGGGTGGTGTTGTAGTTGACGTAGCCTTCGGTGATGTCGTTGTTGAACGGCACGTAGGCGCCGCTGAGCAGGTACTGGATCGGGTTGTAGTTGGCCGCCACCAGTGCGTCGACGTAGCTCTGGTAGGCGCTGTAGGCCGGGTAGGACTCCAGCAGCAGCGGCCACACCACGTTGGAGAACAGCGCCGCCTCGTCGGTTTGCAGGGTGACCTGCTGCTCGCCCTTCTCGTAGAAGAAGTTGACCCCGGTGAAGCCGCGCACGCGGCCGCCGCCGTCGTAGTTGAAGCGGAATTCCTGGCTGAACTGCTTGCTCTTGACGTACTCGT
Organism: Pseudoxanthomonas sp.; assembly: GCA_047606785.1. Classification (GTDB taxonomy): domain Bacteria; phylum Pseudomonadota; class Gammaproteobacteria; order Xanthomonadales; family Xanthomonadaceae; genus Pseudoxanthomonas_A. The sequence goes on from JASGEB010000039.1 coordinate 4,225, forward strand.
CCATCTCCAGGATGTCCAGGTTGCTGCCGTCGGCGTCGAACTCCTCGTTGGAGTTGAAGCGGCGCAGTCCGGTGGTGCTGTTGAGCTGCCAGTCCTCGCTCAGGCGGTAGTTGCCGAGCACGGTCAGGCCGTAGATGGTGCGGTCCAGCCCCAGCGCGTCGCCACGGTTGAGGTCCGAATCGCCGTAGACGTCGGTGGAGCCGTTGCGGTTGGCGATCGCGTTGCCGTGGAAGTCGGTGCCCGGCGGGGTGTCGTGCTGGTAGTTGAAGATCGCGTCGATCGCGCCGTCTTCCAGGTCGAAGTGCAGGCTCAGGCGCGCGGCCTTGGTGTCCTCGCCGTTGAGCCGACCGCCGCTGAGGTTCTTCACGTAGCCGTCGTGGTAGGCGTCGTAGACCGCGATGCGCGCCGACACCGTGTCGTTGAGCGGGGCGTTGTAGAAGGCGGTGATCCTGCGGCTGGAATAGTTGCCCAGCTCGGCGTCGAAGCCCGAGGAAGTCTCGTTCTTGGCCTTGTTCTGGATCAGCGAGACCGCACCGGCCTCGGCGCCGCGGCCGAACAGGGTGCCCTGCGGGCCGCGCAGCACCTCGATGCGGTCCATGTCGAACAGCGCCACCGCCGAGCCGCGCGAGCGGCTGATGTCCACGCCGTCCTGGAAGATCGACACCCGCGAGGTCTGGGTGCTCTCGCCGCTGTCGGTGGTGATGCCGCGCACCACGTAGCCGGGGTTGTTCGGGCTCTGCAGCTGCGCGTAGAAGCCCGGCACCCAGGCGCTGAGCTCGTCGATGCGGCCGATGCCGAGCTTGCGCAGCATCTCGCCGCTGTAGGCGCTGATCGAGATCGGCACGTCGGCGACCTGCTGCTCGCGCTTCTGCGCGGTCACGGTGATGCGCTCGAGCTGGGTGGGCGCATCGCCGGCCTGGCTGCCGTCGTCGGCGGCCAGGGCCGGCGCCGGCGCCAGGCAGGCCAGCAGGGCCAGGGACAGCGGCGCGGGCGGCGACGGATACAGCGTACGGATCGGGGTCATCGGCAGGGGAGGATCGAATACATGGCAAGCCGCCACCGGTCCAGTCTGGCCGACGGCGATGACAATTCTGCTTAACTTCGTTGCCGCCGCTTGCCGGTCGGTCTCACCGCCGCAACGTTGCGCGCGTGCGGCCTTTGCGTCCCGCGCGGAGGACGCCGGGCAGCTTGCTTTCCCCGTCCGCGCCGCCATTCAGGGGCGATGGACGAACTGCGCCACCCCGACGACCCCCATTACGATCCGCAGGCGCAGGCGCGCCATGATCGCCGCCGCCTGCTGCGCGCCTTCAACCTGAGCCTGGGTTTCGTGCTGCTGCTGGTGCTGGTGTATTCGGCCCAGGGCAGCTTCGACTGGATGGCCTGGACGGTGCAGCCGCACAGCGCGCGCGGGCTGCTCGGCATCCTGGCCGCGCCGCTGCTGCACGGCTCGGTCGAGCACATCGCCGCCAACGCGGTGGCGCTGCTGCTGCTGGGCACCCTGGCCGGCAGCGCCTATCCGCAGGCGACCGTGCGCGCGCTGCCGCTGCTGTGGCTGGGCTCGGGCCTGGGCGCGTGGCTGCTGGGCGATGCCGGCAGCCGCCACCTGGGCGCCAGCGGGCTGGCGCACGGGCTGATGTTCCTGCTGTTCGGGCTGGGCCTGCTGCGCCGCGACCGCGCCGCCATCGCCACCGCGATGATCGCCTTCCTGTTCTACGGCGGCATGCTGCTGACCGTGCTGCCGCGCGAGCCGGGCGTGTCCTGGCAGGCGCACCTGGGCGGGGCCCTGGCCGGTCTGCTGGCGGCGGTGTTGTTCCGTCGCGCCGATCCACCGCTGCCGCGCAAGCGCTACAGCTGGGAGGACGAGGAGGAAGACCCGTCCACCGCCTGCCGGCCCAGCGCCGGGTCGTCGGTGAAGAAGGCGTCGATCCCCGCTTCCAGGTAGCGCCGCAGCAGCCGCACCATGCCGGCATCGCTGCGCGCGGCCGGGTCGTCGCCGGCGCGGTAGCCGTCCGGCAGGAAGCCGTTCTCCGGGCGGAAGGTGTAGGGATGCACCTGCAGCCCGGCCGCGTGGGCATCGGCCACCAGCGTGGTGGGCTGCAGCAGGTGCTTGCCGGCATCCCACGGGATCACCGCGTGGAAGTCCGGGCCGATGGCGTCGGCGTAGGCGGCCACCGCGCGCAGGCCGGCCGGCGTCATCAGGTCGCGGTAGCGGCGACCCTGCGGGTCGGCCGGGATGGCCTGGTCGGGCGCGTCCAGCAGCTGCAGCAGGCGGATGTTGCCGGTGCCGCGCGCGCCGATCCGGCCGCGCAGGTACTGCAGGTCGCGCGCCTCGAAGGACTGGATCTCCACCGGCGCGCGGCGGGTGTAGGCGTGCGCGGCCAGGGTGGCCAGCACCTTGTCCTCCATCGCCAGCCCATGTGCGGCGAAATAGCTCGGGTGCTTGATCTCCGGGACGATGCCCACGGTGCGCCCGCGCGCGGCCGCCTCGGCGGCGACGAAGTCGATGATCTCGTCCAGCGTGACCAGCTGGAACTGCCCGTCCCAGCGCGTGCCGCGCAGCTGCGGCAGGCGTTCGCGCGCGCGCAGGGTCTTCAGCTCGGCCAGGGTGAAGTCCTCGCTGAACCAGCCTTCCACCCGTTCGCCGTCGATGGTCTTGACGGTCCTGCGGGCGGCGAATTCCGGGTGCGCGGCCACGTCGGTGGTGCCGCCGATCTCGTTCTCGTGGCGCGCCAGCAGGACCCCGTCCTTGCTGGACACCAGGTCCGGCTCGACGAAGTCGGCGCCGTCGGCGATGGCCTGGGCGTAGGCAGCCAGGGTGTGCTCGGGCCGCAGTGCGCTGGCGCCGCGATGGGCGTACACCCGCACCGGCGGCTCCAGCGGCGCCGGCGCCGGCGCAGTCGTGCCGGTGGCAGCCGCCGCCAGCAGCAAGGCCTGGATCATGCGCATCGAGGGTCCTCGCAGGGGCAACGGTGCCGGCCGGGCAGATTGTCGGGTCGATGCTGCAGCCGTGTGACCGTGCCGACGCCGCTTCTATACTCGCCGATTCCGCCGTCCGCCCAGGAAACCCCATGCGCGTCCGCCTGCCCCTGCCGCCGCTGCTGCTGTCCGCCGCCCTGCTGGGCGCCTGCGCCAGCCAGAACGGGCTGGACCACGCGCCGGCGGCGGCCGCGAGCGACGATCGCCCGGTCGGCTACCTGGGCACCGCGATACCCGACAGCCTGAGCCTGCTGCTGCCGCCGCCGGCCGAAGGCAGCGCCGGCTTCGCCCAGGACCGCGCCGTGCACGATGCCGCCCAGGCGGTGCGCAACGGCCCGCGCGGCGCGCTGGCCACCCGCGACGCCGACCTGTCCTTCCCGGCCGCGCCGCAGGTCTTCGCCTGCGCGCTGGGCGTACCGATCGACCCGCTGCATACCCCGCGCCTGACCCGGCTGCTCCAGCGCACCTCGGCCGACGCCGGCAGCGCCACCGGCAAGGCCAAGGACCACTACCGGCGCACGCGCCCGTTCGTCACCTTCAACGAAACCGTGTGCACGCCCGAGCACGCCGACGGCCTGCGCCGCAACGGCTCCTATCCATCCGGGCACAGCGCGATCGGCTGGACCTGGACCCTGATCCTGGCCGAGCTGGCGCCGGAGCGCAGCGACGCCCTGTTCGCACGCGGCCGCGACTACACCGTCAACCGGCTGGTGTGCAACGCGCACTGGGACAGCGACATCATCGCCGGCCGCGAAGTCGGCGCCGCCACCGTGGCGCGCCTGCACGCCGACCCGGCCTTCACCGCCGACCTGGCCGCCGCCCGCGCCGAACTGGCGCGCGTGCGCCGCCAGCAGCTGCCGCCCGGACCCGACTGCGCCGCCGAAGCGGCGGCCCTGGCGGTGCCGGTGACCGGCGCGCTGTAGGGCCTGTTAACGCCATCGGGATAGCCACGCCCGCTCATCTGCCGGCAACGAGCGCGACGTAGACTGCGCCGTTCCGATCCGCAGGAGTGGCCGCCATGAGCCAGTGGTATTTCCTCACCGGCACCGAGCAGACCCGCTCGGGCCCGTTCGACGACGCCGATGCGCGCGCCTTCGCCGCGCGCAATCCGTCCGCGCTGGCCTGGCGCGACGGCCTGTCCGGCTGGCAGCCGGTGGCCGAGCTGGCCGAACTGGGCGGCGCCGGCGCGCCACCGCCGAACCTGCCACCGGCACCGGCCGGGCGCGGCCGCGCCGACGACATCGACTACCGCATCGTCGGCCACGACATGCAGTTCGTCGAGGTGGAACTGGACCCGGGCGAGAGCGCGGTGGCCGAGGCCGGCGCGCTGATGTTCAAGGACGCCAACGTGCAGATGGAGACCGTGTTCGGCGACGGTTCGCACAGCGGCCAGGGCGGCGGCCTGATCGACAAGCTGCTCTCGGCCGGCCGCCGCGTGGTCACCGGCGAGAGCCTGTTCACCACCGTCTACACCCACACCGGCGGCGGCAAGGCCAAGGTCGCCTTCGCCGCGCCCTATCCCGGCACCGTGCTGGCGCTGAAGCTGTCCGAACTGGGCGGGCGGCTGATCTGCCAGAAGGACAGCTTCCTGGCCGGCGCGCGCGGGGTGTCGCTGGGCATCGCCTTCCAACGCAAGATCCTCACCGGCCTGTTCGGCGGCGAGGGCTTCATCATGCAGAAGCTGGAAGGCGACGGCTGGGTGTTCGTGCACGCCGGCGGCACCCTGGTCGAGCGCGAACTGGCCGCCGGCGAGCGCGTCGACGTGGACACCGGTTGCGTGGTCGCCTACACCAGCACGGTCGATTTCGACGTGCGCCGGGTGGCCGGGCTGAAGAGCATGCTGTTCGGCGGCGAAGGCGTGTTCCTGGCCACCCTGACCGGCCCGGGCCGGGTGTGGCTGCAGTCGCTGCCGTTCTCGCGCCTGGCCGGGCGCATGTTCGCCGCCGCGCCGCAGGGCGGCGGCCAGAGCCGCGGCGAGGGCTCGGTGCTGGGCGGGCTGGGCCGCATCCTCGACGGCGACAACAGCTTCTGAGCCGAGGCAATGCCATGGCCATGGCGAAGGAATCCGGAAAATGCACCGAAACGATTGCCGCAGGAGGTCGATCCTGCTCGCTGCCTGCTTGAGCATCCCGACTGCCACCTGGGCCGCCGCAATGACGCCCGCCCAGACCGACACGCCGGCCGCCGGCGCAGCCGATGCCCCGCCCACTGCGGCCCAGCAGAGCAAGAAGGTGTCCGTCAGCGAAGGACAATGGTCCTTCGACGTGATCAGCGAAACCAGCGATGGCAAGACCACCTCCCGGGCCACGCTGACCTACTACTCCGGCCACGATGCCGCGGTGGTGATCGTCCCGGCCGTGCTGGGCGGCGCCGCGGTCACCAAGATCGGGCCGCAGACCTTCGGCCACCACGACGAGATCGCCGCGGTGTTCGTGCCCGATTCGGTGACTGAGATCGCCGACTGGGCCTTCTACGACCTCAACAAGGCCGGACTGCTCAGCGTCGCCAATGCCAAGGCGACGATCGGCTCGGGCGCGATCCAGAGCAGCGGCCAGCTCACCGTGTACCTGCCGCAAGGCGCCCAGGCGCCCACTCTTGCCGTACCGGTGAAGACCGCCGGCACCCACGCCGTGCAGTTCACCGTCCACAATCCCGCGGCGGCGGCCATCGCCGGCGGCAACTACCTGGCCGTGGACGGCGTGGACAACGGCACGCCGTCGCTGGCGACGATCGCCGCGCTCGGCAGGAGCGCCAGCGGGAAAGAGAGCGACGTGCTCACCAACGGCAGCGAGCAAAGCTTCCAGGGTGAGGCCTATCAGCCGCAGACGCCGGTGCTGACGATCGCCGCGGCGCTGGCCGGCGTGGTCGACACGGCGCAGTTCCACAGCACCCTGCGCGCGCTCACCGCCGCGCAGGCCAGCGCGCTCAACCAGCAGCTGTCCGCCGACGCGGGCTTCAAGACGGTGGCGCCGCGGCTGACGTTCGCCGCCGGCTACTACCTGGACGGGTCGGCGGTAGCGGTGGACGACCAGGCCGAGGCCTGGGACGCCAGCAGCGGCCAGGCGCTCGAACGCGACGCCGACAGCGGGCTGCTGCCGTCCACCGCCGGCGGCCAATACAAGTACGTGGCCTGGTTCGACGACAACCAGGACGGCCGCATCGACCGGCTGTACTACTCGCCGGTGCCGCTGAGCTACCAGTACGACGAGGTGAAGCTGAGCAGCAGCAATGCACTGCTCGACGGCCTGGCGGCGCGGACCCGGCTCAACCCGACCTACCTGGCCTTCGCCAATGCGGTCCGGCAGGCCGACGGCGCGGACCAGTCGCAACACTTCACCTCGCTCAGCCTGGACACCGCGCAGTCGGGCGATGCGGTGATGCGCCGGGCCAACCGCAATCGCAGCGTGCTGTGGGCCAACGACTACGCCAGCCTGAGCGTGGACCATCTCGACGCTCGTTCCTCCTCGGTCGGCGACTGGGCGCGGATCTCGCTGGAAAGCGGCCTGGCCAGCGTCAACAGCGAGCTGATCATGGAGTGGGGCATGAACGCGGTGCTGTACGCCACCAATGGCGGGCAGATCAGCGTCGGCAAGCTCGGCGGCAGGACCAGCCTGCTGCAGGCCAGCGGCGACGGCGCCAACGGCGTGCTGGCCGGCGGCGCTGGCGACCAGGCCGGCCGCGGCGATGCGCCGGCCGCTACCGCCAGCATCCGCCTGGTCAATGCCAGGGCGGTGCTGGAAGGCTGGAACAATCACCTCGCCGACGCGGTGTACGGCGGCCATGCCAGCCTCGAACACGTGCAGGCGGTGACCGGCAAGCCCGGCAGCTACGCCGTCGGCCAGTCTTCCGCGCTGGCCAACGATTTCGGCGATGGCGTGGTGGAGGCGAAGCACCTGCAGGTCACGGTCTACGGTAATCGCTCGGCCGGCGCCTACGTGATCGGCGGCGGCCGGATCGCGATCGCGGACTCCGCACTGACCTCGCACATGGACGCCGGCCTGGTGATCGCCTCCGGCGGCCACCTGGCGGTCGAACGCAGCCGCATCACCGGCCAGATCGGGATCCGCAACCGCGGCGGCATCGTCGCCGATTCGTCATCCTCGTTCGATCGCGTCACCCTGCACGTCCTGCGCGACCTGTCCGGCTACCACGTCGGGCCGGCCGCCAGGCAGGCGATGCAGGCCTGGCAGCAGGCCAGCGGCGCGCTGTCGCTGCAGGGCTTCCTGCAGAGCGACGCGAGCATGACCCTGGGCGGGCTGGCCGACTTCTACCAACTGGGCCAGGCCCAGCGCACGCAGCTGTTCGCAACGCTCACCCGCCTGGCCGGCGCCACCCAGGACGCACACACGCCGCTGCGCAACAGCCTGCTGGACAACACCTTCTACGACTACTCCGCCAACGCCTTCAGCGGCCAGACCGACTTCAGCGACGTCCCCTATCTCACCGTCGGCAGCAGCTTCGGCGGCTTTGTCGCCGCGGCGCTGCAGGCCGAGGATGCCGGCACGCAAATGAACTTCCAACGGCTGCAGGTCGAATACGGACAACCACAGGACTTCCGCTACCTGCTGTCCTCCGAAGCCGGCTCGGCGATGGTGGTGAACATCGCCGACAGCCAGGTGGCGGGGATCGTGTGGAACGAAGGCAAGGTCAAGCGCGCGGTCGAAGGGCGCCCCGGCGAGCGCAGTTCCTCGTTCCAGATCAAGTTCGAGAACAGCACCTTCACTGGCTCCTTCGCCGACGGCGACGATGGGCTGTGGCCGGTGGCCGGTCTGAGCTATCAGGACGCCGGCAAGCGTACCCGGTCGTTGAACGGAAACTACTACGGCGCGACCGGCAACCGGCAGGGCAAGGCCAGCTTCGATGCGCGCTCGACCTGGCAGGTCACCCACGATTCCTGGCTGGGCGAACTGACCCTGGCCGCCGCCGGCCAGATCAGGGCGCCGGCCGGCAAGACCGTAGTGATGACGGTCGACGGCAAGCCGACCGAGCCGGCCGCGGGGCACTACCAGGGCGAGATCGTCGTGCGCATCCGCTGACGGCGGTGGCGCACCGCCCGGCGGCGACAACAGCTTCTGGATTTCGAGCGGGCGCGCAGCGGACGACATGCTCCGCCGCTGCATCTATGGCAGAGGCGCCAGTGCGCGCCGCGACGATGGGACAGGGGCGGCCGGTGGCGCGCACGTCGATTTCGGAAATGGCCTGTTCGATCTCGACGGCATTCATGGCGGAATTGTCACGTAGGCCCTTTACCGGCCATGAGCCGATGTCCGACCAGGCAACCGGCCCGACGTTCGAGGCGCGGCGCAGACGGTAAGCTTGCGCGCTTCGCGTCCGCCGCGTTCGCCCCGATGATCCGCCTCCTCCGTCCGTCCACGCTGCTTGCGCTCCTGGCCACGCTGCTGGCCGGCTGCGGTTCCGAGCCGGTCAAGCCGGCGCCGCCGGCCGCCGCGACGGTCGCCCCGCCGCCGGTGCTGACGCCGGTGCGCATCGGCCTGGCGCTGGGCGGCGGGGCGGCCAAGGGCTTCGCCCACATCGGCGTGATCAAGATGCTGGAGGCCAACGGCATCCGGCCCGACGTGGTGGCCGGCACCAGCGCCGGCAGCGTGGTCGGCGCGCTGTACGCCGGCGGCATGGACGTGTTCGAGCTGCAGCGCAAGGCGGTGGCGCTGGACGAATCGTCGATCCGCGACGTGCGCCTGTTCTCCGGCGGGCTGGTGCAAGGGCGGGCGCTGCAGGACTACGTGAACCAGCAGGTCGGCGGGCGCCAGCTGCAGCAGCTCAAGCTGCCGTTCGTGGCGGTGGCCACGCGCCTGGAGGACGGCGAGCGCACGGTGTTCGACCGCGGCGACACCGGCCAGGCGGTGCGCGCCTCGTCGAGCGTGCCGGGGGTATTCGAGCCGGTGGCGATCGGCCCGTGGCACTACGTCGATGGCGGCGTGGTCAGCCCGGTGCCGGTGGACGCCGCGCGCCAGCTCGGCGCCGACTTCGTGATCGCGGTGGACATCTCCAGCAAGGCCAGCGGCAAGAACCCCGGCGACCTGCTCGGCACGCTCAACCAGTCGATCGCGATCATGGGCCGCAAGGCCGGGCGCGAGGAACTGGCGCGCGCCGACGTGGTGATCCGCCCGCAGGTCGACGCCATCGGCGCCACCGACTTCGCCCAGCGCAACGACGCCATCCTGCTCGGCGAGAAGGCCGCGCTGGCGGCGATGCCGCAGATCAAGGCCAGGCTCGACGCGCTGCGCCGGCAGCGCGCGCAGGCCGCCGCCGAAGCGGCCAGGCCGAAGGCGCCGCCGTGCCAGCCGCCGAGCATGCTGAAGAAGCTCACCCTGCGCGGCAAGCCTTGCCCGGTGCCGTAGGAGCGCACGCCGCAGGCGGGCGCGATGGGCCTTCCCGGCGGATTCAAGGGCAATCGCGTCCGCCTGCGGCGTACGCTCCTGCAAAGGCGCTGCGTTCACCGCCGCGCCGGCGTGGCGGGCGGATAATGGCGGCACTCCCCCCGTTGCTCCCGGCCCATGTCCCGGCCTTCCCAGACCCTGCCCGGCGCCGCCGCGCTCGCGCCGGCCGCCGCCGCGCCCGCGCTCGGCCGTATCCGCATCGCCCTGTTCCTGGGCGGCTTTTCCACCTTCTCGCTGCTGTACTGCGTGCAGCCGCTGCTGCCGGAGTTCGCGCACGAGTTCGGCCTGGACGCGGCGTCCAGTTCGCTGCCGCTGTCGCTGGCGACGATGGGGCTGGCGCTGGCGATCTTCGTGGCCGGGGCGGTGTCGGAGAACCTGGGCCGGCGCGGCCTGATGTTCGCCTCGATCCTCACCGCCGCCCTGCTCAACCTGGCCGCCGCGCTGGCACCGCACTGGGGCACGCTGGTGCTGGCGCGGGCGCTGTCGGGCATCGCCCTGGGCGGGGTGCCGGCGGTGGCGATGACCTACATGGCCGAGGAGATCCCGCACGAAAAACTCGGCGCGGCCACCGGTCTGTACGTGGGCGGCAACGCCTTCGGCGGCATGGCCGGACGCATGGCGGTGGGCTTCCTCACCGACCACTACGGCTGGCGCGCGGCGATGGCGGCGGTGAGCGTGAGCGGGGTGCTGTGCGCGGTCGGCTTCGTGCTGCTGCTGCCGGCCTCGCGCCATTTCGTGCGCCGCCAGGGGGTGAACCTGGGCTACCACCTGCACGCCTGGGGCGGGCACCTGCTCGACCGCCACATGCGCCGGTTGTGCGCGATCCCGTTCCTGCTGATGGGCGCGTTCGTCAGCGTGTACAACTACGCGGCCTTCCGCCTGGGCGGGCCGGAGTTCGGCCTGAGCCAGAGCCAGATCGGCTGGATCTTCGGCGCCTACCTGTTCGGCATCGTCGCCTCGTCGCTGGCCGGGGCGCTGTCGGACCGCTTCGGCCGCGGGCCGGTGGTGGTGGCCGGCAGCGCCTGCGCCCTGGCCGGCATCGCCCTGACCCTGGCGCATGCGCTGGCGGTGGTGGTCGCCGGGGTGGTGCTGCTGACCGCCGGCTTCTTCGTCGCCCACTCGGCGGCCAGCGCCTGGGTGAGCCGGCTCGGCCGGCACAGCCGCGGCCACGCCGCGTCGCTGTACCTGCTGGCCTACTACACCGGCTCCAGCCTGCTCGGCTGGGCCAGCGGCTGGGCCTGGCAGCATGGCGGCTGGCCGCTGCTGGCCGGCTTCTGCCTGACGCTGGCGGCGCTGGCCTGCGTGGCCGCGCAGCTGCTGCGCCGGCAGGCGGACGATTCGCGCCCCTACGGCCGCTTCGCCCCGCATCCGCCGCGCGGGGAGTGAGCCGCGCGCCGCTTCACAGCGGCGCGCGCAGCGCCTCCAGGGTGTCGACCATCAGCCGGTGGTGTTCCTGGTGGGAGCCGGCGTTCTGTTCGATCAGGCCGAGCAGGCCGGAGGCGGTGACCACCAGCGCGGCGCGGTCGTAGTGGCGGCCGGCATAGGCGGCCAGGGCGCCGTCCAGGCTGTGCCGGCGGCGCAGTTCCTCGGCCAGGATCAGCGCGCCCTCGATGGCGATGCCGGCGCCGGAGGCCAGGTGCGGGGTGGTGGCGTGCACGGCGTCGCCGAGCAGGACCACCCGGCCGTAGTGCCAGGGCGGCGGGATCAGGTGCCCGGCCAGTGGCCGGTACAGCACCCGCGCCTGCGCCAGCGAGCCGTCGAGCAGGCCCTCGCGGATGCGCCCGACCTGGCCGCCGAACTCGGCCAGCAGCCCGGCCAGTTCGGTCGTCCACTGCTCGGGCGGCAGGTAGTCCATGTCCTTGCGCGGGTCGAGCACGAACAGGTAGCACTGGCTCTGGCTGACCGGATTGAGCCCGGCCTTGATGTTGCGGCCCATGTAGATGGTGGAATTGGCCTCGGTGCGCGGCACCACTGCGCGCCACGAGCCCTGGCCGCTGAAGCGCGGGCCGGCGAAGCCGGGCAGCACCCACCTGCGGATGCTCGAATGCACGCCGTCGGCGCCGACCACCAGGTCGTAGCGGGCGCCGGCACCGTCGCTGAGCACGACATCGACGCCGCCCTCGTCCTGGTCCAGCCGCACCACCTCGCAGCCCAGCCGCACCTGCACGCCGGCTGCGCAGGTGGCCCGCGCCAGGATCCCGGCCAGCTCCGGGCGCAGGATGCCCGCCGCCGCCGGCAAGTCCTCGGCGCCAATCGCCGGGGCCAGGGCGTGGGTGGCCTGCAGCTGGCCGTCGGCGTCGCGGATGTCCACCGCGCTCCAGTGGCCGCCGCGCGCCAGCACTTCCTCGACCACGCCCACCTCGCGCAGCGCGCGCAGGGTCGGGCTGCCCAGGGTGATGCCGGCGCCGTCCGGCGCCCAGTCGGGGTTGCGTTCGACCAGGGTCACCTCGACGCCCTGCCGGCTCAACTGGATCGCCGCGCTCATGCCGCCGCCGCCGCCGCCGACCACCAGCGCATTCGCTATGGATGCCATCGTATGTTCCCGTGTTGGTTTGAGGAGAAAGGCGCGGCGCTCAGCCGCCCGGATGCCACTTGTCGCGCGCGTCGAACAGGAAGATCTGCGAGGTGTCGGCGTTGGCCGGCAGCGAACGCGGCTGCCAGTCGCCGCCGTGCAGGTCCATGTCGGCGTCGATCTCCATCACCGCGCCGAACGGACTGTTGAAGTACCAGAAGAAATTGCTGCCCAGGATGTGCCGGCCGGGGCCCCAGAAGCTGCGGTAGCCCTTGCGCGCGAAGTTCCAGCCCTGCTGCAGCACCTCGCTGGCCGAGCCGAGGTGGAAGGTGAAGTGGTTGCAGCCGACCATGTGCTCGTTCTGGCTCTGGATCAGGAACAGGGTGTGGTGGTCGTCGGTGCCGGCCGGGCGCATGAACGGGCCGAGGCCCTCGAAGCGGTCGGTCACGGTGAACCCCAGGCGCCGGTAGAACGCCTCGGACCTGGCCACGTCGGGGGTGAAATACACCACGTGCGAGAGCGTGCGCGGCTTGATCACCGCATCCGGATCGGCGGCGCAGTCGTTGAGCGCCCGCCCCGGCGCCTGCCCGGGCACGTTGAAGCCCAGGTGGCGCGCTTGGATCGGCCGGCGGCGGGTGAGCTGGAAGCCGATCGCGGTGCCGCCGTCGTCGAAGCAGTGCAGGCTGCCGTCGGCGTCGACCCGGACCTCGCGCTCGCCGCCGAGGTGGCGGTGCAGCGCGTCCAGGGTGGCGGCGTCGGCCACCGCGTAGAGGGTCTCGCGCAGCTGCGGCGGCGCCAGCCGGTTAGGCGGCAGGGCCGGATCGTCCGGCCGCAGCACGCGGATGCCGGTGCCGTCCAGGGCGGTCCAGTAGCCGCCGCGGGCCGGGTCGAACTCGGCCTCGTCCAGGCCGTAGTCGAGCAGGTACTGGCGGGTGGCGGCCAGGTCCTCGACGCCGAAGACCAGCGATTCCAGGCCCAGGATGTTCATGCGGGTCACCTCGTGCGGGAGCGATGGCCGGGATGCTAGGCGGGGGGTGGATTCGCGAAAATCAAATTGTTTTGCATGCAGCATCCGACGGCATCGGATGCCCAGGCGTACACTCCCGCCCATGCGCCTGGGCCATTTCGACCTCAACCTGTTCGTCGCCCTGGACGCGCTGCTGGAAACCCGCAGCGTCACCCGCGCCGCCGAACGCCTGCACCTGGGCGCCTCGGCCACCAGCAGCGCACTGGGGCGGCTGCGCGAGCACTTCGGCGACGAACTGCTGGTCGCGGTCGGGCGCCGGATGGAACTGACCCCGCTGGCCCAGCAGCTGCGCGCGCCGGTGCGCGACCTGCTGCTGCGCTCGCAGGCCACCCTGGCCAGCCGCACCGGCTTCGACCCGGCCCGGGCGCAGCGCCACTTCCGCCTGATCGCCTCCAGCTACGCCACCCGCATCCTGCTGGGGCCGCTGCTGCAGACCCTGGACCGGGGCGCGCCCGGGCTGTCGGTGGACGTGCTCAGCCCGGCGCGCAGCACCGCCGAGCGGCTGCAGCGCGGCGAGGTGGACCTGGTGATCTATCCGCAGCGCGACGCCCACCCGGACCACCCGTGGGAGCTGCTCTACGCCGACAGCTACCGCTGCGTGGTGTGGGAAGGCTTCCGCCTGCAGGGCGAGCGGCTGTCGTTCGAGCAGTATCTGGCCGCGCGCCACGTCGCCGTGCAGTTCGACGACAACCGCAAGCCCACCTTCGAAAGCTGGTTCCTGTCCACCCACGGCCACGAGCGCGACGTGATCGCGCGGATCAGCTCGTTCAACTCGCTGGCGCCGCTGGTGGTCGGCACCCAGTGCATCGCCACCGTGCACACCCGGCTGGCGCGGCTGGCCGCGCGCACCCTGCCGGTGCGGCTGCTGGACCCGCCGCTGGACATCCCGCCGCTGCAGGTGGTCATGCAGTGGAACCGCTACCAGGACAACGACCCCGCCCTGACCTGGCTGCGCACGCAGCTGCTGGCCATCGCCGCAGCGGATGCCGAGGACTAGCTGCGCGGCGAAGTGGAGGCAATCATCGCCACGCTACCCTCTGCAACCCCACACGGAGCATCCCGATGGACATCGCCTTCCTCGGCCTGGGCACGATGGGCCTGCCAATGGCCCGCAACCTGTTGCGCGCCGGTCACACCCTCACCGTCTGGAACCGCGGCGCCGGCCCGCGCGCCGAACTGGCCGCCGAGGGCGCGCTGGCGGTGGAAACGCCGCAGCAGGCGGTCGCGCCGGTGCTGTTCTCGATGCTGGCCGACGATGCCGCCGTGCGCGCCAGCGTGGTCGACAGCGGCCTGCTGGCCGCGCTGCCGGCCGGGGCGGTGCACGTCAACATGGCCACCGTCTCGGTGGCGCTGGCGCAGGAACTGGCCGCGCTGCACGCCGCGCGCGGCATCGGCTACCTGGCCGCGCCGGTGCTCGGCCGTCCCGAGGTGGCCGCGGCCGGGCGCCTGAACATCCTGGCCGCCGGCGAGGCCGCGCTGATCGCGCGCGTGCAGCCGCTGCTGGACGTGCTGGGCGCGCGCACCTGGCACTTCGGCGCGCGCCCCGAACAGGCCAACGCGGTCAAGCTGGCGGCCAACTTCTGCCTGGCCAGCGCGATCGGCACGATGGGCGAAGCCGGCGCGCTGGTGCAGGGCCACGGCGTGGACCCGGCCGACTTCCTGCAGATGCTCACCGGCACCCTGTTCGCCGCGCCGGCCTACCAGGGCTACGGCGGCATGATCGCCCGCCGCCAGTACCGCCCGGCCGGCTTCAAGCTGTGGCTCGGCCTGAAGGACGTGCGCCTGGTCCTGGCCGCCGGCGAGGCCGCGCACGTGCCGATGCCGCTGGCCAGCACCCTGCGCGACAACCTGCTCGACGCCGTGGCCCACGGCGAAGCCGAACTGGACTGGGCCGCGCTGGCGCAGGTCAGCGCGCGTCGCGCCGGCCAGGCCTGAAATGGACGCCCGCCGCGCGACCGGCGCAGACGAAACCTTCGCCGCCGGCTACCATCGCCGGCCCATGAAGCGCGACCACATCCTCACCCTGTCCTGCCCGGACCGCACCGGCATCGTCTACCGCGTGTCCGGCCTGCTGTTCGACAGCGGCTGCAACATCCTCGACGCCCAGCAGTTCGGCGACGCCGACAGCGGCCGCTTCTTCCTGCGCGTGCACTTCGACCTGCCCGAAACGCTGGACGCCGACGCCCTGCGCGCGCGCTTCGCCCCGCTGGCCGCGCAGTCGGACATGGACTGGGCCATCCACGACGCCCGCCGGCGCGCGCGCCTGCTGGTGCTGGTGAGCAAGCAGGGCCACTGCCTCAACGACCTGCTGTTCCGCGCCCACAGCCGCCAGCTCGACGTGGACATCGCCGCGGTCGCCTCCAACCACACCGACTTCGCCGCCCTCAGCGGCTCCTACGGCGTGCCCTTCCGGCACCTGCCGGTCGACGCGGCCACCCGCCCCGCCCAGGAAGCGCGCATCCTCGAACTGGTCGAACGCGAACGCATCGACCTGGTGGTGCTGGCGCGCTACATGCAGATCCTCTCGCCGGCCCTGTGCAACGCCCTGGCCGGCCGCGCCATCAACATCCACCACAGCTTCCTGCCCAGCTTCAAGGGCGCCCAGCCCTACCACCAGGCCCACGCCCGCGGCGTCAAGATCATCGGCGCCACCGCCCACTACGTCACCCCCGACCTGGACGAAGGCCCGATCATCGAACAGGACGTCGCCCGCGTGGACCACGCCATGACCCCCAAGGACCTGGTCCGCCTGGGCAGCGGCATCGAATCCCTGGTCCTGGCCCGCGCCGTGCGCCGCCACGTCGAACACCGCATCCTTCTCAACGGCCACCGCACCGTGATGTTCCGCTGATGGGCGGGCTCACACTCGGGCAGTGGATCCTGCTGGCCGGCGCTGCGCCACGAAGTGGCATTGGCTTGAATGAATTGTTAGACATCAAACAAGAATACCAACAGATCTTGCGAACTGTTTGCCGAAATCAGTGACCACCAAAACCCCGCATTGCCACTCAATGGTGTACTCAGACTCCTCCGATTCAGGAGCTACGGCTGCCATCTCTGGTCTCTCATTAAGCCAGTCATAGCCACTTTTGTCAGTTAATTTTTTGTCGTAGTCGACGTCAACTAGACCGAGACGAATCCAGTTATCAATCATCGCGGGCAGCCCCAACGAAGGCACAGGTTGCTTGGTCCCTAAACTTACTATATTCAATACGTGAGAGCAGACAACTGTAAATCCCTTACTTGACTTTCCAATACGCCTGATCTGTCCAATGGGTAGGTTTTGATTTGGAAGTATTGATTTAAGGAGCTTTGCCTCTTCTGACTGAAGCTGCTTTAATATTTCAACAAATGCGGGGTGCGCAATGGATGCTTTTCGCGCGTCCATTGCGCCTGCGATTAGCTCAAGGAATAGATCCTTTAAGGCATCTTCTTCATGCACAAAAGCCAAAGCCTGCAGCGCGGGACCGGCAACCGATGCTTTTGGCTCAATTAGTGATTCTGAAGGAATTTTCTTGGCTTTTTCTTGAATATCTAGCTCGAATTTCTCAGAAAAATACTTTCGAGCTTTGTCAAAAGCAAAGTTGACTGCCGCAAGTGGAAGGAGAGCGTTATTGATCGTTTTTGTAATAGTTACAGCGGTCTTTCCAAGCTCACCTGCAGCTTGCTTGACTTGAGGGTCATCGCCAGCTAGGCGTATGACTTCCCCAATGATCTCAACGCTTGCTTTTGCTTTATCGATGCCGGAAGTCACAGTGCCCTTTCCCTTTGATGTCGAACGCCTGAATTAAGCCGACGGGCGAAGCCCGTTCGGCTTGAATGAATTGTTAGGCTGCGGCTCCATCAATGGTTCCGGTTATACAACCAAAGCATGAGAAGCGCAGCCACTAGCCCCGCCTGGACGCAACGGTCAATTACCTTGTCTTGATTGATCTCCCACCACGTAGGTGTCGGAACTCCAGAAAGGAGCGCACGGAATCCTTGATCATCATCAGCAGCGATAGTTATCGGAAGCCCATTCTCATCTGACCGTGTTGTCAAAACTGTGCCATCTGGAAGTAGATACAACATGGCGTCGCCTGCAGGAATTCTACGTCGAGACGGATGGCGTAAATCGAGCGTGTCTTTGGGATTGGCGGAAAGCTTAAGTGCATAGCCCGCATGCAAGAGAATTGACAACCTCAAATTGCAAGGATTTTCTACTTGGGGATGCATAGATATTTCTCCGCAGCCTAACTATCAATAGACCCGTAGAAGAGGGCCTAATCCAAATGTGTAAGCCCAGCCGGATATACGTCAAACAGCAGGGCGGGATCATCTGCGACCCACTTCAACAAGCTACTACGTCAAGTTTCAGCTTGGCGCCCCAACATTCATTTTTACTATGGCGGCCGGTTTACGCCGATATCCAAGGCCGCTTCGAGAATATAGGCCCGTCGTGCAGCTTGCCTCGCCCAAGCCTACACCGGCAGTCGCTTCTGCTTATTCCGAGATCCCCCCCAACCCATCGCAACGCTTCCCCAAGCCTTGCTCCTATTCTGGCAACTTAACCCTCCCCCCGACCAACCGCAACACCCCATACAGCGCCACCAGCGCCGCCAACGCGATCAGGATGGCGTTGCGCTCTTCGGCGCTGAGGGTGATGACCACAGCGATCATCGCCAGTACGGAGATCAGCGGGATGACGATGCCGCCGGGCAGGTTGAAGGGTTCGCCCTGCTCGCGGATGCCGCGCTTCTGGGCGATCCAGGCCGCCGCCGAGACCAGCAGGTAGACCATGCAGGTGGCGCCGCCGGAGACCAGGGCCAGGGTGTCGAAGCTGCCGCCCAGGGCCAGCATCCAGGCCAGGCCGGCGTGCACCAGCAGGGCCAGCACCGGCACCCGGTACTTCGGGCTGACCCGGGCGAACAACGCAGGCAGGTAGCCGTCGCGGCCGAGCGCGAACAGCATGCGCGAGGACGCCAGCAGGTTGCCCAGCACGAAGCCGGCCATCGATACGCAAGCGGTGGCCAGCAGCAGGCTGCGCGCCGGCGCCCACAGCACGGCGGCGGCGGCGGCCACCGGCACCTTGCTGGCGCCCAGTGCAGCGCTGCCGAGCAGGCCCTGGCCGACGATCTGCAGGCCCATGTACAGCAGCACCACCAACGCGATCGCCACCAGGGTGGCGCGCGGCACGGACTTGGACGGATCGCTGACCTCGCCCGAGGGCATCAGCGCGGTCTCCATGCCCGAGTAGGCGAACATCACCAGCGCCATCGAGGTGCCCAGCGCGCGCAGGGAGAACGCCTCGCCCGGCAAAAAGCTCACCTGGTTCCAGTCCACCAGCCAGATCCCGCAGACCACCAGCAGGAACAACGGAGTCAGCTTGACCGCCGCCAGGGTGGCCACCGCGCGCGCGCCCAGCTTCACCCCGAAGGCGTTCAGGCCGAACACCGCCAGGTACAGCGCGGTCAACAGGACGATGCGCGTGCCCTTGCCGGCCAGCGCCGGCACCAGGTTGGCCACCTGGTCAGCGAAGGCCGCCGCCACGCCGGCGCTGGAGGAGACGTTGCCGATCCAGATCAGCGCGCCGGCGATGAACCCCACGAACGGGCCGAACGCCACCGCCGCGTAGGTGTACGGCCCGCCGGTGGCCGAGGCGCGCGAGCCGATCGCGGCGAAGCACAGCGCCACCGGCACGATCGCCAGCGCGCCGGCCACCAGCGCCAGCGGCGCGGCATCGCCCAGGTCGGCGGCCAGCTTGGCCGGCATGCGGAAGATGCCGCCGCCGATGATGATGTTGAGCACCGCGGCGGCCAGCGCGAAGGCGCCGACCGCGCGCAGCAGGGCGGCCTCGCCGTGGACGATCTTTCCGGAATCGGGGGAAGCGGGCATGGGGGGCGACGGGAGTGGGGACCATCGCAGCTTTGCATGGCCGACGTGTGGATGCGAGACCGGCGCGCAGGCCGCCGCCGCCGGCCGCGCCCGGGCCGTCAGCTTTCTCCCGCCAGCGCCTCGCGCATGAAATCGACGAACACCCGCAGCTTGGGCGCCATGTGCTCGCGCGCCGGGTAGTAGACGAACCAGCCGGGGAACGGCGCCTGCCAGTCCTGCAGCACCGCCTGCAGGCGGCCGTCGGCCAGGTCCTCGCGCGCCTGCCAGGCGAACACCTGGCCCATGCCGGCGCCGCGCCGCAGCGCCGCCAGCCCGACCGCGGTGTCGTTGACCACCAGCCGACCGTCCACCTCGACCTGGAAGTCGCGGCCGTCGCGGGTGAACTCCCAGGGCTGGATGCGGCCGTCGCTGCGCCGCCAGCGGATGCAGTCGTGGCCGGCCAGCGCGTCCGGCGTGGCCGGCACGCCGTGACGGGCGAAGTAGTCCGGCGTGGCGACGATGGTCTGCCGCTGCATCGGCCCGAGCGGCAAGGCCACCATGTCGCGCGCCAGGCACTCGCCCAGGCGGATGCCGGCGTCGAAGCCGCCGTCGACGATGTCGGCCAGCGCGCGGTCGGCGTACAGCTCCACCGTCACCTGCGGATAGCGTTGCAGGAAATCGGGCAGGTGCGGGCAGACCAGCTGTTCGGCGGCGGCCGCGGCCAGGTTGATGCGCAGCGTGCCGGCCGGGCGGTCGCGCAGGAAGTCCAGGTCGGCGAAGGCGGCGTTGATCTGCTGCAGGCCGGGGCCGACCCGCTGCAGGAAGCGCTGGCCGTGCTCGGTCACGCCGACTCGGCGGGTGGTGCGGGCGAGCAGGCGCACGCCCAGCTGGGTTTCCAGCGTGCGCACCGTCTGCGACAGCGCCGAGGTGGACACGCCCAGTTCGGCGGCGGCGCGGGTGAAGTTGCCGTGGCGGGCCACGCAGGCGAAGGCGACCACGGCGGGCAGGGGGCTGGCGACCATTGTGAAGCCCGGCTTCAAGGATGATCCCGATCTTCCCGGTTTATCCGGTGATCCGCCAGCCCCAGACTTGCCTGCACTTCCCCCCGACGCCAAGGAACTCCCCATGTCCCTGGATCACTACCGCCTGCTCGGCCGCTCCGGCCTGCGCGTCAGCCCGCTGTGCCTGGGCACCATGACCTTCGGCCAGGACTGGGGCTGGGGCGCCGACGAGGCCGATGCCCGCCGTCTGTTCGACATCTACATCGATGCCGGCGGCAACTTCCTCGACACCGCCAATATCTACACCAACGGCAGTTCGGAGAGCCTGCTCGGCAGGTTCGCCGCCGGCCGCCGCGAGCGCCTGGTGATCGCCAGCAAGTACACGCTCAACCCGTTCCCCGGCGATCCCAACGGCGGCGGCAACCACCGCAAGAACCTGCTGCAGTCGGTCGAGGCCAGCCTGAAGCGGCTCGGCACCGACTACCTGGACCTGCTGTACCTGCACATCTGGGACGGCACCACCCCGGTCGAGGAAGTCATGCGCGGCTTCGACGACCTGGTGCGCGCCGGCAAGATCGTCTACGCCGGCATCTCCGACACCCCCGCCTGGCAGGTCGCGCGCATGCAGACCCTGGCCGAGCTGCGCGGC
>JASGEB010000040.1:0-5066 GCA_047606785.1 Pseudoxanthomonas sp.
ACCGCCCGCTGACCGAGCACGGCCCTGGCCGGCCAGGCCGACCTCGACCGCCCGCTGACCGAGCACGGCCGCGGCGAGGCCGCCGCCGCCGTGCTCGGTCAGCGGGCGGTCGAGGTCGGCCTGGCCGGCCAGGGCCGGCTCGGCATGGGCGTGGCGCAGCAGGACCAGTTCGCGCATGGCGGTGCTCAGGCGGCCTTGCGCAGCCACTTCCGCAACGGCTCCCAGTCGCCCTGGTGGTCGCGCACCTGCGCCGAGTGGTAGTCGAACAGGCTGCGCCCCAGCCCGGCCAGGACCACGTAGGCCTGGGTGTCGCGCAGCTGCGCCACCACCGGGTACGGCCAGGCCTGCATCATCTCCAGCGCCTGCTGGGCGGTGTGGGTCCACGGCTTGGAGCGGTTGAGCACCAGCCCCACCGGCAGCTTGCGCTTGTGCACGCGCGGCACCGTGGCCAGCGAATTCAGGAAGGTCACGGTGGCCTCCATGTCCAGCCCGGAGGGCAGCACCGGCACCACGATGGCGTCGGCGGCGTCGATGAAGGCGGCCAGGTCGCCGGCCATGGCGCCGGCGCGGCCGTCGATCACCACCCGCTGGGCGTCGGCCGGCACCTGCGTGCGCCAATCGCCCTTGCCGCTGGCGTCCACCGGCAGCACCGCGCTGTCCAGCGCCGCCCGCCGCTGCGCCCAGTGCAGGGACGAGCCCTGCGGGTCGGCGTCGACCAGTACCGTGCGCTTGCCCTCCAGGGCGAAGCCGGCGGCGAGGTTGGTCGCCAGCGTGGTCTTGCCGGCGCCACCCTTGGAACTGGCCACCAGGATCGTCTTCATGCGTGCGCGCTCGAAGGCCGGGAGCGGCGAGGGTACACCGGCGGCGGGGGAAGGAAAAAGGTTCTTCACCCGATTGCGGGGAATGGAAGTTCCAAGCCGTGGCGGCACGCCGGCTTCGGAAAGCCGCGCAGCCCCCGGCAGGGATGCTCCTCGGCTCGGTCGGACATCCTGTCCGACTCGCCGCCGCAGGCCATCCCTGGCCTGCTTTCCGCATCCCCGCCGGGGGCTGCGCATCGGTGCTTCATTGCCGCTGCTTGCGGCCAAAACGGCAAGCCTCCGGGCGAAGATGAGCCGTGTCCTGCCGACCGGCCCGCTCATCCCAGCCGCTGCAGCAGCCAGGCCCAGGCCGGCAGGGTCGCCAGCGACAGCAGCAGCGAATAGCCCACCAGCGCCGCGGCCAGGCGCGGGGCTAGGTTGTGCGAGATCGCCAGCGCGCCGGCGGTGATCATCACCGGCATCGCCGATTCGAGCACGTTGGCCTGCAGCATCGCGCCGTGCAGGCCCAGCAACCGCGACAGGCCCAGCGCCAGCGCCGGCAGCACCAGCAGGCGCAGCGCCAGGCCGACCGCCAGCGGCGCCAGCTCCTCGCGCGGCAGGCGCAGGCGCAGCGAGAAGCCCACCGCCAGCATCACCAGCGGCAGCATGCAGTCGGCCAAGCGCTGCAGCGCCGCGCCGATCCACCCCGGCGGATCGGTCGGCATCGCCAGCAGGGCGAACAGCAGCGCCCACAGCGGCGGGAAGCGGCCCATGCGCGCGACGATCTCGCGCCAGCCCGGCGGGTGCTCGCCCGAGTAGCGCGCCAGCACCGCCAGGCCGTAGCTGGACAGCAGCACGAAGGTGCCGAACTGGTCGTACACCACCGCGTAGGGCAGGGCCTGTTCGCCCAGCAGCGCACGGATCATCGGATAGCCGACGAAGCTGGAATTGGACAGCGCCACGCACACCAGCAGCACCGCCTGCACCGGCCGCGCCAGCCGCAGCGCGCGCGCCACCAGCCACACCATCGCCACCGCCGCCAGCATCAGCAGCCACGGCGTGGCCGCGATGGCCAGCAGCGAGCGGTCCAGCCGCAGGCGTGGCACGTACAAAAGCACCGCCGCCGGCAGGCACAGGTACAGGACCACCCGGTTGAGCACGTCCGGCGTCTCGACCGGCAGGGCGCGCAGGCGCGCCAGCAGCATGCCCAGCGCCAGCATGGCCAGGATCAGGGCGAAAGCGTCGAACGCCATGCGGCAGGGGGAGGGGGTGTATGGGGGGACGCCGTGGAGCGTGGAGGGAATTGTACTGGGGGGATTGGGAAAGCGGGGACCCGACATGCTCTAGACTGCTGCGTTCGCCACCGGCTTCCCGGCAGCCATGACCAGCACCGCACAACTCACCTCGCCCGCCTCGGCCCATGCGCCGGCGCCGGCCGCGCTGGACCGCGACTACACCCTCGAGCACAAGTACACCCGCAGCGACGGCCGCATCTACCTGTCCGGGGTGCAGGCGCTGGTGCGGCTGCCGCTGATGCAGCACCTGCGCGATGCCGCCGCCGGCCTGAACACCGCCGGCTTCATCAGCGGCTACCGCGGCTCGCCGCTGGGCGGCTTCGACCTGGAGCTGTGGCGGGCGAGCAAGCACCTGCAGGCCGCCAACGTGCGCTTCCAGCCCGGCCTCAACGAAGACCTCGCCGCGACCATGGTGTGGGGCACGCAGCAGACCAACCTGTTCCCCGGCGCCAAGGTCGATGGCGTGTTCGGCATGTGGTACGGCAAGGGCCCGGGCGTGGACCGCACCGGCGACGCGTTCAAGCACGCCAACGCCGCCGGCACCTCCAGGTTCGGCGGCGTGCTGGCGATGGCCGCCGACGACCACGCCTGCCGCAGCTCGACCCTGCCGCACGGCAGCGAAGAAGAATTCGTCAGCGCGATGATGCCGGTGCTCAATCCGGCCGGCGTGCAGGACATTCTCGACCTGGGGCTGGTCGGCTGGGCGATGTCGCGCTACACCGGGCGCTGGATCGGCTTCAAGACCATCGCCGAGACCGTCGAATCCTCCGCCTCGGTGGACGTGATCTCGCCGATCCACCGGCAGATCGTGATCCCCGAGGATTTCGAGACGCCGCCGGGCGGCCTCGGCATCCGCTGGCCGGACCCGCCGCTGGAGCAGGAATACCGCCTGCACAAATACGCGATGGCCGCGGCGCGCGCGTTCGCCCGCGCCAACCGGCTCGACCGGGTGATGCTGGATTCGCCGCGCGCGCGGCTGGGCATCGTCACCACCGGCAAGTCGTACCTGGACGTGCTGCAGGCGCTGGAATACCTCGGCCTGGACGAACGGGCCTGCCACGACATCGGCATCCGCGTGTACAAGATCGGCATGACTTGGCCGCTGGATTTCCACAGCCTGGGCGCGTTCGGGCGCGGGCTGGAAGACGTGCTGGTGGTCGAGGAGAAGAAATCCTTCATCGAAAAACAGATGAAGGCGCACTTCTACAACTGGCCGGATGCGTGGGGCAAGCGCCCGAGCATCATCGGCAAGTACGACGAAACCGGCGAATGGATCCTGCCGAGCACAGGCGAACTGACCCCGGCGACGATCGCCGGGGTGATCGGCAGGCGCATCCAGCGCTTCTTCAACACCGAGTCCATCGAACAGCGCCTGCGCTGGATGGAACGCAAGGAAGCGGAGATGGCCCTGCCGCGCGCCGACTTCCCGCGCGTGCCGCACTACTGCTCGGGCTGCCCGCACAACACCTCCACGGTGGTGCCGGAGGGCTCGCGGGCGATGGGCGGGATCGGCTGCCACTACATGGTCACCTGGATGGACCGGCGCACCGACACCTTCACCCACATGGGCGGCGAAGGCGTGACCTGGAGCGGGCAGGCGCCGTTCACCGATACCCCGCACGCGTTCCAGAACCTCGGCGACGGCACCTATTTCCACAGCGGCTCGCTGGCGATCCGCCAGTCGATCGCCACCGGCGTCAACATCACCTACAAGATTTTGTACAACGACGCCGTCGCCATGACCGGCGGGCAACCGGTCGACGGCGTGCTGTCGGTACCGGAAATCGCCCATCAGATGCGCGCGGAGAACGTCGAGAAGATCGTCGTGGTCAGCGACGAGATCGGCAAGTGGAGCGACCACGGCATCTTCCCCAGCGGCGTCGAATTCTTCGACCGCCGCCAGCTCGACGACGTGCAGAAGATGCTGCGCGAAGTGAAGGGCACCTCGATCCTGATCTACGACCAGGTCTGCGCGACCGAAAAACGCCGCCGGCGCAAGCGCGGCAAGCTGGTCGATCCGGCCAAGCGCGTGGTCATCAACTCGCTGGTGTGCGAAGGTTGCGGCGATTGCGGCGAAAAGAGCTTCTGCGTGTCGGTGCTGCCGAAGGAAACCGAATTCGGGCGCAAGCGCGAGATCGACCAGAGCAATTGCAACAAGGATTTCTCCTGCGTCGAAGGCTTCTGCCCGAGCTTCGTCACCGTCGAGGGCGGCGCGCTGAAAAAAGGCAGGAGATCCGCCGCCGGCGACAAGCTGGCGAATCTGCCGCCGCCGCGCTTCGCCACCGATCTGGCTCAGCCCTGGAACATCCTGATCACCGGCGTGGGCGGCACCGGCGTGGTCACCATCGGCGCGCTGCTGGGCATGGCCGGGCACCTGGAAGGCAAGGGCGCCAGCGTGCTCGACCAGACCGGGCTGGCGCAGAAGGGCGGCGCGGTGACCACCCATGTGCGCATCGCGCGCGCGCCGGCCGACATCCACGCCGTGCGCATCGCCGCCGGCGAGGCCGACCTGGTGCTGGGCTGCGACATGGTGGTGGTCAACGACTACTGGGCGCTGTCCAAGGTGCGCCCGGAGCGCTCGACCGTGCTGCTCAACACCTACCAGGCCATGCCCGGCCCCTTCACCACCCACCCGGATATGCAGTTCCCGGCGGCGGAGATCGTCGCCGGGGTCAGGCTCGCCCTCGGCGGCCGCGATCCGCAACTGCTGGACGCCACCGCGCTGGCCACCGCCCTGCTCGGCGACGCCATCGCCGCCAACCTGTTCATGCTCGGCCACGCCTGGCAGCAGGGGCTGGTGCCGGTGTCGCTGGACGCGCTGCTGCGCGCGATCGAGCTCAACGGCGCCGCCATCGAGATGAACAAGGCCGCCTTCGCCTGGGGCCGGCTGGCGGCGATCGACCCGCAGGCGGTGCGCGAAGCCGCCGGCCTGGCCGCGCCCGGCCAGCGCGAGGCCGAGCGCAGCCCGCAGGCG
>JASGEB010000041.1:0-24545 GCA_047606785.1 Pseudoxanthomonas sp.
GCCGCTTCACTTCACGAGTCAATGCCTGAACCACACTGGCCGTGTCCTTGCCGTCGACCTGAACCGCTCTGGCTTTCTTGGAGGCCGTTTAGTTTGAGTCAGGCCGCCTTGGCCTGATCGGTTTGTTGCCGATCGTAAGCCGCTTCGGCTTCCGCTGGCGGGACATGCCCGATCGACCCCAGCAACCGCTTGTGGTTGTACCAGTGCACCCAGTCCAGCGTGGCCAGTTCCACCTGCTCGCGGTTGCGCCACGACCGGCGATGGATCACCTCGGCCTTGTACAGTCCGTTGATCGTCTCGGCCAGCGCGTTGTCGTAGCTGTCGCCCACGCTACCCACTGACGGCTCGACCCCGGCCTCGGCCAGTCGCTCGCTGTAGCGGATGCTCACGTACTGCGACCCCCGGTCGGAGTGATGGATCAGTTCGCCCTCCCGCTGCCGGGCGTACAGCGCCTGTTCCAGCGCATCGAGCACGAAGTCCGTGGTCATCGAGGCGGATGCCTTCCAGCCCACGATCCGACGCGCGTACACGTCGATCACGAACGCCACGTACACCATGCCCTGCCAGGTCGAGACGTACGTGAAGTCGCTCACCCATAGCGCGTTCGGTCGATCAGCATGGAACTGCCGGTTCACCCGGTCCAGCGGGCACGGCTGCGCCTTATCGCTGATCGTGGTCTTCACCGGCTTGCCGCGGATCACGCCACGCAGCCCCAGCCGACGCATCAGCCGTTCCACCGTGCACCGCGCCACCTGCCAGCCTTCTCGCAGCAACTGCCTCCAGACCTTGCGCACGCCGTAGACCTGCCGGTTCTCGTCCCACACCCGGCGGACTTCCGCTTCCAGCGCACGATCCCGCCACCAGCGGTTCGGGCGGGCCTCGGGATCGGCTCCCGCGCCGCATGGCTGTAGTAAGTCGACGGAGCAATCTCCAGCACCCGGCAGATCGGCTCGACTCCGTAGGCGTCGCGATGGTCGGCCACGAACCCGGTCATGGCTTGAAGCGGCGGTCGAGCTCCGCCTGGGCGAAATATGCCGACGCCTTGCGCAGGATCTCGTTGGCCTGCCGCAGTTCCCGCACCTCCCGCTCCAGCGCCTTCATCTGCGCCCGCTCGTCCGTCGTCAGCCCCGGACGCAGCCCCTGGTCACGCTCGGCCCGGCGGACCCACAGCCGCAACGTCTCGGCCTTGCACCCGATCTTCCCGGCAATCGAGGCGATCGCCGACCACTGCGAACGGTGCTCGTCCTGGTGCTCCAGCACCATCCGAACCGCCCGCTCCCGCACTTCCGGGGAATACTTCTCTGGCTTGCTCATGACTCCATCCTCTCAAGAGTTGGAGCCTCCAGGAATCCCGGGGCGGTTCAGGGTGCGTGGCGTGACGCCCAGCTGCTTGGCCGCATCGCGGATGGTCAGGAAGGGAGGTTGCTCAACCGGCACGACGAGATCGGAATGTTCCTGGCTGGCCGGGCAATATGACACGAACCTATACGTTCGCGTACTTGTTCGTGCGGATCGTAGACAGCCCGTCGAACCGGGCCGTGGTGCCGCGCTGGCCGGGCTGGCCGAGGCGTTGTCGCTGCCTGTGCTCGATCTCGCAGGCTATGCCGCCTTGGTCCATGTCGACGGCCTGTCATCGTGGCGCTGATGGACTCCCGATTGGCGCACTGTTTCCGTTGGGTCGCAGGCTATGAGATTGCAAAACGCGGTGGCTCGGGCGGGCCAGGATGACCAGGCACAATCTCCAGGCATTCAGGTGGGCCAGTGCCGTGCGAGTTGCGGCTTCGTCGCCGGACGTGCCGTCCATCCAGGCCGGGGCGGCCTGTTCGCCGCGGGCATCCGACGCAGCGCCGTCAGTGCAGCAGTACGTCGGCCAGTAGCTTCAGGTTGAGGATCACGATCACCGTGGCGATCGTCCAGGCGATGCGCACCAGCCAGCGCGGCGCCACCAGTGCGCCCATCAGCTGGCGGTCGGACACGAAGCGCACCAGCGGGATCACCGCGAACGGCAACTGCATCGACAGGATCACCTGGCTGAGCACCAGCAGGTGCGCGGTGCCCCGCTCGCCGTAGAGGGCGGTGACGACGATCACCGGCACCACCGCCAGGCCGCGGGTGAGCAGGCGCCGCGCCCACGGCGGCAGGCGCATGCGCAGGAAGCCCTCCATGACGATCTGGCCCGCCAGGGTGGCGGTGACGGTGGAGTTGATGCCCGAAGCCAGCAGCGCGACCGCGAACAGGGTCGAGGCCAGGCCGACGCCGAGCATCGGCGCCAGCAGCTGGTAGGCCTGCTCGATCTCCTGCACGTTGGTGCGGCCGTGGGCGTGGAAGACCGCCGCGGCCAGGATCAGGATCGCCGCATTGATGCACAGCGCCAGCATCAGCGCGACGGTGCTGTCGGTGACCGCCCAGCGCAGCGCCGAGCGCTTGCCGGCGTCGCTGCGCGCGAAGTCGCGGGTCTGCACGATCGACGAATGCAGGTACAGGTTGTGCGGCATCACCGTGGCGCCGAGGATGCCGATGGCGATGTACAGCGCCTGCGGGTCGGTCACGATCTGGGCGCGCGGCACGAAGCCGTCCAACACCGCGGCCAGCGGCGGTGCGGCCAGCGCGATCTGCGCGGCGAAGCAGACGAAGATGACCAGCAGCAGCGCGATCACGAACGCTTCCAGCGCGCGGAAACCGCGGTTCATCAGCAGCAGCACCAGCACCACGTCGACCGCGGTGATGACCGCGCCGGTGAGCAGCGGGATGCCGAACAGCAGCTTCAGCGCGATGGCGGTGCCGATCACCTCGGCCAGGTCGCAGGCGATGATCGCCGCTTCGCACAGCAGCCACAGGCCGAGGTTGACCGGCCGGGAGTAGTGCGCGCGGCAGGCCTGGGCGAGGTCGCGGCCGCTGGCGATGCCCAGCCGGGCGGACAGCGCCTGCAGCACGATCGCCATCAGGTTGGACAGCACCACCACCGACAGCAGCAGGTAGCCGAAGCGGGCGCCGCCGGCCAGGTCGGTCGCCCAGTTGCCCGGGTCCATGTAGCCCACCGACACCATGTAGCCGGGGCCGAGGAAGGCCAGCAGGCGGAACCACCAGTGCCCGCCGTGCGGCACCGACACGCTGCGGTGCATCTCGCCCAGGCTGGGCGGGTCGGCGGTGTTCAAGGGAGCGGCATCGTGCGGCATGGGGCGTTCCACCGGTAAGGCCCGATCATATAGCATTTGCTATATTGTTGAGTATTGGCAATTCAAATCGTAATGATCGCCCGCGTGTTCCAGAATGGGGCCGGGCGCGCGGCCCGCGTCGGGATGGAGTGATGGGCAAGAGCGAGAAGCAGGCGGCGGAATCACCGATGCTGGTCGACGTGCAGCTGCACATGGAGAGCTTCCGCCAGGTGCGCCAGGCGCATCGCACCGAACTGGTGGAGGACTACGTCGAATTGATCTCCGACCTGCTGGCCGTCGGCGGCGAGGCACGCCAGGTCGAGATCGCCGCGCGCATGGGGGTGGCGCAGCCGACCGTGGCGAAGATGCTCAAGCGTCTGGTCCGCGATGGGTGGGTGGTCCAGCGGCCCTACCGCGGCGTGTTCCTGACCCCGGCCGGCGAGACGCTGGCGGCCGAGAGCCGGCGGCGCCACCAGACGGTCGAGCGCTTCCTGCTGGCGCTGGGCGTCGATGCCGACACCGCCCGCCGCGACGCCGAGGGCGTCGAGCACCACGTCAGCCAGGCGACCCTGGCCGCCTTCGCCGAGTTCGTGCGCCGCCGGGAGGCCGGATGAGCGCGGTGCCTGAGGTCGCGCCGGCGATCGACGCGACCGACCAGCAATGGATGCGCCACGTGCTGGCGCTGGCCGAGCGCGGCGCGCGCGAGGACGACGAGATCCCGGTTGGCGCGCTGGTGGTCGGCGCCGACGGCACGCTGCTGGGCGAGGGCTGGAACCGCAACCTGGCCGAGCACGACCCCAGTGCGCACGCCGAGATCGTGGCCATGCGCCGGGCGGGCAGGGCGCTGGGCAACCACCGGCTGGTCGGCTGCACGCTGTACGTGAGCCTGGAGCCGTGCGCGATGTGCGCAATGGCGATGGTGCACGCGCGGCTGGCGCGGGTGGTGTTCGGCGCGTTCGACCCCAAGACCGGCGCGGCCGGCAGCGTGTTCGACCTGCTGGCCGACCCCCGCCACAACCATCGCGTGGAAGTGCGCGGCGGCGTGCTGGCCGACCAGGCCGGGCGCCGCTTGCGCAATTATTTCCGCGCCAAGCGCGGCAGGCCTGCGCTGGATTGACCGCGGCTGCGGGGCGCCGTGCACGGAGCGGGCGTGGCCCTGGCCGCCGCGCGCTATCATCGCCGGCCGGCAACAACGCACGGGCAAGGGGCGCGATGACCCACGGCAATGGCAACCTGATCTGGATCGACCTGGAGATGACCGGGCTGGACACCGGACGCGATTCGATCCTGGAGATCGCCACCGTGGTCACCGATTCGCAGCTCAACGTGCTCGCCGAAGGCCCGGAGTTCGCCATCGGCCATCCGCTGCAGACACTGGAGGCGATGGACGACTGGAACCGCAGCCAGCATCGGCGCTCGGGCCTGTGGGAGCGCGTGCTGGGGCAGGGCGTGTCGCTGGCGCATGCCGAGGAGACGACCCTGGCCTTCCTCGCTCCCTGGGTGCCGGCCAACGTCTCGCCGATGTGCGGCAACTCGATCTGCCAGGACCGGCGTTTCCTGCACCGGCTGATGCCGCGCCTGGAGAAGTACTTCCACTACCGCAACCTGGACGTGAGCACGCTCAAGGAGCTGGCCCGGCGCTGGGCGCCGCAGGTGCTGGCCGGGGTCGACAAGCAGTCGGCGCATACCGCGCTGAGCGACGTGCGCGATTCGATCGAGGAACTGCGCCACTACCGTCGCCACCTGGCGGCGCTGGCTAGCCAGGACTGACCCGCGTCGGATCGCGCGCGATGCGCCGGCGGCGCGTGCTCAGCAGCCGCTGCCGGGTGGCGACGGGCTACTCTCGGCCGGGTGCGGGTACACGTGCAGGGTCGGTACCGGCACGGCGATGCCCTGGCCGGTCAGGCGGGTGCGCACGGCTTCGAGCAGGTTGCTGCGGGCGGCGCCGTAGTCGGAGGTGGCGCTCCAGGCGAACAGGTTGAGCTTGATGCTGCTCTCGCCCAGGTCGCCGACCTGCACCAGCGGCGCCGGCTCCGCCAGCACCTTCTCCGCCGCGCCGGCCGCCTCCAGCAACAGCGCCCGCGCGCGGCCCAGGTCGTCGCCCAGACCGATGTTGACGCTCACGTCGATCCGACGCTGGGTGTGGGCGGTGGTGTTGATGATCGCCGCGGCGGTGACCAGGCTGTTGGGCAGCATCACCACCCGATTGTCGGCGGTGCGCAGGCGGGTCTGGAAGATGCGGATCTCCTCGACCGTGCCCTCCTGTCCGCCGGCGAGGACGTAATCGCCGTCGCGAAATGGCCGCAGCACGATCAGCATCACCCCGGAGGCGATGTTGGACAGCGAGTCCTTCAGCGCCAGGCCGACCGCCAGGCCGGCGGCGCCGAGCACGGCGAACATCGAGGTGGTCGGCACGCTCAGCGCCGACAGCGAGGTCATCACCACCAGCACCAGCAAGGTGGCGTAGGTGACGTTGTGCAGGAAGCCGGTCAGGGTGCTGTCGACCTTGGCCCGTCCCAGCAGGCGCTCGAGCGCACCGGTGAGCCAGCGCGCCAGCCAGCGGCCGGCCAGGAAGATGACCGCCGCCGCCAGCAGCTTCAGGCCCCACTGCTCGAGGAACTGCCACCAGTCGATGTGCTGCAAGCGGTTGAGCGCATCGGCCGGGTCGGCCGTCACGGCGGCCACCGGCGTCCATGCCGCCGTTGGCAGCCCGCGCATGCTCATGCCGCCTTGGACTTGGCCAGCCGCAGCCAGGTGTCGACCACGGTGTCGGGATTGAGCGAGACCGACTCGATGCCTTCCTGCATCAACCACTCGGCCAGGTCGGGATGGTCGGACGGGCCCTGGCCGCAGATGCCGACGTACTTGCCCTTGGCGCGCGCGGCCTGGATTGCCATCGACAGCAGCTTCTTGACCGCCGGGTTCCGTTCGTCGAACAGGTGGGCGACGATCGAGGAATCGCGGTCCAGGCCGAGCGAGAGCTGGGTCAAGTCGTTGGAGCCGATCGAGAAGCCGTCGAAGATGTCGAGGAATTCCTCGGCCAGCAGCGCGTTGGACGGCACCTCGCACATCATGATGATCTTCAGGCCCTGCTGTCCTTCGACATGGTCGCCCTGCTTCAGGCCGTTGGCCGCCAGCACTTCGACGACCCTGCGGCCTTCCTCCAGGGTGCGCACGAATGGGATCATCACCCACAGGTTGTCCAGGCCCATCTCGTTGCGGACCTTGAGCACCGCCTTGCACTCCAGGGCGAAGGCGTCGGCGAAGCTTGGATCGACGTAGCGGCTGGCGCCGCGGAAGCCGATCATCGGGTTCTCCTCGTGCGGCTCGTAGTTGGCGCCGCCGATCAGGTTTGCGTACTCGTTGGACTTGAAGTCCGACAGGCGCACGATCACCGGGTGCGGCGCGACCGAGGCGGTGAGGGTGGCGATGCCTTCGGCCAGGCGGTTGACGTAGAAGTCCACCGGGCTGCCGTAGCCGGCGATCCGCTCGTCGATCTTCTTCTTGGTGGCCGCATCCTGCCGGGCGTATTCCAGCAGCGCCTTGGGATGCACACCGATGTGGCTGGCGATGATCATCTCCAGCCGCGCCAGGCCGATGCCGGCGTTGGGCAGCTGGCCGAAGTCGAACGCGCGCTCGGGGTTGGCGACGTTCATCATGATCTTCAGCGGCGCCGGCGGCATGTTGCCCAGGTCGGTGGTGCTGCGCTCGAACGCCAGCTTGCCCTCGTAGATGAAGCCGGTGTCGCCCTCGGCGCAGCTGACCGTGACCTCCTGGCCGTCCTTGACCAGCTCCAGCGCGTTGCCGGTGCCGACCACCGCCGGCACGCCCAGCTCGCGGGCGATGATCGCCGCGTGGCAGGTACGGCCGCCGCGGTTGGTGACGATCGCCGAGGCGCGCTTCATCACCGGCTCCCAGTCCGGGTCGGTCATGTCGGCGACCAGCACGTCGCCGGGCTGGACGCGGTTCATGTCCTCCAGCGACTTGACCACGCGGGCGGTGCCGGCGCCGATCTTCTGGCCGATCGCGCGGCCCTCGGCCAGCACGCTGCCCTTGCCCTGCAGCGCGTAGCGCTCGATCTGGGTGACCTTGGCGCGCGACTTCACCGTCTCCGGGCGCGCCTGCACGATGAACAGCTTGCCGCTGACCCCGTCCTTGGCCCACTCGATGTCCATCGGCCGGCCGTAGTGCTGCTCGATGACCAGCGCCTGCTTGGCCAGCTCCTGCACGTCCGCGTCGCTGATCGAGAAGGTGCTGCGCAGCTCGGCCGGGGTGTCCTCGATCCTGACCCGTTCGCCGGGCTTGTCCGAATAGACCATGCGCACGGCCTTGCTGCCGAGCGTGCGGCGCAGGATCGCCGGCTTGCCGGCCTTCAGCGTGGGCTTGTAGACGTAGAACTCGTCGGGATTGACCGCGCCCTGCACGACCATCTCGCCCAGGCCGAAGCTGGCGGTGACGAACACCACGTCGCGGAAGCCGGACTCGGTGTCGAGGGTGAACAGCACGCCGGAGGAACCCACGCCCGAGCGCACCATCAGCTGCACGCCGGCCGACAGGAACACGTCCTCGTGCTTGAAGCCGTGGTGGACGCGGTAGGCGATGGCGCGGTCGTTGTACAGCGAGGCGAACACTTCCTTGACCTTGTGGACGACGTCGTCGGCGCCGGTGACGTTGAGGAAGGTCTCCTGCTGGCCGGCGAAGGAAGCGTCCGGCAGGTCCTCGGCGGTGGCCGAGGAGCGCACCGCGACGGCGACGTCGCCACCGCCATTCTCGGCGGAGAGCTTGGCATAGGCCTCGCGGATGTCCTTGTCCAGGTCGGGCTGCAGCGGCGCGTCGATCACCCAGCCGCGGATCTGCTTGCCGGCGGCGGTCAGCGCGTCGACGTCCTCCACGTCCAGGGTCTCGAGCCGGTCGTAGATTCGCTTGGACAGGTCGTTGTGGGCGATGAAGGCCTTGAACGCCTCGGCCGTGGTGGCGAAGCCGCCGGGGACCGAGACGCCGAGGTCGGCGAGGTTGCCGATCATCTCGCCCAGCGAGGAATTCTTGCCGCCGACGCGTGCCAGGTCGGACAGACCAAGCTCATGCAACCACAGGACGTTCTGGTTCAAGTGTGCTCCAAGGCGAAGCCTGCCACCGCCAGTCGGACGGTGTCGGGAATCCGCGTCCACAGGGAAAGGTGATTATGATGCAGCGCGGCGGATGGCTTGCACAAGCTTGATCCGGCAGCGTTTTCAGTGTTCTCGGGAGCTTGCAGGCGATGTTGTCCAGTGTCCGACCGGTCTTCTACGTCTCCGATGGCACCGGCATCACCGTGGAGACCATCGGTCACAGCCTGCTCACCCAGTTCGCCGGCTTCGCCTTCATCACCGACCGCGTCCCCTTCGTGGACGAGCCGGACAAGGCGCTGGCCACCGCCCAGCGCATCCGCCAGGCCGGCATCGATCACGGCACCCGCCCGATCGTCATCCATTCCATCGTCGATCCGTCCATCGCCGCGCTGCTGGCGCAGAGCGGGGCGCTGATGCTGGACGTGTTCGCGCCGTTCATCGACCCGATGGAACGCGAACTGGGCACCCAGCGCCAGTCGCGGGTGGGCCAGGCGCACGGCATCGCCAACTTCGAGACCTACCATCGCCGCATCAACGCGATGAACTTCGCGCTGACCCACGACGACGGCATCGCCACCAGCTACGACGAGGCGGATGTGATCCTGGTCGCGGTTTCGCGCGCCGGCAAGACGCCCACCTGCGTCTACCTGGCGCTGCACTACGGGGTGCGCGCGGCCAACTACCCGCTGACCGACGAGGACCTGGAAAGCGACCGCTTGCCGCCGCGCCTGCGCGCCTACCGGCGCAAGCTGTTCGGCCTGACCATCGATCCGGACCGCCTGCAGCAGATCCGCCAGGAACGGCGGCCCAATTCGCGCTACGCCCAGCTGGATACCTGCCGGCGCGAGGTGGCCGCGGCCGAGGCCATGTTCCGCAGCGAGCGCCTGCCGACCCTGAGCACGACCAACACCTCGATCGAGGAGATCGCCAGCAAGGTGATGTCGACCCTCGGCCTGCAACGCGAGATGTTCTAGCCGGACCGTGCGATGCGGGCGGCGGGGCGGGCGAGGGGACTTCCACGGTAAGGCCGCTTCGACCATGCGTCAATCCTGCCGCGCCGCCGCACGGGCGTGTAGGATCGAACCATGTCCGAAGCGATCTCTGCCCGCGAAACGCGCCTGCCCAGGCTCAGCCGCTTCGGCTGGCTGATGGCGCTGTACGCGGAGAACCACGCCCGGCTGGCTCGCCTGTTCGCGCCGGCGGACCTGCAGCCGGGGTGCTACCTGTCCAGCATCGGCGATGGCCTGGACCTGCGGATGGAGGTGATCGCCACCCATCCCTACACGGTGGAACTGCGGCTGAGCTACGGCATGCTCGACCCGCTGACCGGCGAGCCGGACCCGTCGGCGTTCGTGCGCCTGTACCGCGACGCCCACCAGGTCGAGGCCACCCACTGCTACGTCGGCCGCCGCTGGCAGGACGTGATCGGCCTGTTCCCGCCGCCGGCGGAGCTGATCGGCCACCGCATGCGCATGAACACCTTCCTGGGCAAGTGGCTCGAATACCTGGCCGAACGCGGCCACGGCGTGGCGACCCTGCGCCGGGTGGGCGACGACTGGCGGGCCGTCCTGCCCGCCGAGCCGGCGCTGAGCGAGGATTGAGGGCGCGTACGATTCGCGCCGAGCGTGCGCCGACGCTCATCCGGGCGGGCCACGCGCAGGCGAGGACGAGCAAAGAAAAACCCCGGTTTCCCGGGGTTTCTCGTGTTTCCGGGATATCCCGGAAATGTAGCTGGCGTCCCCACGGGGATTCGAACCCCGGTCGCCACCGTGAAAGGGTGATGTCCTAGGCCTCTAGACGATGGGGACGGGTGATGCGAACTTCTGTGGCCGGGCCTGCGGCCGAGGAATTTGGTGGAGCCAGGCGGGATCGAACCGCCGACCTCCTGCATGCCATGCAGGCGCTCTCCCAGCTGAGCTATGGCCCCATGAATCGGGAGGCGGCATTCTAGAGATGCCGGCGGGCGAGCGCAAGCGCTGGCCGGGGAAATGGATCCGCTGCGCACGATGAAGCGCAAGTAAGGGGAATGACGAGCGCCCTACGCAGCCACGTGGAGCGGCTTGATGCTGGCCAGCGTCTTGGCCAGCTTGTCGCGCGCCACGGCGGTGTCGTGGTCGGCCTGCAGGCCGATCCAGAACCCGTCCGACGTGCCGAAGTAACGCGACAGGCGCAGGCCCGTGTCCGCCGTCACCGTGCGCCGGCCGGCGATGATCTCGCCGATGCGGCCCTGTGGCACGCCGATGGCCTTGGCCACCGCGTACATGGACAAGCCCATCGGCTCCATGAACTCGTGGAGCAGGATCTCGCCCGGGGTCGGATAGGGAATCTTGCGCATGGTGGTGCCCTCAGTGGTAATCCACGATTTCAACGTGCTCCGCATCGCTGCCTGTCCAGACGAAGCAAACGCGGAACTGGTCATTCACGCGGATGCTGTGCTGTCCGCTACGGTCGTCACGCAGGGCTTCCAGTCGATTGCCCGGCGGCACGCGGAGGTCATCCAGTACGGCTGCGCGGTGGAGGATGGCCAGCTTCCGCATGGCGACGGTCTCGATGTTCACGAAGCGGCGCACGCGCTGACCCTCGAATAGGTCTTGCGTATCACCGCAGCGGAAGGAGCGAATCGCCATGGGCGAATAGTGCCGTAGCGCGTCAGTAACGTAAAGTGTCAGCATCGCGCCCCCGTTGCAAGGGAGCCGGTGCAACTGCCGGCTGCCTTGATCAGGAGCAACTCTCACATCACACGGGCGGCCCAGATTCCCGTGCTTGTGACCCGTCGGCCAGGAGGGTGTCCGGAAACCAAGAAAGCCGGCTTTCGCCGGCTTTCTTGCAATTCCTTGATTTTCAAGGATTCATTGGTCGGGGAGACAGGATTTGAACATGCGACTTCTACGTCCCGAACGCGATTTAGACCCCTTTTCTATCAGTGATTTACGCCATAACTGATTGATTTATAAGGAAGCGACGCGAAGCGATAAATCGCGGTATGATCCCGTTTGCAGTTACCGTGCAGTTACGGAGGGATCGTGAAGCTGTCAAAGAAGCTATCGCCGGCCGTGGTCGAGGCCGCCAAACCCGAGGCAAGTCCCTACCGGGTATGGGACACGGTGGTCCCGCAGCTGCACCTGCGCGTGCAGCCTTCGGGGATCAAGTCCTGGAACGTCCAATGGAGCCGCACCGCGACCAAATCACTGGGCAAGTGGCCCGGCGTGACCGTCGAGGCAGCGAGGGCGAAGGCCAAGGCCGCGCTGGTCGAGACGGACGAGCACGGCGCACCCGTGGCGGTAGTGGAGGCGCGCAAGCCGGTGGCGGAAAAGCCGATCACCTTGGGCGACTTCATCCGCGACCACTTCGCGCCGTGGGCGGTGGCCCACCAGAAGGCAGGGCAGGCGACCGTGGACGCACTGGAAGCCTGTTTCGGCGACCTGTATGGGCGCGAGCTGCGCGGCATCGTGGCGTTCGACATCGAGCGTTTCAAGACGAAACGGAGCCGGGCCGGGATCAAGCCGGCGACCATCAACCGCGACCTCGACCGCATTCGCAAGGTCTATTCCTGTGCGGTGGAGTGGGGTTTCCTGTCGGAGCATCCGTTGCGCACGGTGAAGCGCAAGAAGGTGGATAACGAGCGCGTGCGCTACCTGGCTGCCGACGAGGAGGACCGGCTGCGCAAGGCCCTGGCCGACCGCGAGACCGAGCGCAGGGCAAGCCGGGAACGACACAACGCATGGCACGAGGCGCGCGGCACCGTCGGCCATCCGCAATGGCCCAAGGACGGCTTTACCGATCACCTGGCCCCGCTGGTGCTGCTGGCGCTGAACACCGGGATGCGGCGCGGCGAACTGTTCGGACTGGACTGGCGAAGCGTCAACCTGCCCGGCAAGCTGCTGACCGTGGAGGCCGGCAACGCCAAGAGCGGCAAGACCCGACACCTGCCGTTGAACGACGAGGCCTTGGCGGTGCTGACCCGGTGGAAGAAACAGCACACCATCAAAGACAAGTCGCCGGCCGGGCTGGTGTTCCCGTCGCCCAGTGGCGCGCGTTTCGACAACATCAATAAGGCCTGGGACGGCATCGTCACGGCGGCGCAGCTGTCGGATTTCAATTTCCACGACCTGCGCCACGACTTCGCATCCAAGCTGGTCATGGCCGGTGTCGACTTGAATACCGTCCGCGAGTTACTGGGGCACGCGGACATCAAGATGACGCTGCGCTATGCGCACCTGGCACCGGGCAAGCTGGCTGACGCGGTGGCGAAGCTGGGGGCGAGGAAATGACCACCACGCGCAAGAAAGACCCATCGGGATTGATGGGCAACATGGTGACCGTATTACTGGACGGTGCAGCAGGTGATCCCGCGCAGACTGAAAAGCTGATGCGTGGCTTGGGCCCGGCGGCGCGTATCGAGGCGCTGCGCCGCCACCCTGGACTTGCACCGATCGCCGATGAGTTAGCTTCCCGCCTGAGAGGGCCGCGCAAGACTGCCGATATGCGCCTGATGCATGACATAGCGCAAGCCGAATTTCGTGCGCTTCACATTGATGCAGCGCCGAAAGTCATTATCGGAAATGCCGCAACCAAGCAACGCAAGGGGGCAGGATTTTCCAGCGCCCGCGAGCGGGCGGCAGAGCGCAAGCCGGTTTGGGATAGCTGGCAGCAGCGCGCCAATGAATTGCACGCAGCCAATCGACACCGGAGCAAATCGGATATCTGCAACGCGATCGGCCGGGAGTTCGGGGTTACTGGTCGCGCCGTCGCGAAGCGTGTCGCGCTGAAATAGTTGGAACGGAACGCCCGCGTTCCAAGTCGTATTTTCACAACCTGCGCCTACTCGCCGCATAACGCGGTGATTCGCAAGGCGCAGGCGATTTAACTGTGCCGTTTGCAGAAGGTGCAGCGCAAATGAAGATCGAGCCCCTCAAGCTGGGCGTTCAGCAGGTCGCCGAGATTACCGGCGAATCAATTCCCACCATCTATTCGGCGATTCAGGCGGGCGACCTGGATACATTCCTGGTCGGTCGCCGCCGCTTCGCACGGCCCGAGGCCGTGCGCAGATGGGTCGATTATTTGGAGGCGAAGAGCAAGGCCGGCAGCCCGGTGTCCTACCGTAGCCGCGGAGCTCTGGGCGACCGCCGCGAGGTGGCCTAATGAAGGACTTCCAGAAACGACATCGCCCCGGGGGCTACCGGGGCGAGGTCGAAAACCTGAAACGACTGTATAGCAATCCTACTAAACCCCGCCGCCCATGGGAAGCGCCGAAGCTGCCCAAGGACTGGCGCGACCGTCTGCCAGATTCGGAGACCTACTACCGCGCGCGCGTGGCCAAGCTGGGCAAGGCCAATGCCACTGGCTGGGCACAGGGCACGTGCCCGTTCCACGATGACCACAACGCATCGTTGAGCGTCAACGTGCGCGAGCAGAACGGCGGCTGGCGGTGCTTTGCAGGCTGCGGTGGTGGCGACCTGATCGGATTCCACCAGCGCCGGATCGGCAAGGCGTTCAAGGAAGCCGTCGCCGACCTGCTGGGGGTGCGGTCATGAACGCCGTCATGGTCGAGACCCCGAAGGACGCCGCACGCCGTCTGTGCGCTGCTGTGGTGGCTGCCGGCTTCCAGCCCAATGGCCTGCACGAATACCGCGATGCCGACGGCAATCCGGTGTTCTGGAAGATGCGTTGCAAGCATCCGCGCTGGCATCGGTTGGATGAGGCGGAGCGGGAGCGGCTGCAGCGGCAGTACAAGAGCAACGGGGCCAAGTGGCTGCGGCCCATGTACTGGACCGGCGTCGAGTACGTCATCGGCGAACCACCAGCACCGGCCACGGGCAAGCTGCTGTACCGCCAGCCCGAACTACTGGCAGCCGACGGCGTGGTGTGGATCGTCGAGGGCGAAGCCTGCGCCGACCGGCTGGCGAAGCTGGGCTTGATCGCCACCACCAGCGGCAGCAGCGCCAGTGCCGACGGTGCCGACTGGACCCCGCTGCAGGGCCGCCACGCGATCCTGTGGCCCGACCACGACGATGCCGGGGCGAAGTACGCCGATGCCGTGCAAGCCAGCCTGCACGCCCTGGGCTGCGTTGTGGAGCGCGTGGACGTGGCCGCCCTGGACCTGCCGGCCAAGGGGGACTGCGTGGACTGGTTGGCAGCCCATCCGGGTGCCACCGCGGCCGACGTGGAGGCGCTGGCGAGGATCACTGCCAAGCCCGAGGCCGCGCGCGCGGCAGGCTCGGCGCCGGAGCCGCTGCCGGAGCCGCTGCCGGCGGTGCCGGTGTTCAATCCGGCGTTGTTGCCCGATGCGGTGCGTGCGTGGTGCCAGGATGCCGCCGACGGCCTGCAGGTGCCGTTGGACTTCACTGCGGTGCCGGCCATGGTCGGATTGGCTGCCGCCATCGGCGGGCGCCATATCGCGGTGAAGTTGAAGCGCAATGCCCACTGGTACGAGCGGCCGATTCTGTGGGGCTGCGTGATCGGACGCCCCAGCAGTGGCAAGAGTCCGGCGCTGTCACCGGTACGCCGTGCACTGGAAAGCGTTCTGGACGGCGAGCGGGCCGAGTACAAGGTGGCCCTGCAGACGTTCGAGGGAATGGCGATGCTGGCCGAGGCTCGCAAATCCGAGGCGAAGGACAAGGCCCGCAAGGCGATCAAGCAGGGGCATGCAGTAGATCCGGCGTCGCTGGCCGAATCGGCCCGATTCGATGAGGAGCCACCAACAGAACCGCGCCTGGTGGTGAACGATTCGACGGTGGAGAAGCTGGGCGAGTTGTTGAACGAGAACCCGCGCGGGCTGATCCAATTCCGCGACGAACTGGCCGGGTGGTTGGCGTCGATGGACCGCGAGGGCCGGGAAAGTGATCGCGCGTTCTGGCTGGAATGCTGGAACGGTACCGGCCCCTACACGTCCGACCGGATCGGGCGCGGGACCATCCGCGTCGAGGCCTGCGCCGTGTCCATCCTGGGCGGTATGCAGCCGGGCAAGCTGGCCGAGTACGTGCGCGGTGCGGTGCGCGGCGGCTTCGCCGATGACGGGCTGATGCAGCGGTTCCAGTTGGCGGTGTATCCCGACCTGCCCGGCGGGTGGCGCTACAGCGACCGCCCCTTGAACCGCGAGGCCGAGGATCGGGCACGGGCAGCGTTCCAACGGCTGCGCGCGCTGAACCCGGTCAACGTAGGCGCCGAGACCGCCGACACCTGCGAGGTGCCGTTCCTGCGGCTATCCGACGATGCGCAAGACATCTTCATCGAGTGGTACACCGAGCTGATGCAGCGGCTGCGCCAGGGCGATGAACCGGCCTTCATGGAATCGCACCTGGCCAAGTACTCGGCCCTAGCGGGGCGCCTGGCCCTGGTGCTGCACCTGACTGACAACGGCACCGGCCCGGTATCAGGCGAGGCGATGGTGCGGGCGCTGGGCTGGTGCGAGTACCTGGAAGGCCACGCCCGGCGCATCTACGCCCCGGTGACCGACACCGGCGTGTCGGCGGCGCACCTGCTGCTGAAGAAGCAGGCGAGCCTGCCGGACAGCTTCACGGCCCGCGACGTGTACCGCAAATGCTGGGCTGGGCTGGACGATCCCGAGACCGCGGCCGGCGCGCTCGAAACGCTGGTCGAGTACCGGCACCTGATCGAGATGGTGGAGACGACCGGCGGCCGTCCGACCTGCACCTACAGGTGGGCAACATGAGCGGGTGGCGCGAGCGCGTGGCGACACTGACCGCCGAAAAATCTGGGGAATGCCCATCTTGCAAGCTGCCAAAACTGACAGAACCCCCTTTTGTCAGTTTTGGCAGTGAGCAGAACGGCACTTCCCCAGAAATCGCACTGGGCACGGAGTCCCCGGACCCCGACGACATCCGCGCCCGACTGCTGGCCCTGGCCGAGGCCGAATGCCTGCCGGCAACCCTGATCCACGCACTGCCCGATGCCGAGGTGGCCGCCTGCGGCGGGCATCCCGACCACGGCCTGCGGGGCTACCTGCGCGCGCTGGACGCCGGCACCTTCCTGGACCGCGGCATTCCCCCGCCGGCCTGGGGCACGCCGGTGACGCGCATCTGCGAGGGCTGCGGGCCGGTGCTGCTGTGGGCCGAGTCGCCGCCGACGGTGAAGGCATGTCCGTGGTGCTTCCGCAGGAAGGCCGGCAAGCCCATTGCCACCGGCTGCACGCACTGCGGCGGGCTGCGCGGCTGCACGCGCTGCCGACGGCACAAAGAGAACCTGCCCAGCCTGATCGGGCTGGTGCGGATAGACGGGAGGTACCCATGATCGACGCACTGCTGACCGGCCGCCTGGCGGCTGATCCGAAGCCCGGCACGTCCAAGAACGGCAACCCCTACGCCACGGCCCGGGTGCTGGTGCCCCTGGGCGATGACCGCCTGCATGTGAGCGTGATCGCCTTCGGTGCCGAGACCGTCGCCGGCCTGCTGGCGCTGACCACCGGCGATGCCATCGCGCTGGCGGGCGAGTTGACCCCGAAGGTGTGGACCGACAAGGAAGGCACGGCCCGGGCATCGGCCGACCTGAAGGCCCATGCCCTGCTGACCCCGTACCACGTCACTCGCCGGCGGCAGGCGATGCAGGGGGGCGGGGCATGACCGGCCTGCCGGTGGACGACGCGGCGCGCGCCTTGGGCGTGTCGTCACCAACCCTGCGCCGTTGGGTCGGGCAGGGATGCCCACGCCTTCGGGCAGGCCACCGTGGACGCGGGCACACGACCCTGTTCGACCTGGGTGCCGTCCGGGCCTGGCAGGCCGGGCGTGGCGGTCAGCAGCCCGACGTCAAGCGGGCGGCGGCCGATGCCCTGTTGGCCTTCGTAGTTGAACTGCCGGACCTGCTGGCGGTGGCCGCAGCTGATGCTCATCAAGCCATGCCCGACAAGCGGGACGCCGCCTTCGCGCTGTGTGCGGCCTGGCAGCTGGCGGTGAATTCCGTGCAGGCCAAGTGCCGCCGGCTCGGCGTTGAAATGCCCGAGGTGGAAACTCGACCCGTCGAAATCGAGCGGCTGCGGAAACTAATCAAGCGGTAGGCCATTTTGATTTAAGCGGCCAAATTACACCTGCTCGCCGTGAGGCGACCCATCCCACCTAGAAGGAATACATCCAATGTCCGATTTTTACCCCTTTCAATTCGCGCACCTGGTCGACGCGCAGAATGCAATTTACAAGGCGCTGGGCAACCCCGGCCCCAGCCGCGAACGCAAAGCACTCAATTTCGCGCGGTCTGCGATCGTTGGTGCGACTGTTTTCGGCAAATACGATAATCGTTCGGCCGACGTAATCGCATCCGAGCGTTGGGGCGGCGAAGGTGCTGCGGTCGCCAAGGCGGCCACGAGCGCCATCACCGGCGAGACGACCGCCGAGGCGGAAGCCTTCTTCGGGCTGGCGGCCGAGGCTTCCTTGCTGGGCAAACTTCCGCTGCGGCGCTGGCCGTTCCGGCTCAGGACCCTGGTCAGTGGTGGCATCACTGCTGGCGAGGTGATCGAGGGCCTGGCCACGCCCATGCGCGTGCCATCGCTGTCGACTTTCAGGCTGGACGCACGGAAGTTCCAAGGGGCGACGATCATCACCCGCGAGGCTCTGGAACGTGGCGGAATCATCGCGGAAACCGGGCTGCGCAATGATCTGCTGCAGGCAACGGCCGATGCGGTCGATGCCGGGTTCGTGGCTGATCTGTTGAGTGCGGCGGGGACTTTCGATGGCGATCACCGGTTCGCGGTGTACTTGCTCAATCCGGCCGATGCCGCGGCGAACGCCGATGAGAAGTTGAACGTTCGGGGTGGTGAGTATCTCGGCTACCCCGCATTTACCAGCAACGCGGTAGATGAGGGAACCGCCATCTTCTTCGACGCCAGCAAGGTCGCGGCTGCGTGGGAGACCGGTGAGATCGACTTCTCACAACATGCGGCTGTGGAAGCCAGTGATGCGCCGACGGGCGATTCGGTCACGCCGACGGCCACGCAGCTGGTGAGCTTGTTCCAGTCGAATACGGTGGCGATCAGGGCCACGATCATTGCGGACTGGAATATTTCCGGCGCCGTCGAAGTTACTAGCGTTGGGAGTTAATAATCATGACTGACATCCAACGTGAACTAGCCGAGTTGCGCCACCGGGTTAGCCTGCTCGAATACAAGACGAACGGCGTCCGAAAGATGGACGTGCGACTTTCTGTTCAGAAGTACGCCAGTTCGGGCAAACGCATTTTGCGGGGCGTAGCGTCTGTTAAAGATGTCGATCTGCAAGGCGACATCGTCGAGCCCCGAGGCGGGCAGTGGAAACTACCCGTCCCGCTACTCTGGCAGCATAAGCATGACGAACCCATTGGCTGGGTGCGGGAATTGACCGCTACTGATTCTGGAATAAGTGTGGTCGCCGAGGTTGCCACCGGAATAGGCAAGGCCGATGAAATCTGGTCCATGGTCGAGTCGAAACTTGTCGACTCGTTTTCTATTGGATTCATCGGCCACGAGTGGAAAGCGATCCCGACCGGGCACCGGTGGACGAAGTGGACCCTTATTGAACTGTCAGTCGTCGTAATCCCAGCAGCGCCCAA
This sequence comes from Pseudoxanthomonas sp., assembly GCA_047606785.1. Classification (GTDB taxonomy): domain Bacteria; phylum Pseudomonadota; class Gammaproteobacteria; order Xanthomonadales; family Xanthomonadaceae; genus Pseudoxanthomonas_A. Next base: position 18,797 of record JASGEB010000041.1, read on the forward strand.
TGCGAAGATCACCGCAACACGTAGTCAGCACGACGGTGCCGTGAAGCTCATTACCGCCGAGCGCGAAGCGGCCCTGGCTAATGGCGCGGTCGACTTGAGGAAACGGTGATGAATAAGACCAAGAGGCGGCGCAGGGGCGTGACCCTGCAGGACCTGATCGCCGATGCGATCCGGCCGCTGCAGAATACGGTGGATGAGCTGGCCGCCCGACTCGGGGCATTGGAGGAAGTGCGACGCCAACCCGACGAGCCGCAGCACAAGGCCGCCGTGAAGCACCCGCGCAAGTCGCGGACTGCCAAGGGCGAGGGCGCCAAGCCGGCACGCCACGGCGACGAGACCGAAGCCGTTGAGGCACGGGCTATTCAAGATCGTATATCCAAGTGTGGCCGATCCGGCGAAGGACGGCCAGAGGAATCCGAGACCACCAAGCCCGTTGACGAAACAAGGCGAACGTTTGGCGAACACGTCAAAGGTCTTATCCAGCAGTCGTTGAAGAAGGCCACCGAACCGAAAGTCGCCAAAGGCGAGGAGCGTTCCGGGCTGCAGGACTTTATCGCCAAGATTGTCGAGGGTACCGCGGAGGTCTGCGGAGCCATGGGCCTGGAAGCTGAATGGTTGACGGTAACCGCCAAGAAGCAGAATGGCGTCCTTGAAGTAACCATCAGCTGCGACGACCCGGAGGTAACTGTCTGCCGCTCGACAGCTGGGGTCGACGGGATCATGCCGCAGGCCATGGTTGATAGCGTGGCCCGCACGATCAGGATGAGGATAAACACCGAAATCCCCCGGCGGAGGGCCTCGTTGACCGTCAACTAAGAGGCCGGGGGGGTATCGACCAATCGGCCATCGACTCGGCCAGCGCCGTTGCCCGAACCTTCACAACTACAAAACTGGGAGTTCACTTTGAAAAAGTCTGCTGCAATGGCCGCGCCGTCCGGGATTTCGCCCGCTGCAAAACAGTGGTGGACCCGGCTTCACCGTGAGTTCGACCTTGACGACGCCGGTGCCGCATTCCTGCTGGAATCGGCGCTAAGGGCGTTTGATCGGATGAACGAGGCGGCCGCGCTGATCGACAAGCATGGCGTGTGCATCATGGACCGCTACAACCAATTGAAGCCGAACCCGGCGGTGGCGGCCGAGCGCGACGCCCGTGCGGCGATGCTGGGCGCTTTCAAGCAATTGAACCTGGACGTCCTCCCGCCGCAGAAGGTGGGCCGTCCATCGGGGGTGTAGTCATGGGAACGATTAGACGCAAACGTCATTCCGAGAAGTCCGGGCGGATCACGCAGGAAGCCATCGACGCCTACGCGGCGGGCGATTGGATGGGGGTGATGCGGGCGCTGCGCTTGCCACCGTGGCAGGCGAACCCGCTGGACGCCGTGGGTCCGCCGCGGACCGGCGACACTGCGTATGCGCTCCTGTGGGGCGATTCCGTCGCGCTGCGCGAGGCCCTGGAAGCGGCTATCGGTCAGCGCCGAGATCGATGAGAACTTGTGCAGGGCGGAGCTGACGGCGACCGAGAGAGCGGAACATCATGCCCGGCGGAAAGAAGTATGGGAGGCGATGCGGAGCCTAGAAAATCAGGTGGCTCAAGTTGAGCCACCTGAAATTGGGTTCAAAAAGCCCCCGCCTCAAAGGGAAGGCTACGCAGCCGCCACGGCGAAGGTGACCGGCGAAAGCAAGCCAGACATCAACCGTGCGATCCACCGGCGCAAGGAAATCTGGGAGGCGATGCATCCGGAATTGTCGGCCAACTTGGCCGACAATTCGCGAGGGCGCGGCCGTCCAGTTGAGTTCGCCGCCGATACCGAGGAAAAGACCGGCGAGGCAGCGCGATCCACTCGCCGGCATATCGAGCGTGCCGAGGCCCTTGGCCCCGATATCCATGCGGTGGCGTTCGTGGTGTCGCTGAACCTGCACCGGCGGCATCTGAGTGAGTCGCAGCGCGGCATGGTGGCGGCGCGGCTGGCGAACATGCCATCGCATCGCCCTTCCGATAAGTCTGCAAATTTGCAGACTTCCCAAGCCAAAGCCGCTGAGATGCTCAGCGTCTCAACCCGCACCGTGGCGGCTGCCGCGAAAGTTCAGGACGAAGGCGCGCCCGAGCTGGTCGCCGCCGTCGAGTCGGGCACCCGGCGGCCTACGTGCTGTTACCGTGCAGTTACGAAAAAACCGGCGCTGGGCCGGTTTCGTCGTAAACCACTGATTTTATTGGTCGGGGAGACAGGATTTGAACCTGCGACTTCTACGTCCCGAACGTAGCGCTCTACCAGGCTGAGCTACACCCCGAGGGAGCCGCGCATTCTAGTGGCCTGCCCGGGCCTCGGCAAGTCCACCCGTACGCGGCGGGGCGGCAAGGCCGCCTCCGGGCCGGTGGCGGCGGCCAGCCAGTAGAATGGCCGCCCCCTCGAAAATCGTTCGGAAGCCGCCTTGATCAAGCCGCGCACGCCGCCTGGTGTCCTGGAGCTGTTGCCCCGCGACCAGATCGCCTTCCAGCGCATGCTGGACACCATCCGCCGCAACTACGAGCGCTTCGGCTTCCTGCCGGTGGAGACGCCGGTGTTCGAGCTGTCCGAGGTGCTGCTGACCAAGTCCGGCGGCGAGACCGAGCGGCAGGTGTACTTCGCCCAGTCCACCGGCGCGTTGCAGCAGGATAAGGACGGCCTGCCGGAACTGGCGCTGCGCTTCGACCTGACCGTGCCGCTGGCGCGCTACGTGGCCGAGCACGAGCACGAGCTGGCCTTCCCGTTCCGGCGCTACCAGATGCAGCGCGTCTACCGCGGCGAACGCGCCCAGCGCGGCCGCTTCCGCGAGTTCTACCAGTGCGACATCGACGTGATCGGCAAGGACGCGCTGAGCGTGCGCTACGACGCCGAGGTGCTGGCGGTGATCCACGCGGTGTTTTCCGAACTGGGGATCGGCGATTTCACCATCCAGTTCAACAACCGCCGGCTGATGCGCGGGGTCCTGGAGAGCCTGGGCATCGTCGACGAAGGCTTGCAGATGGAGGTGCTGCGGGAGGTCGACAGGCTCGACAAGCGCGGCGCCGAGCACGTCCGCCAGACCTTGCTGGGGGAGGGGTTCGCGCTCCCGGCCGAGCGCGTGGAGAAGGTCCTGGCCTTCGTCTCGGGACGCTCGCAGGGACACGTCGATGCGCTGGCCCGCCTGGACGCCCTGCTCGACGAGCGCGCCACCGACACCCTGCGCGAAGGCGTGGCCGAACTGCGCGAGGTGCTGCAACTGGTCAAGGCGCTGGGCGTTCCCGAGCAGGCCTACTGCCTCAACTTCTCGATCGTGCGCGGCCTGGACTACTACACCGGCACGGTCTACGAGACCGTGCTCGACGCGCACCCGCAGATCGGCTCGATCTGCTCGGGCGGGCGCTACGAGAACCTGGCCAGCCACTACACCAAGAGCAAATTGCCCGGCGTGGGCATCTCGATCGGCCTGACCCGGCTGTTCTGGCAGTTGCGCGAGGTCGGGCTGATCGAGGGCATCGCCGAGAGCAGCGTGCAGGCGCTGGTGGCGCTGATGGACGAGGCCCGCCTGGCCGATTCGCTGGACCTGGCCCGCGCGCTGCGCGCCGGCGGCATCAACACCGAGGTGCAGATGGAGCCGAAGAAGCTCGGCCGCCAGTTCCAGTACGCGGCGCGCGCCGGCATCCGCTTCGTGGTGTTGGTCGGCGAGGACGAGCGCGCGCGCGGGGTGGTGACGGTCAAGGACCTGCCGCGCGAACTGCAGTTCGAAGTGCCGCGCGAGGAACTGGCCGCCGCGCTGCGGGTGGAACTGGCGCAAGCCGAAGCCTTGGCGGGGCGCTGATCGCGTGAAGCCGATCCTGCTCGACGGACGTTCGCTGAGCCGCGCGCAGCTGGTCGAGATCGCCCTGGGCGCGAGCGTGGAACTGGCGCCGCAGGCGCTGGAGGCGGTGGCGCGCGCGGCCGACTTCCTGGCCGAGCAGGTGCGCCGCGAGGAACCGATCTACGGCGTGTCCACCGGTTTCGGCTCCAATGCCGACAAGCTGCTGGGCGCGCACCCGCTGCGCGACGAACTGCCCGGTGCCACGCCGTCCGGGCGCTCGCTGCACGAGGAGCTGCAGCGCAACCTCATCATCACCCACGCCGTGTGCGTGGGCGAGCCGATGGCGCCGGCGGTCGTGCGCGCCATGCTCGGCATCCGCATCAACACGTTGCTGCGCGGGCACTCGGGCATCCGCGTGCAGACCCTGCAGGCACTGGCCGACCTGCTCAACGCCGGGGTGGTGCCGGTGGTGCCGGAGCTGGGTTCGGTCGGCGCCTCGGGCGACCTGGCGCCGCTGTCGCACCTGGCCATCGTCCTGCTGGGGCAGGGCGAGGCTTTCTTTGAAGGCGAACGCCTGCCCGGTGGCGAGGCCCTGGCCCGCGCCGGCCTGCAGCCGGTCGCGCTGAGCTACAAGGAAGGCCTGGCGCTGAACAACGGCACCGCGCAGATGCTGGCAATGGGCGTGCTGGCCGTGCAGCGGCTGGAGACCCTGCTGGACACCGCCGACCTGGCCGCGGCGATGACCATCGACGCTTTCGCCGGCCGCCTGGGCGCTTTTGCCGAAGACGTGCACGCGCTGCGCCCGCACCCGGGCCAGGTGCACGTGGCCGCGCGCCTGCGCACGCTGCTGGCGGGCTCGACCCTGGCCGACATCCGCTACCACCTGGTGCCGCGCTGGCGCCCGTGGTTGCCGGGCAGCTGGGACATCGAAGACGCGCGCGCGCTCACCTTCGACATCGGCTGGGACTGGGTGCCGGCCGACCAGCGCCATGGACGCGAGAAGTTCTACACCCGCTTCAAGCCGTTCCGCGGCGGCAAGAAGCACCAGCCGCAGGACAGCTACTCGCTGCGCTGCATCCCGCAGGTGCACGGCGCGGCGCGCGACGCGCTGGCCCAGGCCGCACGCGTGCTCGATATCGAACTCAACGCGGTCACCGACAACCCGCTGGTGTTTCCCGACAAGGCCGATGCCGCGCACGTGGAGGAGCAGGTGATTTCCGCCGGCCACTTCCACGGCATGCCGCTGGCGCTGGCGATGTCGTACCTGAAAGCGGCGATCCCGGTGCTGGCCTCGATCAGCGAGCGCCGGCTGAACAAGCTGGTCGACCCGGCCACCAGCGACGGCCTGCCGGCGTTCCTGATCGGCAACGAGGACGGCACCGAGTCCGGCCACATGATCGTGCAGTACACCGCCGCGGCGATCGTCAACGACCTGGCCAGCCGCGCGCATCCGGCCAGCGTGTTCTCCGTGCCGACCAGCGCCAACGCCGAGGACCACGTGTCGATGGGCGCCAACGAGGCCCGCCACGTGCTGGCGATGGCCGCCGACCTGGGCAAGGTGCTGGCGCTGGAACTGTACACCGCCGCGCAGGCGCTGGACCTGCGCCGCGACATGATCAACGCCGCCCGCGCCCTGGCCCGCCGCGCCGACGCGGCCACGCTCGCGGCCAAGGTGCAGGGCGCCCCGCGCGAGGATTCGCCGTTGCACGCGCAGTTCGTCGCCGAAGTCGAGGCCCTGCGCGCCGAACTGGCCGCCACCGACGCGTTCCATCCCGGCATCGCCGTGGCCGCCGCCCACGCCGAACTGCGTCGCCACATCCCGTTCCTCGAACGCGACCGCGCCCTGGACGGCGAGGTCGCCACCGCCGTGCGGCTGGTGCGCGAAGGCGTGTTGCTGGCGGCGGCACGCGCGGCGCTGGCCCCGTCGTAGGAGCGCACCGCAGGGGCGCGA
>JASGEB010000042.1:0-12928 GCA_047606785.1 Pseudoxanthomonas sp.
CCCGCCAAGGGCATCCCGGAGGATCCGGTAACCGGCGGTGCGCACTGCGCACTGGCGCCCTATTGGGCGAAACGACTGGACAAGACGACGTTCCGTGCATACCAAGCCTCCCGGCGCGGCGGGGAGATCGTTTGCCGATCGGCGGGTGACCGCGTCGAACTGGAAGGCGCTTGCGCGTTCTATCTGCAAGGCGAGGTGGAGATATGAAGACGTTCACCGGGTCTTGCCATTGCGGGGCGGTGCGCTTCCAGATCACCTCGGACTTTCCGGAACTCACGACCTGTGACTGCTCCATCTGCCGGCGCAAGAACGCACTCATGGTCAAGGTCCACGAGGGCAGATTCAGGCTGCTCGCGGGCGAGGAATCGCTGACCCTGTACCAATTCCATACCTGCACTGCCAAGCACTATTTCTGCAAGGTCTGCGGCATCTATCCCTTTCATCGAAAGCGGGTCACGCCGGACTTCTTTGGCATCAATGTATTCTGCCTGGAGGGATTCGATCCGTCGGGCATCCCCGTTCGAGCCACCGTTGGCGCAGGCATGCCATGATTCCGAATGACTGCGCCTTTGCTCGTTGAGTTTCTCAGACATTCCCTGAGATTCCAAAACGAATGTTCCCGGCCCTGGAAACAAGAATTCCCCCGCCGGTCCTGCTGCTGGTGCTGGCGGCCATCGTTTGGGCCTTGCCCGGCTCGGCTTGTTCGTTTTTGCACATCGCGATTGGTCTGCCATTCGTCGCGCTTGGCCTTGCAATCAATGCATGGCCCAAGGTCCTGTTCCGGCATGCGGGCACGACGGTCGATCCCCTGCACCCGGAGCGCTCCTCTGCCTTTGTCACGTCGGGGCTGTACCGGTATTCGCGCAACCCGATGTACCTGGGCTACGCCCTGGTGCTGTCGGGCTGGGTGATCTGCCTGGGGCAGCCTCTCGGCCTCGTCGTGGTTGCCTTCTTCGTCGGCTACGTCACGCTCTTCCAGATAGTGCCGGAGGAGCGCCATCTGTCCGCACGCTTTCCGGCGGAGTACGCTGCGTACGAGAAAGCGGTGCGGCGCTGGGTGTGAGCCCTCATCCATTCGAGCCTGACTTGCTGCGCAGGCTGGCCCAATTCAGGCAGTTCGGCGAGTAAATCATCCTCCATGAGCGACCTTCAATGCCCGTTCTGTCATCTGGATGACCCTTCGGTGGTGGTCGTGTCGGATCGGCATGTACTGGCAGTCGTGAGCCGTGCGCCCATCAATCGCTACCACGTGCTGGTCGTTCCGCGGGTTCATGTGGAGCAGTTCACCGAGATCCGCGGCGATGTGGCCGCATCCATATGGTCCACGGCACAGAAGGTCGCGCGTTCCATAAAAGCCGTCGCCCAACCCGATGGGATCACCTACATCACGGACGATGACCTCACCGGACAGGGGTACAACCTGGTGCCGCATTGGAAGCTGCACGTCATTGCCCGATTTCGCGATGAAAACATAAGCCTGGATTGGGCGCGCGGGCCCGATCCTGGGTTGGAGGTCAGATCCTCGATTGCCTCGTCGCTCCGGCTGGAAATGGAGCGTGTCTAGGATTTGTCGCCGGCGCCAGCGGCGCCATCGGTGAAGTGCTTTGCGGGCTTTTCCTCCAGGAAGACCTTCAGGTTTCGTGTTTAGTGGTGGCTGCCGATTGATTCAAGCAGGTCGCCATGCGCCCCGATCCAGGCTGAGCCCGGCCATTGGCGAGGTCTTCGCATCCGCCCGGGCATACTCGCCTGCCCTCCGAGTGTCCCGGTTGCCGCCATGTCCTCCATCATCGCCGGTTCCTTCCTCGATCCTGCGCAGGACACGCCTGCGCTCAAGCGCCAGTTCCATTGCCGCTGCGGCAAGCCGGTGTACTTCCGCAACAGCCTGTGCGTGAGCTGCGATACGCAGTTGGGCTTCGAGCCGGGCGCGGGCGAGCTGCTGGCGCTGTCGCCCGGGGCGCAGGCCGATACCTGGATCCGCTGGCAGGAGGCGCCGGCCGATGCAGCCGCGCCGGCGTGGCGGCGCTGCAGCAACTTCCATACCGCCGCGGTGTGCAACTGGCTGATCCCGGCCGATCCGCAGGCGATGCCGCGCGATGCGCAGGGCCGGCCGCTGGCCGAGCGCACGCTGTGCCCGGCCTGCGCGGTCAACCGGGTCATCCCGGACCTGTCCGGGCCGAAGCGCGCGCAGCAATGGGGCAGGATCGAGCTGGCCAAGCGCCGGCTGTTCTCGCAGCTGATCGCGATGGGCCTGCCGGTGGCCTCGCGGGTGGACCAGGACCCGCAGCGCGGGGTGGCCTTCGACTTCCTGGCCGACACGCCCGGCGCGGCGCGGGTGCTGACCGGCCACGACGAGGGCCAGATCACCCTCAACATCGCCGAGGCCGACGACGCCCAGCGCGAGCAGGCGCGCGAGGCCATGCACGAACCCTACCGCACCCTGTTGGGCCACCTGCGCCACGAGATCGGCCACTACTACTGGGACCGGCTGGTGGCGGGCACGCCGTGGCTGGACGACTTCCGCAGTCTGTTCGGTGATGAGCGCGCCGACTACGCGCAGGCGCTGCAGCGGCACTACCAGCAGGGGCCGGCGCCGGACTGGCCGCTGCACTACATCAGCGCCTACGCCGCCAGCCACCCGTGGGAGGACTGGGCCGAGACCTGGGCGCACTACCTGCACATTGTCGACACCATGGCCACCGTGCTGGGCTTCGGCCTGGCGGTGCAGGACACCGAGCTGTCCTGGGACGCGTTCCCGCCCGCGTCGCTGTACCGGCCCGAGGCCGACGACGCGGCGCCGTTCCTGGCCGCGATCAACGACTGGGTGCGCCTGACCGGGGTGCTCAACGAACTCTCGCGCAGCATGGGCGTGCCGGACTTCTACCCGTTCGTGATGTCGCTGGACGTGGTGCGCAAGCTGCAGTTCGTGCACCTGGTGGTGAAGCAGGCGCGCGAAGGGGGAGGGGGTGAGGCGACGCTGTCGGGTTGAGCGGATCTGGGGACCGGTCCCCGCCTCACCCCATCCACGCCGTCGCCGCGTGCAGCAGCAGGCCGATCAGGCCGCCGACCACGGTGCCGTTGTAGCGGATGTACTGCAGGTCCGGGCCGACCGACAGTTCCAGGGTCTGCACCAGGGTGCGCTCGTCCCAGCCCTTGACGGTCTGGGCGATGTGCTCGGTGACGCCGCCGCGCAGGCGGCCGGTGAGGCTGGCGGCGGCTTCCAGCAGGTGCTCGTTGAGGGCATTGCGCACGCCTTCATCGCGCTGCAGCGAGCCGGCGAAGGCGACCAGCGCGTGCTCCAGGTGCAGGGCGAGCCGGGAATCGGGGCTGGCCAGGTCGCGGCCGAGCGCGGCGCGCACGCGTTCCCACAGGTCGCCGACGTAGTCCTGCAGGGCCGGGTGCTCGATGGCCTGCTGCTTGAGCGCGGCCACCTGTGCATGCAGCGCGGGGTCGTCGCGCAGGCGGGCGATGTAGCCTTGCAGCCAGGCTTCGTAGTCGCGCCGCAGCGGGTGGTCGGGGGTGGACAGCACCGTCTGCAGCTCCTCCAGCGCGGCGGCGGCGATGCGCTCGGCCAGGCGGTCGCCGATCTCCTCGATCGGCTTGATGTAGTCCACCGTGCCGACGATGCGCGGCCACTCGCGGCGCGCGTAGCGCACGATCAGCGCCGAGGCCTGCGCCTTCACCGCCGGCGCGGCCAGCCAGCGAGCGATGCGCTGCAGGCCGGCGTCGAGCAGGTCCTGGTGGCGGCCGTCGGCGGTGAGCAGGGCCAGCACTTCGCCGGCGCTGGCGGCGGCGTTCCAGGCGCGCAGGCGCTCGATCACGAAGCCGTGGATGGCGCTGCGGATGGCGGCGGCGTCCAGCAGCGCCAGCGCCTGCTGCGCCCACTGGCGAGCCAGGTCGGCCAGGCGGTGGGCCTGCTCGGGCCGCGCCAGCCACTGGCCCAGGCGCCCGGCCGGGTCGAACACCTGCAGCTTGTCCAGCAGGGCCTGCGGGGCCAGGAAGTGGTCGCGCACGAACACCGCCAGCGCTTCGCCCAGGCGGTCCTTGCCGCGCGCGATCACCGCGGTGTGCGGGATCGGCAGGCCCAGCGGGCGGCGGAACAGCGCCACCACCGCGAACCAGTCGGCCAGTGCGCCCACCGCCGCGGCCTCGCAGAACGCGCCCAGCCAGGCCCAGCCGCCGCGCAGGCCCATGGCGTGGCTGAGCGCGAAGCCGGCCAGCATCAGCGCCAGCAGCGCCAGCGCGCCCAGCTTCATGCGGCGCAGGCGCGCGCGGCGCGGATCGTCGGTGGCGGGCGTGGCGGCCGGGGCGCTCATCGCCGCGCAGTGTACGCAGGCGCGGCCGGCGGACGGGTCGCGAAGGGCGACCCGGCGTGCGGCGGCTGCCGCGACGCTGCGACGCTGCGATAATCCGCGCATGGACGTATCGCCCCGCCAGCGCATCGAGGTATTCCGCGGCGCCGCGGTGGCGCCGTGGCTGGACGACCTGGCGCGGCTGCGCATCGAGGTGTTCCGCGCCTGGCCCTACCTGTACGACGGCGACGCCGGCTACGAGCGCGACTACCTGGCCGCCTACGCGCGCTCGCCGGACAGCGTGTTCGTGCTGGCCATCGATCACGCCGGCGCGGTGGTCGGCGCGGCCACCGGCCTGCCGCTGCTGGACGACACCGAGGCGTTCTCCGCGCCGCTCAAGGCGCGCGGGGTGGACGCGGCGCAGGTGTTCTACTTCGGCGAATCGGTGCTGCTGCCGGCCTGGCGCGGGCGCGGCATCGGCCACGCCTTCTTCGACGCGCGCGAGGCGCATGCGCGCGCGCTCGGCCGTTTCGCCTTCACCGCCTTCTGCGCGGTGGACCGCGCCCCGGGCGACCCGCGCCAGCCGGCCGACTACCGGGCCAACGACGCGTTCTGGAGCAAGCGCGGCTACCGGCGCCGACCTGGGGTGGCGGTGAGCCTGCCGTGGCGCGAGGTCGGCGGCGGCGAGCAGATGCACCTGCTGACATTCTGGATGCGGCCGCTGGAGCCCGGCGCATGAAAGTCGCCGTCGCCAAGTACCCGATCGGCCGGCCGGCCGACTTCGCCGCCTTCGCGCAGCGCCAGGCCCGCGTGCTGCAGCAGGCCGCCGACGCCGGCGCGCGGCTGGCGTTGCTGCCCGAATACCTGGCGTTGGAACTGGGCGCCTGCTTCGAGCCGCGCATCGGCGCCGACCTGCACGCCTCGCTCGCCGCGATCCAGGCCTTCCGCCAGGATTGGCTGGCGCTGTACGCGCGCCTGGCCGCGCAGTTGCGGCTGCACATCGTCGCCGGCAGCTTCCTGCTGCAGGTGGGCGAGGGCCGCTACCGCAACCGCTGTGACTGGTTCGCGCCCGCCGGCGGCCACGGCTGGCAGGACAAGCTGCAACTGACCGCCTTCGAGAAGGCCGCCGGCATGATCGAGGGCGGCGACGCGTTGAAGGTGTTCGCGGCCGACGGCGTGCGCGCCGGCGTGGCGGTCTGCTACGACAGCGAGTTCCCGCTGCCGGTGCGCGCCCAGGCCGAGGCCGGCGCGCGCCTGCTGCTGGTGCCCAGCTGCACCGACAGCGACGCCGGCGCCACCCGCGTGCGGGTGGGCTGCCTGGCGCGCGCGCTGGAGAACCGGATGTTCGTGGCGCAGGCGGTCACCGCCGGCCAGGCGCGCTGGAGCCCGGCGCTGGACGTCAACACCGGCGAAGCGGCGGTCTACGCGCCGATGGACCGCGGCCTGCCCGCCGATGGCCTGCTCGCGCAGACCCGCGGCGATGAAGCGTGGGCGCTGGCCGAGCTGGATTTCGACGCGCTCGAGAACAGCCGCGCCGATGCCCAGGTCGACAACGACCGCGACTGGCCCGGGCAGGAACGGCCGCCGCTGCGGCGGGCGCGCGTGCAGCCGCTCTGACGCGTGCCCATCGCCATGCCTGATCCATGTACGCGATGCGTGGATGGTGCCGGAGCCTCCGCTCAGAACAACGACACGCCCGGCACCAGCCACAGCGACAGCCCGGCCAGCGCCGAACCGATGCCGGTGGCGGCCAGCACGTCGCTGGGGTAGTGCAGCCCCAGCACCACCCGCGAGGCGCCCACGCACAGCGCGAACGGCACCAGCAGCACCGCCAGCAGCGGGTACCAGGCCAGCGCCACCAGGGTGAAGGACACCGCGTGCAGGGTGTGGCCGGAGGGGAAGGAGAATTCGTCCAGCGGCGCCACCCAGGCCTGGATGCGGCCGTCGGCGGCGAACGGCCGCGGCCGCCGGGTCCAGCGCTTGAGCGTCTTGTACAGCAGCAGCGCCACCGCGCCGGTGGCGGCCATGTGCGCCGTGGCCTGCAGGCCGCGCAGGCCGTCCAGCGCCACCAGCAGGCCCATCAGCACGTACCAGAACACGCCGTCGCCCAGGCGGCTGACCAGGGCGAAGAAGCGCCGCACGGTCAGCCGGTGGCCCCAGCGGTTGGCGGCCAGGCACAGGCGGGCTTCAGGCGGCAGCGGCGTACTCATCGCGGGTGCTCCGGTGGCGGCGGGCCAGTTCCTGCAGGAGGGCGTCGAAATCGGCGGCAACCTGCGCCGGCTGCAGCGCCTGCACCGCCTGGTGGGCAGCCTGGCCGCAGTCGCGCCGCAGGTCCGCTTCGCAGCCCAGCACCATCGCCGCGTCGATGAAGGCGTGTTCGTCGCCGACCGCGGCGCCGTGCAGGCCGTGGCGCAGGTGCTCGCGCGCCGCGCCGGTGTCGAACGCCACCGTCGCCAGGCCGCTGGCCATCGCCTCCAGGGTGACGTTGCCGAAGGTCTCGCTGCGGCTGGGGAACAGGAACAGGTCGGCGCTGGCGAAATGCCGCGCCAGCTCCAGCTCGCGCTGGATGCCGCAGAACACGAAGTCCGGGTTGGCCTGTGCCAGCGCGGCGCGCTCGGGGCCGTCGCCGACCCACACCATGCGTGCGTCCGGCCGCCGCTGCTGCAGCGCGCGGAACGCCCGCACCGCCAGCGGCAGGTTCTTCTCCGCGGCGATGCGGCCGACGTGGATGGCCACCGGCGTGGCCGTGCCGGCGCCCCACTGCGCGCGCAGCTGCAGGTCGCGGTGGCGCGGATGGAACTGCGCGGTATCCACCGCGCGCGCCAGCCGGCGCACCCGGGCGAAGCCGCGCGCCTGCAGCCAGGCGGCCAGTTCGCGGGTGGGCACCAGGGTGGCCTGGCCGGCGTTGTGGAAGCGGCGCATCCAGCGCAGCGCCACTGGCTGCAGCCAGGGCAGGCCGTAGTCGGCCATGTAGCGGTCGAAGCGGGTATGCAGGCCGGTGGCGGCGGGAATGCCGAGCGCGTGCGCGGCGCGCAGCGCCGACCACCCCAGCGGGCCTTCCGTGGCCACGTAGATCGCGTCCGGCGGCGACTCGCGCCACTGCCTGCGCAGCTGGCCCGGCGTGGGCAGGCCGAAGCGCAGGCCGGGATAGAGCGGCAGGTCGGCGCCGCGCACGGTCAGGGTGGCGGGCGTCTGCGGCGGCGGCGCTTCGTCGCCGCGCCCGGGCCGCACCAGCTGCACCTGGTGGCCGCGTGCGCGCAGGCCCTGCTCCAGCCCCTGCACGGTCAGGGCGACGCCGTTGACCTCGGGCGGATAGGTCTCGCTGACGATCGCGTAGCGCATGGCCGTTCTCCGGTTTTTGCCAGCATGGCCGGAGGCGGTGGCAGCGATGTGTCGGTTGTGGGTCGGGGAAGTGACAGGGGCCGGGACTCGGGACTCGGGACTCGGGACCCGGGACCCGGGACCCGGGACCCGGGAAAGGCTAGCGGCTCTTGATCGTTATTCCCGCGAAAGTGGGAAGCCATGCCGGGAAGCTTTCAATTCAAGTGGTTTGTTTCAACCTGAAGCAACGTGAACATGGATGACCAGCCATTCGGCTGTTGAATGCCCCGCCTTCGCGGGGTTTTTAACGGACGCATGTCCGGTCATGACGGCAAAAGCAAGCGCTGTACGCTTTTCCGGGTCCCGGGTCCCGGGTCCCGAGTCCCGAGTCTCTCCCCCTCAAGCCACGAACGGCTTGAACGCGATCCCCAGTCCCGCCATGTCCTCCGGTTCGCCGAGCAGGTCGGCGCGCAGCAGCGGCCGTTCCTGCAGCCATTGCCGGTCCAGGGTCAGGCCGAGGGTGTCGCCGCCGGCGGCCAGGTCCAGGCGTGGGATCGCGCCGTCCTCGCGCGCGCGGTGCAGCAGCACGGCCAGGCGCAGCAGCGCGGCGATCCGGCGCGCGGCGGCGACGCGGCGCTCGGGCAGGGCGTCGAACGCGCCCTTGGGCACGCTGCGGCGGTGCACCCGCACCAGCGCCGACAGCAGCGCCTGTTCCTGGCGCGAGAAGCCGGCGATGTCCGAGTTCTCCAGCAGGTAGGCGCCGTGCACGTGGTACTGGCTGTGGGCGATGGCCAGGCCGATCTCGTGCAGATGCGCGGCCCAGTCGAGCGTGCGCGCGTCGTCGGCATCCAGTTCCCACGCCCGTGCCACTTGGCCGAACAGGTGCTGGGCGGTGGCGGCCACGCGCTCGGCCTGCACGCTGTCGGCGCCGTAGCGCTGCATCAGCGAGGCCACCGACGAATCGCGCGGGTCGTTCTCGCTGCGGCGGCCGAGCATGTCGTAGAGGATGCCTTCGCGCATGGCGGCCTTGCTGACCTGCATGCGCTCGATGGCCAGCGCCTGGAACGCCGCCTCCAGCACCAGCACCCCGCCGGCGATGATCGGCCGGCGGTCGCCGGACAGGCCGGGCAGGTCGATGGCCTCGATCCGCTCGGCCTGCAGCAGGCGCTCGCGCACCAGCGGCAGCGCCTGCGCGGTCACCGAGCCCTTGCTCAGCTTCATCGCCGCGCAGATCTCGCCGATCGCCTTGCTGGTGCCCGACGAGCCGATCGCCTCCTGCCAGCCCAGCTGGCGGTAGGCCTGGGCGAACTGCTGGAACTCGGCGGTGATCTCGGTCAGCGCGTCCTTCCAGCGCTTGCGCGAGAGCTTGCCGCCGGGGAAGAAGCGGCGGGTGCTGGCGATGCAGCCGACCTGGATGCTCTCGCGCTCGATCGGCTCCATGCCCTGGCCGATGATGAACTCGGTCGAACCGCCGCCGATGTCGATCACCAGCCGTTTGTGCTCCGGCTTGGGCGGCTGCGCGTGGGCCACGCCCAGGTAGATCAGGCGCGCTTCCTCGCGTCCGGACACCACTTCGATGGCATGGCCGAGCGCGGCCTCGGCCGGCACCAGGAACTGCTGCGGGCGCGCCAGCCGGCGCACGGTGTTGGTGGCCAGGGCGCGCACGCGCGAGTCGGGCAGATCGCGGATGCGCTGGCCGAAGCGCTCCAGGCAGGCGATGGCGCGCTCGTGCGCGGCCTGGGTCAGGCCGCCGTTGGCGTCCAGGCCGTCGGCCATGCGCACGGTCTCGCGCAGGCGGTCGATGACGCGCAGCTGGCCGAGCGTATAGCGCGCCACCACCATGTGGAAACTGTTGGAGCCCAGGTCCACGGCGGCGAGCTGCTCGTCCTCCTGGAGCGGCTGGGCGAGATGGCCGGGCAGGGTGAAGGGCATGGCGCGCAATGGTACCCGAGGCCGGTTCAGAGCCGCGCCAGCAGCCTCCCCTGCGCCGAATGCGGCGGTTCGTCCGGGCCGGGACTGCGCTTGAGGTAGCGGCCGTCGGCCTGCAGTTCCCAGGCGTTGACGTTGTCGTCCAGGTAGTTCTGCAGGCAGTCGGCGAACACCCGCCCGGCCAGCTTCTCGTCCAGGATCGGGAAGCAGGCCTCGACCCGGTGCAGCAGGTTGCGCTCCAGCCAGTCGGCGCTGGCGCAGTACAGTTCGGGACTGCCGTCGTTGCCGAACCAGTAGATGCGGCTGTGCTCGAGGAAGCGGCCGACGATCGAGCGCACCGAGATGTTCTCCGACACCCCCGCCACGCCCGGGCGCAGGGTGCAGGCGCCGCGCACGATCAGATCGATCTTGACCCCGGCCTGGGATGCGGCGTACAGCGCGCGGATCATGCGCGGCTCGTTGATGGCGTTGATCTTGGCGATGATCCGCGCCGGCCGGCCGGCGCGCGCCAGCCTGGCCTCGCGCTCGATCTTCTTGAGCAGGCCGGCGTGCAGGGTGAAGGGCGACTGCAGCAGGCGCTTGAGGCGGGTGCTGGGCGCCAGCCCGGACAGCTGCTGGAACAGCAGGTGGACGTCGCCGCCGATGTCCGCATCGGCGGTGATCAGGCCTAGGTCGGTGTAGGCGCGGGCGGTGCCGGCGTGGTAGTTGCCGGTGCCCAGGTGCACGTAGCGGCGCAGCTTGCGGCCCTCGCGGCGCACGATCAGCAGCATCTTGGCGTGGGTCTTGTAGCCGACCACGCCGTACACCACCTGCGCGCCGGCCTCCTGCAGGCGGTCGGCCAGGCCCAGGTTGGCCTCCTCGTCGAAGCGCGCGCGCAGCTCCACCACCACGGTCACGTCCTTGCCGTTGCGCGCGGCCAGCACCAGCGCGTCGACCAGCGCCGAGTCCTTGCCGGTGCGGTACAGGGTCTGCTTGATCGCCAGCACGTTCGGGTCCGTCGCCGCCTGGCGCAGCAGTTCCAGCACCGCGGTGAAGGCGTCGAACGGATGGTGCAGCAGCACGTCGCCGTCGGCCACCGTCTCGAACATGGCGTCCATGTCGCGCAGCGCGCGCGGAGTGAAGGCCGGGTACTTCAGCTCGGGGCGCTGGACCAGGTCGTAGACCTGGATCACCCGGTTGAGGTTGACCGGCCCGTCGATGCGGTAGACCGCGTTCTCGCTCAGGTCGAAGTTCTCCAGCAGCGTGTTCACGATCGCCTTGGGCGCGTCCTGGGCGATCTCCAGGCGCACCGCCGGGCGGTAGCCGCGCCCGGCCAGCTCGTCGCGCAGCGCCAGCGCCAGGTTCTCCACTTCTTCCTCGTCCACCACCAGCTCGGAGTTGCGGGTGACCCGGAACTGGTAGGCGCCCTTGACCTCCATCCCCGGGAACAGCTCGTCGACGAAGGCGGACAGCACGCTGGACAGCAGTACGAAGTCATGCTCGCCGCCGGACACCCGCTGCGGCAGGTGGATGATGCGCGGCAGCGAGCGCGGCGCGCGCACGATCGCCAGGTGGCCGGCGCGGCCGAACGCGTCCTTGCCGCGCAGCACCACCACCACGTTGAGCGACTTGTTGAGGATGCGCGGGAACGGGTGCGAGGGGTCCAGGCCGAGCGGCGACAGCACCGGCATGATCTCGTTGCGGAAATAGGCGCGTAGCCAGCGCTTATGGCGCGCGTTCCAGCTGTTGCGGCCGAGCACGCGCACGCCGGCCTCGGTCATGGCCGGGCGCAGCACCTGGTTCCAGCAGCGGTACTGGGCCTCGACCAGCCCGGCCGCGCGGTCGTGGATCATCGCCAGCACCGCCGCCGGCGACAGCCCGTCCGGGCCGGCCGGCAGGCCGAAGTCCAGGGCGTGGCGCACGGTGGCCGCGCGGATCTCGAAGAACTCGTCCAGGTTGGTGCAGCTGATGCACAGGAAGCGCAGCCGCTCCAGCAGCGGCACCGCCGGGTCGAGCGCCTGCGCCAGCACCCGGAAGTTGAAGTCCAGCTGCGACAGCTCGCGGTTGAAGTACAGCGCGGGGTCGCGCAGCGGGTCGGGCTGTTCGGGGGCGGGTACGGCGGCGTGGGCGGTGCTCATGCGCTTTGCAGATGGGACGGGGCCGCGGCGGCAGTGCGCTCGCGCACCCGCGCCGGGCCGAAGTGGATGGAGAAGGTGCTGCCCTGGCCGACTTCGCTGCGGATCTCCAGCCGGGCCTGGTGCAGGTTCAGCACGTGCTTGACGATCGACAGACCCAGGCCGGTGCCGCCGCTCTCGCGCGAGCGGCTGGTGGACACCCGGTAGAAGCGCTCGGTGATGCGCGGCAGGTGGCTGGCCGGGATGCCGTAGCCGGTGTCGGTGACCGCCAGCATCGCGCCGCCGCCGGCCTCGCGCGCCAGCTTCAGGGCGATGGTGCCGCCGGCCGGGGTGTAGCGCACCGCGTTGCTGAGCAGGTTGGAGAAGGCGCTGTGCAGCTCCTTGACCGAGCCGAGCAGGTCGACCCGGCCGTCGTCCTCGACCACGATGTCGTGGCGGCCCTGGCTGAGCGCCTCGGCCTCGCGGCGCAGGGTGGCCAGCATCGAGGCCATGGCCACGTCCTCCTCCGGCAGGCTGTCCTGCGCCTCCAGCCGCGACAGCGTCAGCAGGTCCTCGACCAGCTGGGTCATGCGTTGGGACTGCTTCTGCATCTCGCCCACGATCGGCGCCCACTCGGGGAACTCCCCCGGGTCGAGCATGTCCAGGTAGCCGTGCACCACCGTCAGCGGCGTGCGCAGTTCGTGGCTGACGTTGGCCACGAAGTCGCGACGCATCTCCTCCAGCCGCAGCATCTTGGTCACGTCGCGCGCGACCAGCAGCCAGTACTGGTCCGAATACGGGATCAGGCGCAGGTTCAGGCGCAGGGCCGGGTCGGCCGGCGCGACCGCGTCGAGCATCGGCTCGGCGTTGCGCCCGGCGCTGAGCCACTGGGTCATCGGCAAGGGCTGCAGGCGCGGGCCGACCGGAGCGCCGACGTCGGCCGGGTAGTGCAGGCCGAGCAGGCCGGTGGCGGCGCGGTTGAACCAGCGCGCGCGCTGGCTGTTGCGCTCGATCACCACCACCGCGTCGGGCAGGGCCTGGGCGGCGGCGCGGTAGGCGCGCAGCATGTCCAGCAGGCGGCGCTTGCGCGCGCGCATGTCCAGCTGGCGCTGGTGCAGCAGCCGGTCCAGTTCGTTCCAGACCCCGTCGCCGGCGGCCGGCTGGGTGCGGCGGCGCTCGGTCAGCCGGCGCAGCACCGCGCGCAGGTGCCAGAACTGCCAGCCGACCGTGGCCAGCGCCGCCAGCGCCAGCGCCGGCCACAGGCCGCCGGCCAGCGCGCCGGCCACGGCCGCCGCC
>JASGEB010000043.1:0-20646 GCA_047606785.1 Pseudoxanthomonas sp.
CGACCGCGGCGCGGTGGCGGCCGAGGGCCGGGCCGGCGCGGCGCGGGCGCCGGCGCAGGGTCAGCAGCGCCGACTTCATCGCCAGCTTCAGCGCCAGCCGGGTGGCGCCGTCGATGCGGCGGTGGGCCCAGTCGGGCAGGTAGCCGACCAGCAGGTTCTCGATCGGCGTGCCCACGGCGTCGGCCAGGCGCACCACCAGGCCGGGGTGTTCGAGCAGCTGCCGCGCCTGCGCCAGTTCGCGCAGTGCGGCCTGGTCCAGCACGGGTACCGGCAGCAGGGTGTCGTCGGCCATGGCCTCAGCCCGCCTTGCCGGTGCGCGCGATCCAGCCGGCGAAGCCGTCGATGAAGCCGACCAGGACGGCGAGGGTGGGGACGGGCGTGGCCATGCGGACTCCTTGGCTCGGGCGGGACGGCCAGCCTGCCAGAGGCTTTGCAAAGCGGCGATGACGGGCGCGGCGGTTGCCGCGGCGATCAATACGCCACGCTGAAGCGCTGGCGGCTGTGCCTGGGCTGCTCCAGCTCGTCCAGCAGGGCCACCGCGTAGTCCTCGTAGGAGATCGTGCTCTTACCCTCGGCGTTGCTGAGCAGCTCGTCGCCGCCGAGGCGGAACGTACCGGTGCGCTGGCCGGCGCCGAACATCGCCGCCGGCGAGAGGAAGGTCCAGTCCAGGTCCTGCACGCCGCGCAGGGTCTCCAGGAAGCGCGCACCGGCGCTGGCCTCGGGCTTGTAGGCCTCGGGGAACTGCGGGGTGTCGATCAGGCGCACGCCGGGCGCGACCAGCAGCGAGCCGGCGCCGCCGACCACCAGCAGGCGGCCGATGCCAGCCGCGCGCGCGGCCGCCAGCACCGGCTCGGCGCCGACGCTGGCGAAGCGGGCGGCGCTGACCAGCACGTCGTGGCCGCGCAGGCGGGCGCCCAGCCCGGCCGGGTCGGGGACCACGTCGCCCTGCACGAAGTCGACCCCGGCGGGCAGTTCGTCGGCCGGCTTGCGGGCGACCACGGTGACGGCGTGGCCGCGGCGCAGGGCCTCGGCGACCAGGCGGCGGCCGACGTTGCCGGTGCCGCCGAGGATGGCGATCTTGGACATGGGGAACTCCTGGGACTGGGGGGGAAAGCGACTGCGCATGGTGGACCCGGCCGGCCAGCATGCCAAGGCGGGGTGCCCGCCGGTCCGCGCCGGTCCGGGGCCGCGCGGCTCACGGGCCGGCGCTGCCGCAGGCGGGGTCCTGGCACAGCGCGGCGGCGCGGTCCATCTGCTCGGCGCTCAGCGGCGGTGGGCGGGCGCTGGCGGGATGGGTCTGTCCGCGTACGCCGGGCAGGCGCTGCAGCCCTTTCTTGGCCGCGCCGACCAGCTTGTCCATGCCGTACACCAGGTAGCCGCCGTTCTCGCTGATTTCCTTGGGCGAGGGCGGCGGGCTCCAGCGCTTGTCGAAGGTGTTGGGCGGCACCTGGATGGGATTCTTGAAGCGATCCAGGTCCAGCGTTTCGACGTGGTCTTCCGGCGGCAGTGCTTCGACCGTGTCCAGGGTGGCCACGTCGGCGGCCGGCGCCGGTTCGGTCGGTGTCGGCGCCTGCTGGGCGGCGGCGGGGGCGGCCAGCGCCAGCAGCAGGCCGATCGGCAGGCGGCGGGACGCAGGTTCAATCATCGGCGGCCGGCGCCGGGCAGGCCTGTCCGTCCTCGCCGCAGGCGCGGGCGGCGCGCTGCATCTGCTCGGCGCTCAATGGCGGCGGGCGGGCGCTAGCCGAACGTTCGTAGGGGCGCATGCCGGTGACCTTCTTGAGGCCCTTCCAGGTTTCGTACAGGCCCCGGTTGAGGCCGTAGTTGACGTAGCCGCCGTACTTCAGGGCCATGTCCTGCGGGCTGATGCCGGTGTCGTAAGCCTGGCCGAAGCGGTTGGGTTCGACCTGCACCGGGTTCTTGAAGCGGTCCAGGTCCAGCGTCTCGACTTGGTCTTCCGGCGGCAGCGCCTGGACAGTGTCCAGGGTGGTGACGGCGGGATCGGCCGCCGCCGCAGCGTCGCGATTCTCCCCGGCCGCATCCTGGGCGGCGGCCGACGGGGACAGCACCAACACCGCCGCAGCGGTCAGAGCGCGCAGAGCGCGGGCAGGCATGGTCGAGATCATGATCCTCATGCCGACCGGCTGAGTTGGGGGGACGCAGGTTGCACCGGCGGCAGAACTCCGACTCTACCGGCGCCCAGGCCGGCGCGGGTTCGTTTTTCGTTGCGTCCGCTCAATGCCCCAGGTTGTCGGTCTGCTCGATGAAGCGGGCGACGTTGTCGTGCAGGGCGGCCAGCGACTCGGCGTGGGCGTAGACCATGTGCCCGGACGGGTACCAGGCGTAGCTGATGTTCGAGCGCAGGGCGTCGGGGATCGGCAGGTGCGAAGCCTCGTACTGGGCGGCGTAGAACGGCGTGGCCAGGTCGTAGTAGCCGCCGTTGACGAACACCTTCAGGCCCGGGTTGGTCTTCATCGCCATGGCCAGGTCGGGCATGACGTTGGTGGTGGAGGTCAGGCTGCTGACGTTGCCCGGCAGCTTGTGGTGGAAGTCCCAGTCGGGGATGTCGGCGAATTCGCGGTAGGCCCGGTTCTGGCCGAACTTCAGGTCGTCGCGCACGTAGGCGTTGAAGGCGGCGATGTAGGTCGCGGAGATGGCGGAGGACTGCGGATCGTAGTCGGCCTCCTTGCTCAGCGGGTCCAGGGAGGGACCCTGGAAGCGCGTGTCCAGGCGGCCGGTGGTGGTGTCGCCGCCGGCCAGCAGTTCGTGCTCGAACATGCCGCCGGACACGCGCAGGTCGGCCTTGAGCAGGTAGGCCACCGACAGGCCGGTGTACTGGTGCAGCTTCTCGGCGATGGCCTGCCTGCGCGTCGGCTCCAGGCCGGCGCCGGCCATCAGCGCCAGGGTGTACTCGCCGGTGGCGAACTGCTCGACCTCGGACAGGAACGGCTCCAGCGCCGCCGGCATCTGCGGCAGCGCGTGGTGGTAGTACGCCGTGGCCGCGTAGGTGGGCAGCGCCAGCGCATAGGGCAGGTCGATGCCGGGGTTCCCCTGCGGCCCGTCGATGCTGGTGTCGAAGTTGAGGATCTGCGAGAGCAGCACCACCCCGTTGAGGTCCACGCTGTCCTCGTTCTCCAGGATGTTGGCCAGCGCCGCCGAGCGGGTGGTGCCGTAGCTTTCGCCGAACAGGTACTTGGGCGAGTTCCAGCGCCCGTGGCTGGACAGGAACTGGGTGATGAAGCGGGCGAAGGCATGGGCGTCGCCGTCGACGCTGTAGTACTCCTTCTGGCGGTCCTTGATCTGCTTGTCGCGCTTGTCCGGGTCCGGATCGCTGGCCAGCAGGCGGCTGAAGCCGGCGCCGGGCGCGTCGATGAACACCAGGTCGGTGGCGTCCAGCAGGCTGTCGTCGTTGTCGACCAGCGCGTAGGGCGCGGCCGGGGTGTGGCTGTCGTCGCGGGTGACCACCCGCTTCGGGCCGAACGCGCCCATGTGCAGCCACACCGTGGCCGAGCCGGGGCCGCCGTTGTAGACGAAGGTGATCGGCCGCTGGCCCGGCGCGGCGCCCTTCTTGAAGTAGGCCGCGTAGAACATGCTGACCTGCGGCTCGTGTTCCTTGTCGCCGGTGCCGTCGACGATCAGGGTGCCGGCCTCGGCGGTGTAGTCGATCCGCTTGCCGGCCACCGTGACGCTGCCCTGGGTGCGCGCCGACTGCGCGCTGGCCTCGGCCGCCAGCGCGTCGTTCTCCGCCTGCTCGACCTTGCCCGGCTTGGCGTTGTTGTCCTGGTCGTGATCGGAGGGCGTGTCGTCGTGCTCGCCGGCGAGCGCGGGAAGGGCAATCAGCAGGGCGGCCAGGGCCGCCGCCAGGGGACGCAGACGCATGGGGATCCTTCGGTGGGCCGGGCGTGGGGTGCCCGGGCCTGCAAGGCTGCACTGCCGCCGCCGCTGCGCTCATCGGCCAGAAGTCATGGCCGCCGCGCCCGTCGGCCGGTGGCGAGCCGGGTCAGTCTCACGGCTTGAGACCGGTCCGTGCGTTGCTGTCGGCTTTGCACGCCGAGCCGCCCGCCCATGCCCTTCATCCTTCCCGCCCGCAGCGACGCCGGCGAACAGGCCCTGGCCAGCCGCGACGGCCTGCCGGTGCGCGACGGCGCGCTGCTGAGCCAGCGGCTGCAACGGCGCTATGCCGACCGCATCACCGGTTGTTTCACGATCCCCGGGCGCGAGGGCCGCTTCGCGCCGATCCCGGACGAGGTGCCGGATGGATTGAAGACGGCGCTGCGCGCGCGCGGGATCGGGCGGCTGTACGCCCACCAGGCCGAAGCCTGGCAGGCGACCCGGCGCGGCCAGCACGTGGTGATCGCCACGCCCACCGCCAGCGGCAAGTCGCTGTGCTACACCTTGCCGGTGGTGGCCGCGGCGCTGCAGGGCGAGGCTGCGTCGGCTTCAAAGGCGCTCTTCCTGTTCCCGACCAAGGCATTGGCCCAGGACCAGGTCGCCGAACTGCTCGAGCTCAACCGCGCCGGCGAACTCGGGGTCAAGGCCTTCACCTTCGACGGCGACACTCCGGGCGATGCGCGCCAGGCGATCCGCCTGCATGGCGACATCGTGGTCAGCAACCCGGACATGCTGCACCAGGCGATCCTGCCGCACCACACCAAGTGGGCGCAGTTCTTCGAGAACCTGCGCTACGTGGTGATCGACGAGATCCACAGCTACCGCGGCGTGTTCGGCAGCCACGTGGCCAACGTGCTGCGCCGGCTCCAGCGCATCTGCGCGTTCTACGGCGTGCGCCCGCAGTTCATCCTGTGCTCGGCGACCATCGGCAATCCGCACGCGCACGCCGAGGCGCTGGTCGAGGACGACGTGCACGCGATCGTCGAATCCGGCGCGCCCAGCGGCGAGAAGCACGTGCTGCTGTGGAACCCGCCGGTGCTCAACCCGGACCTCGGCCTGCGCGCCTCGGCGCGTTCGCAGAGCAACCGCATCGCGCGGATCGCGATCAAGAGCGGGCTGAAGACGCTGGTGTTCGCACAGACCCGGTTGATGGTCGAAGTGCTGACCAAGTACCTGAAGGACGTGTTCGACCACGACCCGCGCAAGCCGCCACGGATCCGCGCCTACCGCGGCGGTTATCTGTCGACGGAACGCCGCGAAGTGGAGCGCGAGATGCGCGCCGGCAACGTCGACGGCATCGTCGGCACTTCCGCGCTGGAACTCGGCGTGGACATCGGCGCGCTCGACGTGGTGGTGCTCAACGGCTACCCCGGCAGCGTCGCCGCGACCTGGCAGCGCTTCGGCCGCGCCGGCCGCCGCCAGCAGCCGGCGCTCGGCGTGCTGGTCGCCAGCTCGCAGCCGCTCGACCAGTACGTGGTGCGCCATCCGGATTTCTTCGCCGATGCCTCGCCGGAACACGCGCGCATCGCCCCCGACCAGCCGCTGATCCTGTTCGACCACATCCGCTGCGCTGCGTTCGAGCTGCCGTTCCTGGCCGGCGAGCGCTTCGGCCCGATCGACCCGGACGTCTACCTGCAGGCGCTGGCCGAAACCGAGGTGGTGCACCGCGAAGGCGAGCGCTGGGAGTGGATCGCCGACAGCTACCCGGCCAACAGCGTCAGCCTGCGCGCGGTGGCCGACGGCAACTTCGTGGTGGTCGATCGCAGCGGCGGCAAGCAGCAGATCATCGCCGAGGTCGATTACTCGGCCGCCGCGCTGACCTTGTACGAAGGCGCGATCCACATGGTGCAATCCACGCCCTACCAAGTGGAGAAGCTCGACTGGGAAGGACGCAAGGCCTACGTCACCCGCACCTTCGTCGATTACTACACCGACAGCATCGACTACACCAGGCTGAAGGTGCTCGACCGCTTCGACGGCTGCGTGGCCGGCCAGGGTGATTGCCACCACGGTGAAGTGCACGTGCTGCGCCGCGTCGCCGGCTACAAGAAAATCCGCTACTACACCCACGAGAACATCGGCTACGGCCCGGTCGAACTGCCCGACCAGGAACTGCACACCACCGCCGCGTGGTGGCAATTGCCGCAGGCGCTGCTGCTGCGCGAATTCGCCCAGCGCCAGGACGCGCTGGACGGTTTCCTCGGCGCCGCCTGCGCGCTGCACATCGTCGCCACGGTGGCGGTGATGGCCGACGCGCGCGACCTGCAGAAGGCGGTCGGCAACGGCGACGGCGCCTGGTCCGCGATCGCCGACGAGCAGGGCCGCGGCCAGCTGCGCGGCGCCGAACGCGAGGGCGGGGTGGAGCTGCAGCGGAGCTTCGTGCCGACGGTGTACCTCTACGACAACTTCCCCGGCGGGGTCGGCCTGAGCGAGCCGCTGTGGCGGCGCCAGGCCGAGCTGGTGCAGCGCGCGGGCGAGCTGGTGCAGGGCTGCGACTGCAAGGCCGGCTGCCCGGCCTGCGTCGGCCCGGTGCTGGCCGCGCAGGAGCAGGGGCAGGGCGCCAGCCCGAGGTCGCTGGCGCTGAAGGTGCTGGGCCTGCTGGCGACGCCGTGAGCATCGATCCGGCCAAGCTGAAAGCGCTGCGCCGGCAGGCGGGGATGGAGCCCGCGGTTGCTCGCGCCCCGGCCTCGCCCAGCCCCTCGCGGGACTCCCTGCGCCGCCTGCTGGCCGTGCGCGAACGACTGCCCGCCCGATCGCCCGCGCCGCCTTCCACCGGCCCGCTCGACCGCCGCCTCCCCGGCGAGGAAATCGCGCCCGGCCTGTGGCGCCGCCAAGCCTTGCTGCCGCAGCCGATCCCGGCCGCGCCGCTGCCGCTGGCCTTCGCCCGGCGTCCCGGCGAGCACGCCGATCCGCGCCAGCTGCTGTTCTTCGACACCGAGACCACCGGTCTGGCCGGCGGCACCGGCACCCGCGCCTTCATGATCGGCGCGGCCGACTGGCACGTCGATGCAAGCGGAAGCGAAGGCCTGCGCGTGCGCCAGCTGACCATCGCCACCCTCGCCGCCGAACCGGCGATGCTGCGCGAATTCGCCGGCTGGCTTTCGCCCGCCACCCTCCTCGCCAGCTACAACGGCCGCAGCTACGACGCGCCGCTGCTGAAGGCGCGCTTCCGGCTGGCACGGCTGGCCGAACCGCTGTCCGCGCTCGACCACCTCGACCTGCTGCATCCGGCGCGCCGGCACTGGCGCGGGCGCTGGGAAAACTGCCGGCTGGCGACGATCGAGCGCCATGCACTGGGCATCGTGCGCGAGGACGACCTGCCCGGCAGCCAGGCCCCCGCCGCCTGGCTGGACTACCTGCGCGGCGGCGACGCCGGCAACGTCCACCGCGTCGCCGCGCACAACCACCAGGACGTGGTCACCCTGGCCCGGCTGTTCCTGCGCCTGGTCGAAGCGCAGGCCGTCGTGTCCGAGTCGGGCTGAGACAGCATCGTCGCCGGCGCGGGCATACTGCGGCCGTCCGCTTCCGCAGGAGCCTCCGATGCGCACCGCCCTTGCCGCTTCCGCCGTGCTGGCCCTTTCCGCCTGCGCATCCACCACGCCGGCCACCCCCGCCGGCGCGGCGCAGGCGGTGCCGGCCAAGGGCGCCGCGCCGGCCGATGCGGTATGCAATGTCGACGGACTGGGCGGCGCGGTCGGCCAGCCGGCCACGCCGGAATTGGTCCAGCGCCTGATCTCCGATTCGGGCTCGCGCGCCGTGCGGGTGATCCACCCCGGCATGGTGGCGACCATGGACTACCACGTCGACCGCCTGAACATCCACCTCGACGAGGCCGAGCGCATCGTCAAGCTGACCTGCGGTTGAGGCGGCGCGGTTTCACCGCCGCCCGCGCGCGTTGACGGCGCGCTGCCCGCTGATCGGCGCGCGCCGGCTCAGCGCGCGGCGCCGATGAAGCGCAGGCCGACGCCCGGCTCGGTGGCGATGTAGCGCGGCGCGGCGGCGTCGTCGCCGAGCTTCTGCCGCAGCTTGCCGAGCAGGATGCGCAGGTAGTGGGTATCGCCCTCGTGGGTCGGCCCCCACAGCTCGCGCAGCAGCTGCGGCTGGGTGACCACCCGCCCGGCATGCTTGAGCAGCAAGGCCAGCAGCGCGTATTCCTTGCGGCTCAGCGCCAGCGCCTCGCCGGCGAGGGTGACCTCGCGCAGGCCCAGGTGCACGTGCAGGTGGCCATCGTCGAACACCGCTTCCTCGGCGCCGGCCGGGCCGCTCGCCGATTGCCGCAGCAGCGCGCGGATCCGCGCCATCAGTTCCTGCACCCCGAACGGCTTGGTCACGTAGTCGTTGGCGCCGGCGTCGAGCGCGGCCACCTTCTCGGCCTCGCCGGCGCGCACGGTCAGCATGATCACCGGCACCGCCGACCACTCGCGGATCGCGCGCAGCACCTCGTGGCCGTCGCGGTCGGGCAGGCCGATGTCGAGCACCACCAGCTCGGCGCCCTGCCCGGCCAGCGTCGCCAGCCCGTCCTCGCCGGTGGCGGCCTGCAGCACCCGGTAGCCCTGCGCGCGCAGGCTGATGTCGAGGAAGCGGCGGATCTGCGGCTCGTCGTCGATCACCAGCACGCGCGGGGCGGGAATCGCGGAAGCAGGGTCAGTCGTCATCGGCACGGGTGGGCGGGGCGGGCTGCAGCAGCGGCAGGGTAATGCGGATCAGCGTGCCGCGGCCATCGGCGCCGGCCAGCGCCTCAACGCTGCCGCCGTGCGCGCCGATCATGCCCTGGCAGATGGTCAGCCCCAGCCCGGTGCCGTGGCGGCTGCGGTCGCCGCGCTCGACGCTGTAGAACATGTCGAAGATGCGCGCGCGCTCATCCTCGGGGATGCCCGGGCCACGGTCGGCCACGTCGATGCGCAGCGCGCCCTCGCGCAGCCGCGCGTCCACCGTCACCGGCTCGCCCGGGGGCGAGAACTTGGCGGCGTTCTCCAGCACGTTGAACACCGCCTGCTCCACCAGCGCCGGGTGCACCCAGATCGGCGGCAGGTCCGGCGCCAGCGCCAGGTCCACCTTCGCCTGCGGCTGGTAGCGCTGCAGCCGCCGCATCGCCGAGCCGACCAGCTCGTCCACGCCGATCCAGTCGCGGTTGAGGCTCAGCCCGGTGTGGCCGAGCCGGGTCATGTCGAGCAGGTTCTGGATGTAGCGGTCCAGCCGCTCGCCCTCGAGCTGGATCGTCTCCAGCAGGGTGCGGCGGTCGGCGGCGTCCATCTGCTCGCCGTAGCTGGCCAGGCTGCTGGCCGAGCCGATCATCGAGGCCAGCGGCGAGCGCAGGTCGTGCGAGACCGAGGACAGCAGGGCCGAGCGCAGCCGCTCGGTCTCGCCGCTGACGCGCGCGCTCTCCAGGTCGGCGACCAGGCGCGTGCGCAGCGCGGCCTGGCCGATGTCCTCGACCATCGCCTCGGCCAGGCGCCGCTGTTCCAGGGTCGGGCGCGGCTGCGCGGCGTCGAAGCGCAGCGCCGCCACGCCCAGCGTGCCGCGCTCGGCGCGCACCGGCAGGCACCACCAGCCCGCGCCGGCGAGGGTGTCGGTGTAGCGGCCGGCGGGCTGGCCGTGGCGCTGGGTCCAGTCGGCGGCGCTGCGGTCCAGCTCGCTCAGGCCCGCGCCCGGATCGCTCTCGCGCTGTTCCAGGCGCAGCCAGACCTCGGCGTCGAGCGCGCTGGACAGCGCGCGCCGGCCGGCATCGAGCACCTGCCCCAGGTCGGCGGCCGCGCCGAGCCGGCGCCCGAGCGCCTGCAGCGCGTCGGCGTGCGCGTTGGCCGCGCGCAGCGCCAGTACCTGGCTGCGCAGCCGCGAGGCCAGGCGCCCGGCGACCAGCGCGGCGATCAGGAACAGCAGCACCGTCACCACGCCCTGGCGCGCGCTGATGTTGAGGGTGAAGCGCGGCTCGATGAAGAAGAAGTTGTAGGCGAAGAAGCTCAGCAACGCCGCCAGCACCGCGGCGGCCATGCGCGTGCGCGCGGCGACCAGCACCACCGCGACGATGAACACCATCGACAGGTCGTCGATGTCGGTCCAGCGCTGCAGCAGCCAGGCCACGCCGACCGCGCCGGCGGCGGCGAGTGCGGCGTAGGCGAGGTCGTAGCGGCGCAGCCACTGGCCCGGGCGCCGCCATTGCCGGCGCGAACGGGCACGCGCGTCGGCGGAGCTGACGATCACCAGTTCGTAGTGCGCGCCGCGCTGCAGCAGCTGCTGGGTCAGGGTGCGGTTGAACATCCGCGCCAGCGGCCGTTCGCGGGTGCGCCCGAGCACCAGCGTGGACACGCCGTTGTGCGCGGCGAAGTCCAGCAACGCGTCGGCGACGCTGGCGCCGTGCAGCAGCGCGGTGTCGCCGCCGAGCCGGCACGCCAGCGCGAAGGCGCGGTCGATCTCCAGCTGCCAGGCGGCATCGGCGACGGTGCGGGTCTGCACCGTCGCCACGGTCCAGGGCGCGTCGCGGCGCTCGGACAGCCGCCGCGCCACCCGCACCAGGTACTCGGAACCGCCGCGGCCGTCGATCGCCACCACCACCCGCCGGCGCAGCGCGGCGGTGCCGGGCAGGCCGCGCGCGGCCCGGGCGTCGCGCAGGTCGCTGTCGACGCGGTCGGCGGCGGTCTGCATCGCCAGCTCGCGCAGCGCCGCCAGGTTGGACGGCGAGAAGAACGCCTGCAGCGCCTGCGCCGCCTGCTCGGGCAGGTAGACCTTGCCCTGCTGCAGGCGCTCGATCAGCTCGCGCGGCGGCAGGTCGACCAGCACGATGTCGCGCAGGCGGTCGAACACCGCGTCCGGCACGGTCTCGGACACGCGCACCCCGGTGATGCGGTGGACCACGTCATTGAGGCTTTCCAGGTGCTGGATGTTGACCGTGGTGTAGACGTCGATGCCGGCGTCGAGCAGTTCCACCACGTCCTGCCAGCGGCGCTGGTGGCGGCTGCCCGGCGCGTTGCGGTGCGCCAGCTCGTCGACCAGCGCCAGTTGCGGCCGGCGCGCCAGCAGCGCGTCCAGGTCCAGTTCCTCCAGCGTGCGTCCCTGATAGGCCAAGCGCTTGCGCGGCAGCAGCGGCAGGCCGTCGAGCAGCGCGGCGGTCTCGGCGCGGCCATGGGTCTCGACGATGCCGGCGGCCACGTCCACGCCCTGGCGCAACCGCTCGCGCGCCCGCGACAGCATCGCGTAGGTCTTGCCGACCCCGGGCGCGGCGCCGAGGAACACGGTCAGGCGGCCACCGCGCTCGCGCCGCAGTTCGCCGATCAGCGCGTCGGCCTGTTGGGTGCGGGCGTCGGTCATGGCGGGGATTGTGGCGGAGAACCTGCCGTGCCTACGGCGATGCGATCAATGCCCCGCCGCGTCCAGCGCCAGGTTGAGCTGCAGCACGTTGACCCGCGGCTGGCCGAGCACGCCGAACTGGCGCGGCTCGACCTGCGCGTCCAGCAGCGCCTGCACGCGCGCCTCGGGCAGCCCGCGCGCACTGGCGACGCGCGCGACCTGCTGGCGCGCGGCGGCCACCGAGACGTGCGGGTCCAGGCCGCTGCCGGACTGGGTCAGCAGGTCCGGCGCGACCGCGTCCTCGGCGACCCCGTCGCGCGCGGCCACGGCCTTGCGGGCATCGGCGATGCGCTGGACCAGCTCGGGATTGGAACGCGCCTGGTTGCTGCCGGCCGCGGCCGTCGGGTCGTACTTGGCCGCCGACGGGCGTGGCTGGAAGTAGCGCGCGTCGGCGAACGGCTGCGCGACCAGCGCCGAGCCGACCACGCGGCCGTCGCGCTCGACCAACGAGCCGGTCGCCTGCGCCGGGAACAGTGCGCCGGCGATGCCGGTGGCCAGCAGCGAGTACAGCAGGCCGAAGCCGAGCAGCACCACCGGCGCCAGCGCCAGCGAGGCGCGCCAGGCGCCGCCGTCGCGCAGCGGCAGGGTCGTGGCGGGAGTTGCGGTCTTGTCCATGGTCGGTTCCTCAGGTGGCGGAGACGGCGGCCAGCGCCATGTCGATCAGCTTGATCCCGGCGAACGGCAGCAGCACGCCGCCGACGCCGTAGATCAGCATGTTCCGGCGCAGCAGCGAGGTCGCGCCGGCCGGGCGGAAGCGCACCCCGCGCAGCGCCAGCGGGATCAGCGCCGGGATGATCAGCGCGTTGAACACCAGCGCCGCCAGCACCGCGTTGCGCGGGCTCGCCAGCTGCATCACGTTCAGCGCCGCCATCGACGGCAATGCCGCGGCGAACAGCGCCGGCAATATCGCGAAGTACTTGGAGACGTCGTTGGCCAGCGAGAAGGTGGTCAGCGCGCCGCGGGTGATCAGCTGCTGCTTGCCGACCTCCACCACCGCCAACAGCTTGGCCGGATCGGAATCCAGGTCGACCATGTTGCCGGCCTCCTTGGCGGCCTGGGTGCCGGAGTTCATCGCCAGGCCGACGTCGGCCTGGGCCAGCGCCGGGGCGTCGTTGGTGCCGTCGCCGACCATCGCCACCAGCCGCCCCGCCGCCTGCTCGGCGCGGATCCGCGCCAGCTTGTCCTCCGGCCGGGCCTGGGCGATGTAGTCGTCGACGCCGGCCTCGGCGGCGATCGCCGCGGCGGTGAGCGGGTTGTCGCCGGTGATCATCACCGTCTTGATGCCCATCGCCCGCAGCTGCGCGAACTTCTCCTTGATGCCGTGCTTGACCACGTCGCTCAGCTCGACCACGCCGAGCACGTGGCGGCCCTCGGCCACCACCAGCGGGGTGGCGCCGCCGCGCGCGACCTGCTCGATGCGCCCGGCCAGTTCCGGCGAGACCGTCGCGCCCTGGGTCTGCACCCAGGCCGCGATCGCGTCGCCCGCGCCCTTGCGGATCGCGCGCCCGTCGAGATCCACGCCGGACATGCGGGTCTGCGCGGTGAAGGGGATGAAGTGCGCATCATCCGGTTCGACCGGCTCCGCGCCCTGCTCGCGCGCCAGGCGCACGATCGACTTGCCCTCCGGGGTCGGGTCGGCCAACGAGGCCAGCATCGCCGCGTCGCGCAGCTGGCTGCGGTCGATCCCGGCCAGCGGGTGGAACGCGGTCGCCTGCCGGTCGCCGTGGGTGATCGTGCCGGTCTTGTCGAGCAGCAGCACGTCGACGTCGCCGGCCACCTCCACCGCCTTGCCGGACTTGGCCAGCACGTTGGCGGCCAGCGCGCGGTTCATGCCGGCGATGCCGATCGCCGGCAGCAGTCCGCCGATCGTGGTCGGGATCAGGCACACCAGCAGCGCGATCAGCAGCAGCGGGTTCAGCTTCACCCCGACGAAGCCGGCGATCGCCGGCAGCGTGGCGACCACGATCAGGAAGGTCAGCGTCATCGCCGCCAACAGCAGGGTCAGCGCGATCTCGTTCGGCGTCTTCTGCCGGTTGGCGCCCTCGACCAGCGCGATCATCCGGTCCAGGAAGCTGTGGCCGGGCTCGGCGGTGACCTTGAACACGATCTCGTCGGACAGCACCCGGGTACCGCCGATCACGCCGCTGCGGTCGGTGCCGGCCTCGCGCAGCACCGGCGCGGACTCGCCGGTCACCGCGGCCTCGTTGATCGTCGCCACACCGCGCACGATCTCGCCGTCGGCGGGCACGAACTCGCCTTCGGAGACGATCACCTGGTCGCCCGGACGCAGCTCGGCGGCCGGCACCCGGGTCTCGCGGCCGTCGTCGAGCCGGCGCGCGACCAGGTCCTGGCGCGCGCGCCGCAGCGAGGCGGCCTGGCCGCGCCCGCGCGCCTCGGCGATCGCCTCGGCGAAGTTGCCGAACAGCACGGTGGCGAACAGGATCGCGGTGACCGCCCAGCCGAAGCCGGCCGGCGCGTTGCCACTGGCGGTGACCAGCGCCGACAACAGCGTGCCGGCCATCACCACCGCCATCACCGGGCTGCGCAGCAGGTGCCGCGGGGTCAGCTTGAGGAAGGCGTCGCGGCTGGCGGCGGCGAGCGCCGCGCCGTCGAGCAGCCGGGGTTGCGCGCGCACGCGCTTTTCGGTGGAAGCAGGGGTATTCATGGGTAGGTTCTCAGAGCGACAGCTGTTCGGCGACCGGGCCCAGCACCAGTGCCGGCATGAACTGCAGCACGGTGAGGATCACGATCACCGCGACCAGGGTCAGCGCGAAGGTCGGGGTCTCGATCTGCAGGCTGCCGGCCGATTCCGGCGCGCGGCGCTTGCCCGCCAGCCGCGCGGCCACGACCAGCGGCACGATCAGCGCCGGGTAGCGGCCCAGCGCCAGCACCAGCGAACAGCTCAGGTTCCACCAGTAGCTGGCGTCGCCCAGGCCCTCGAAACCGGAGCCGTTGTTGGCGAACGCCGAGGCGTACTCGTAGAACACCTGGCTGATGCCGTGGAAGCCGGGGTTCGAGTTGGCGGTGAACTGCGGCAGCGCCAGGGTCAGCGCGGTCAGGCCGAGCACCGCCAGCGGCTGCAGCAGGATCAGCAGCGCCAGCAGCTGCACCTCGCGCGCCTCGATCTTGCGGCCGAACAGTTCCGGCGTGCGCCCGGTCATCAGCCCGGCCAGGAACACGCCCAGCAGCAGGTAGACGATGAACTGCTGCAGGCCGCAGCCGATGCCGCCCCAGATCGCGTTGATCAGCATGTCCACCAGCGCCACCAGCCCGCTCAGCGGCGCCAGCGAATCGTGCATCGCGTTGACCGAGCCGTTGGAGGTCTGGGTGGTCAGCGCGGCCCACAGCGCGGACGCGTCGGCGCCGATCCGCACTTCCTTGCCTTCCATCAGCGCCGCCGAGGCGGCGCTCGCCGAATGCGCCTCCGACCACTGCAGCAGCGCGGTGGACGCCGCCGACATCAGCAGCATCGTGCCGAACACCAGCGCCGCCAGCCGCTTGCGGCCGGTCAGGAAGCCGACCATGAACACCACGCTGAAGGGCAGCAGCACGATCGCCAGCGTCTCCAGCAGGTTGGCCAGCGGCGTGGGGTTCTCCAGCGCCATCGTGCTGTTGGGGCCGTACCAGCCGCCGCCGTTGGTGCCCAGCTGCTTGACCGCGACCATCGCCGCGACCGGGCCGACCGGGATCTTCTGCTCGGCCATGCCGGCGCTGGCGTCGAGCGGCTGCGCCAGCGCCGCGCCGTGCAGCGTCGAGGGCACGCCCTGCCAGCCCAGCAGCAGCGTCCACAGCAGGCACAGCGGCAACAGGACGCGCACGCTCGGGCGGATCAAGTCGGCCCAGTAGTTGCCGACGTCGATCGCATCGTCGCGGCCTTGTTCGGCAACTGCGCTCGGCCGTCCCTGGCGCGACATCGTCGCCTCCTGATCGTCCGGCCCGGTCGCGGCCGATGCCGACAGGGCATCGGCCGGGCGTGCGACCGCTCGCCCGCCGAACAGCGCGCGCAGCGTCGCCACCGCCAGCGCCAGGCCCATCATCGGCGTGGCCACCTGCAGGCCGACCACGGCGGTCGTCTGCGCCAGGTAGGACAGCTGCGCCTGCCCAGCGTAGTGCTGCTGGTCGGTGTTGGCGAGGAACGACAGCATCGTGTGCAGCGCGGTGTCCCAGCGCAGGTTCGGGATGGCGTCGGGATTGAAGGGCAGCCAGGCCTGGGTCACGAACACGCCCCACACCAGCAGCCCCATCACCAGGTTGCTGAGCAGGAACGCGCGCACGTAGCCGCGCCAGGACATGCCCTGCCCCGGCCGCGTGCCGAGCAGCGCATAGAGCGGGCGTTCGATCCAGCCGAACAATGCATCGCCGCGCATCGGCGCGCCGCGCATCACCGCCGCCAGGTAGCGCCCCAGCGGCCACGCCAGCACGATCGCCAGCGCGTAGACGAGAAGGGTTTCGCTCATCGTCGCGTCCTCAGAACCGTTCCGGCCGCAGCACGACGTACAGCAGGTAGGCCGCCGCGATCAGCACGGCGATCCCGCACACCAATGAAAGCCAGCCGGGCATGGAAACAGGTCCGTCGGATCGGGGATCGCACTGTCGTCCCGGCCGCCGTAAAGGTGCCAGCCATGGCCCGGCGGCACGCCGTAAAACCTGCGTAAATTCCCTCATCCGGGCGCGCTCGAAGCGTGGCTGCGCGGGCGCGGCGGCGGCGGCCGCGATGCAGCGGCCGGCGAGGCGTGCGTGGCCGCTCGCACTCGTGTTTAACTTCCTTCCAATGCACCGCGCGCGATGCTGCGGTCCCCCCACGCCGGAACGCCCCGACCATGCCACGCCTGCCTTGCCTGTTGCTCCCGATCCTGCTGCTGGCCGCCTGCGGCGCGCCGCCGCTGCCGGACGAGCAGGAACAGGCCGCCGCGCAGTCGCAGGCACAGGCGGCGGCCGATGCCGATCCGGCGCCGGTCGCGCCACCGCCGGCCGACGCGGCCGCCTGCAACGACGGCCAGGCGCAGTGGCTGGTCGGCAAGACCCCCGCCGCCGCCGACCTGGAGCAGGCGCGCAAGGACACCGGCGCGACGCACGTGCGCGCGCTCAAGCCCGACCAGCCGGTGTCGCTGGAATTCGACGCCGCGCGGCTGAACGTCGAGCTGGACGACAAGGGTGCGGTGGTGTCGGTGCGCTGCGGCTAGGGGCGGCGCTTGCCTTCCGCCCGCATTTCGTAGGAGCGCACCGCAGGGGCGCGAAAGGGCTTTTCGCGCGAAAGCCCCATCACGCCCCTGCGGTGCGCTCCTGCGGGCAGAACGAAGAAGCGGAGTTTCCCGGCAAAAGTTGCCAATGCAACGATATGAGCATATTGCGGCGATGCATCAGCTGTGGTGTGATCGATGGCCCGGCGACACCTTTTTCCTGATGCCTTAGCGCCGCCCATGCAGGGCTCGGGTGCCGCTCGACTTTCCCCATGAGGTAGGCAGTGATGGCCCTTCGCAACCGCCACGGGCTGTACGACCCCAACGACGAACGCGATGCCTGCGGCTTCGGCATGATCGCGCAGCTGGACGACCAGCCTTCGCGTGCGCTGGTCGACACCGCCATCGCCGCGCTCTCGCGCATGACCCACCGCGGCGGCGTGGCCGCCGACGGCCTGACCGGCGATGGCTGCGGCCTGCTGATCCGTCGCCCGCAGGCGTTCCTGCGGGCGCTGGCGTGCGAGGCCAACATCGCCGTCGGTCCGCGCTTCGCCGCCGGCCTGGTGTTCCTGCCGCGCGATCCGGCCCTGGCCGCGCGCTGCCGCGAGGAACTGGAGAACCAGCTGCACGTGGCCGGGGTGGAAGTGCGCGGCTGGCGCACGCCGCCGACCGACGTGTCGGTGTGCGGCGCGCTGGCGCGCGAGACCCTGCCGGCGATCGCCCAGGTGTTCGTCGATGCCGGCCTGGGCCAGGAGGCGGACGCGTTCGCGCTGGCGCTGTTCCTGGCGCGCCGGCGCGCCGAGCAGGCGCTGCGCGAAGTCAGCGCGGATTTCTACGTGGTGACGCTTTCGCCGGACAGCATCGGCTACAAGGGCATGGTCCTGCCGGACAAGCTGGCGCTGTTCTTCCAGGACCTGCAGCGCGGCGACCTGGCCTCCAGCGCGGTCGTCTTCCACCAGCGCTTCTCCACCAACACCCTGCCGCGCTGGCCGCTGGCGCATCCGTTCCGCATGCTCGCCCACAACGGCGAGATCAACACCATCGAGGGCAACCGCCGCTGGGCGCAGGCGCGCAGCAAGGTGTGGAAGACGCCGAAGTTCGACATCGCCCAGTTCGACCCGGTGATCTCCATGCACGGCTCGGACTCGCAGAGCCTGGACAACATGCTCGAGCTGCTCACCGCCGGCGGCATGGACCTGCTGCAGGCGCTGCGCATCCTGGTGCCGCCGGCGACCCAGGCGCTGGAGTTCAAGGACGCCGACCTGGCCGCGTTCTACGAGTTCTACGGCCTCAACACCGAGCCGTGGGACGGCCCGGCCGGGATCGTGTCGATGGACGCGCGCTACACCGCGTGCATGCTCGACCGCAACGGCCTGCGCCCGTCGCGCTGGCTGCTCACCTCCGACCGCCACTTCCTGGTCGCCTCCGAGGCCGGCGTGTGGGAAGTGCCGGCCGAGCGCATCGCCCGCAAGGGCAAGCTCGGCCCCGGCGAGATGATGGCGATCGACCTCAAGCGCGGCGACCTGCTCGACTCCGACGCCATCGACCGCATCAACCGCGGGCGCGCGCCGTACAAGCAGTGGCTGCATCAGGGCGTGACCTTCCTGCAGACCGAGCTGATCGATCCCTCGCTGGTGGAGGAGCCGTTCGACGAGGCCACCCTGCGCAGCTACCACAAGCTGTTCCAGCTCAGCAGCGAGGAAGTGGAGAACGTGCTGCGGCCGCTGGCCGAGACCGAGCAGGAGGCCACCGGCTCGATGGGCGACGACACCCCCATGGCCGTGCTCAGCCGCCAGACCCGGCCGCTGTATGACTACTTCCGCCAGGCCTTCGCGCAGGTGACCAACCCGCCGATCGACCCGCTGCGCGAGGACTGCGTGATGTCGCTGTACACGCAGCTGGGCAGGGAGACCAACATCTTCCACGCCGGCCCGGAGACGGTGAACCACGTCATCCTCAACTCGCCGGTGCTGTCCCAACGCAAGCTGCGCCAGCTGTTCAAGATGGAGCAGTACGCCGGCGACCGCAACCGCCTGATCGACCTGTCGTATTCGCCCGAGGAAGGCCTGAAGGCCGGGCTGGAGCGGATCTGCCGCGACGCCGAGGCGGCGGCGCGCGAAGGCATGGTCGCGCTGCTGCTGTCCGACCGCTACCCGCAGCCGGGCCGGCCGATGGCGCACGCCCTGCTGGCCACCGGCGCGGTCCACCACCACCTGTCGGAAAAGGGCCTGCGCTGCGACGTCAATCTGATCATCGAGACCGGCACCGCGCGTGACGCCCACCACATGGCCTGCCTGATCGGGGTGGGCGCCACCGCGGTGTACCCGTACCTGGCCTACCAGACCCTGTTCGACCTGGGCCGGCGCGGCATCCTCAAGCTCAAGAAGGGCGGCCAGCAGGCCGAGATCGGCCGCAGCTACCGCAAGGGCATCTGCAAGGGCCTGTCCAAGATCATCTCCAAGATGGGCATCTGCACCATCGCCAGCTACCGCGGCGCGCAGCTGTTCGAGATCGTCGGCCTGGAACCGGAGGTGGTCGAGCTGTGCTTCCCCGGCACCCACAGCCGGGTCGGCGGGGTGGGCCTGGCGCGGCTGGACACCGAAGCGCGCCAGCTGGCCGAGCGCGCCGCCAACGAGCTGGCGCGGCCGGAGATCGGCGGCCTGCTCAAGTACGTGCACGGCGGCGAGTACCACATGTACAACCCGGACGTGGTGGTGAGCCTGCAGAAGGCCACCCGCAGCGGCGACGTGGCCGACTGGCGGCGCTACGCCGAGGCGGTGCACGCGCGGCCGCCGTCGGCGCTGCGTGACCTGCTGCAGCTCAAGCGGGCCGCCACGCCCACGCCGCTGGACGAAGTCGCGCCGGCCGCCGACGTACTGCGCCGCTTCGACACCGCCGCGATCTCGCTGGGCGCGCTGTCGCCGGAGGCGCACGAGGCGCTGGCGATCGCGATGAACCGCCTCGGCGGGCGCTCCAATTCCGGCGAGGGCGGCGAGGACCCGGCCCGCTATGGCACCGACAAGCGTTCCAAGATCAAGCAGGTCGCCTCCGGCCGCTTCGGCGTCACCCCCGAGTACCTGGTCAACGCCGAGGTGCTGCAGATCAAGGTCGCCCAGGGCGCCAAGCCGGGCGAGGGCGGCCAGCTGCCCGGGCACAAGGTCAACGAGACCATCGCCCGCCTGCGCTACGCCCGCCCCGGCATCGGCCTGATCAGCCCGCCGCCGCACCACGACATCTACTCGATCGAGGACCTGGCCCAGCTGATCTACGACCTCAAGCAGGTCAATCCGAGCGCGCTGGTGTCGGTCAAGCTGGTCAGCCATGCCGGCGTGGGCACCATTGCCGCCGGTGTGGTCAAGGCCGGCGCCGACCTGATCACCGTATCCGGCCACGACGGCGGCACCGGCGCCTCGCCGATCAGCTCGATCCGCTACGCCGGCGTGCCCTGGGAACTGGGCGTGGCCGAGGCCCACCACGCGCTGGTGCAGAACCAGCTGCGCGAGCGCGCCATCCTGCAGACCGACGGCGGCCTGAAGACCGGCCTGGACGTGGTCAAGGCGGCGCTGCTGGGCGCCGACAGCTTCGGCTTCGGCACCGCGCCGATGATCGTGCTGGGCTGCAAGTACCTGCGCATCTGCCACCTCAACAACTGCGCCACCGGCGTGGCCACCCAGGACGAGCGCCTGCGCAGCGAGTACTTCACCGGCCTGCCCGAGCGGGTGGAGAACTTCTTCCGCCTGCTGGCCGAGGAAGTGCGGCAGTGGCTGTCCCATCTGGGCGCTCGCTCGCTGGACGAGATCGTCGGCCGCACCGACCTGCTCGAGCAGCTCGACCTCGCCCCGCGCGAGGGCGTGCGCCTGGACCTGTCGGCGCTGCTGGCGCCGGCGGCCAGCGGCCCGGACTTCTGCGCCGCCCAGCGCCTGTACGAATCGCCCGACAGCCTGGCCACCCAGCTCGACGGTCTGCTCGCCGGCGCCATCGCCGACAAGGCCGGCGGCGAGCACCGCCTGCTGATCCACAACACCGACCGCTCGATCGGCACCCGCCTGTCCGGCGCGATCGCCCGCGCCCACGGCAACCATGGCATGAGCGACGCGCCGATCAGCCTGCGCTTCCGCGGCACCGCCGGGCAGAGCTTCGGCGCGTTCAACGCCGGCGGCCTGCACATGGAGATCGAGGGCGAGGCCAACGACTACGTCGGCAAGGGCATGGCCGGCGGCCGGCTGGTGGTGCG
>JASGEB010000044.1:0-3440 GCA_047606785.1 Pseudoxanthomonas sp.
CGCATCCGTCGACTCCCGCCGTTGGACCCCACCGCAGGGGCGCGAACGGGCCTTCGCGCGAAGGCCCTTTCGCGCCCCTGCGGTGCGTTCCTACGGCGGGAGTCGACGGATGCGCTTTCCACTCCCGGCCTGGCTGCTGCTACCCATCGTCCTCGCCGCCGCACCGCTGCGGGCGCAGCAGACCGCCGCCGACCCTGCCGCATCGCCGCCATCCGGCAACTCGGCCGCACCCGCCCAGCCGGCCATCGTCGATCTGCAGCAGGTGGTGGTCTCCGGCGCGCAGCCGGGGCCGGGCATGTGGAAGGTCAGCGACGCACAGGGCCATGTGCTGTGGGTGCTCGGCACGCTCTCGCCGCTGCCGAAGCGGATGGAGTGGCGCTCGCAGGACGTGGAGGCGGCCATCGCCTCCTCGCAGGAGGTGCTGTCGGCGCCCTACGCCGCGCTCGACAGCGGGCGTGGCTTCTTCGGCACGCTGTTGCTGCTGCCCTCGCTGCTCAAGGCGCGCCAGAACCCGGACGGCAAGACCCTGCGGGAGGTCCTGCCGCCGGAGCAGTACGCGCGCTGGCAGGCGCTGAAGGCGCGCTACATCGGCGGCGATCGCGGGGTGGAGAAATGGCGGCCGATCTTCGCCGCGCAGGAACTCTACGAGGCGGCGATGCGCCGCTCCGGGCTGAGCCAGGATCCGATCGTGCAGAAGTTGGTGGCCGATACCGCCAGGCGCCACGGCGTGGTGCAGGTGAAGTCGGTGGTGACGGTCAGGCTGGACGACCCCAGGGGCGCGTTGAAGGAATTCCGCCGGACCGCGCTGGGGGACGGCGAGTGCTTCGCGCGCACGCTCGACCGCATCGACGGCGACATGCGCAACATCCGCGCCCGCGCCAACGCCTGGGCGGTGGGCGACATCGAACAGCTGCGGCGCATCCCCTCCGGCGACCAGTACGGCGCCTGCGTGGCGGCGGTCACCCAGACCGGCCTGGCGCACAAGCTGGGCATCGACGATCTCAACCAGCGCGCGATCGACCACTGGATGGAACTGGCGCAGGCGGCGCTGGCGAAGAACGCCAGCACCTTCTCGACCCTGACCATGGCGCTGGCGCTGCAGCAGGATGGCCCGCTGCAGCGACTGGCGGCGCGCGGCTACACGGTGGAGGCGCCGGAGTAGGGCGCCGGAATGGGCGCGTCCGCGATCAGCCGCTGGCCAGCAGCGGCTGGGCGTGGTCCAGCAGGGTCGGCC
Organism: Pseudoxanthomonas sp.; assembly: GCA_047606785.1. Classification (GTDB taxonomy): domain Bacteria; phylum Pseudomonadota; class Gammaproteobacteria; order Xanthomonadales; family Xanthomonadaceae; genus Pseudoxanthomonas_A. The sequence goes on from JASGEB010000044.1 coordinate 1,235, forward strand.
AGCGCGCCAGCACCGCGGTGCGGATGCCGGCGGCGTCGATGCCGGCCTCGGCCAGCAGCTGTTCGCGGCTGGCATGGTGCTGGAATGCGTCCGGCAGGCCCAGGTGCAGGATCGGCACGTCCACACCTTCGGCATGCAGCAGTTCGGCCACGCCGGAGCCGGCGCCGCCGGCCACCACGTTGTCCTCGACGGTCACCAGGCCTTCGTGGCTGCGCGCCAGTTCCAGCACCAGCTCGCGGTCCAGCGGCTTGACGAAGCGCATGTTGGCCACGCTCAGGCCCAGTTCGGCGGCTACCGCTTCGGCCGCCGGCACCACCGCGCCGAAGGCCAGCAGCGCCACCCGGCTGCCGTGGCGGCGCAACTGCGCCTTGCCGATCGGCAGGGTGTCCAGGGTCGCTTCCACCGCCACCCCGGGGCCGCTGCCGCGCGGGTAGCGCACCGCCGCCGGGCCGGCGTGGAGGTGGCCGGTGCTGAGCATCCGCCGGCATTCGTTCTCGTCGGCTGGGGCCATCACCAGCATGTTCGGCACGCAGCGCAGGTAGCTCAGGTCGAGGTTGCCGGCGTGGGTGGCGCCGTCCGGGCCGACCACGCCGCCGCGGTCGATGGCGAACAGCACGTCGAGGTTCTGGATCGCCACGTCGTGCACCAGCTGGTCGTAGGCGCGCTGCAGGAAGGTGGAGTAGATCGCCACCACCGGGCGCGCGCCTTCGCAGGCCATGCCGGCGGCCAGGGTCACCGCGTGCTGCTCGGCGATGGCCACGTCGAAGTAGCGCTGCGGGTATTCCTTGCTGAAGCGCACCAGCCCCGAGCCCTCGCGCATGGCCGGGGTGATGCCCAGCAGCCTGGGGTCGGCGGCGGCCATGTCGCACAGCCAGTCACTGAAAATATCGGTGTAGGTCGGCTTCTTCGCGCCGGGCTTGCCGACCACGCCCTTCTCGGGATCGAACGGGCCGACCGCGTGGTAGCCGATCTGGTCGCCCTCGGCCAGTTCGTAGCCCTTGCCCTTGGTGGTGAGGATGTGCAGCAACTGCGGGCCCTTGAGGCCGCGGATGGTCTTCAGCGCGCCGACCAGGGCGCCGACGTCGTGGCCGTCGATCGGGCCTGTGTAGTGGAAGCCCATCTGCTCGAACAGGGTGGACGGCACGAACATGCCCTTCCAGTGCTCCTCCCAGCGGCGCATGAAGCGCGCCGGCGGCTTGTGCTTGTCGCCCAGCAGCTTCTTGCCGCCCTCGCGCAGGGCGTTGAGGGTGCGGCTGCTGCTGAGCCGGCCGAGCATCTTGGTCAGGCCGCCGACGTTCTCGGAGATCGACATCTGGTTGTCGTTGAGCACCACCAGGATGTCCGGCTCCGGGTCCATGCCGCCGGCGTGGTTGAGCGCCTCGAAGGCCATGCCCGCGGTCATCGCGCCGTCGCCGATCACCGCCACCACCTTGCGCTCGACGCCGGCGCGAGCGTTGGCGATGGCCATGCCCAGCGCGGCCGAGATCGAGGTGGACGAGTGGCCCACCCCGAAGCTGTCGTACTCGCTCTCCTCGCGCTTGGGGAACGGCGTCACGCCGCCGGCCTGCTTGACCGTGTGGATGCGGTCGCGGCGGCCGGTGAGGATCTTGTGCGGATAGGTCTGGTGGCCGACGTCCCAGACCAGGCGGTCGTCGGGGGTGTCGAACAGGTAGTGCAGGGCGACGGTCAGCTCGATCACCCCCAGCCCGGCGCCGAAGTGGCCGCCGCTGCGGCCGACCGACTCGATCAGGTAGGCGCGCAGTTCGTCCACCAGCTGGCCCAGTTGCGCCTCCTCGAGCCGGCGCAGGTCGGCCGGCGCGTCGATGCGGGACAGCAGGGGGTAGCGGACGGAATCGATCATCGGGTGCGCACTGCCACGGCAATGGAACATTTTCCTCCCCGCGCCGGGGCAGGGGCAAGCCGAGTGCCGGGCGGGCGCGCCAGCTGAGCACGCGCGGATGGAAGCGGGGATGAAGGAGGGACTTTCAGCCCACGCACCGGAAGGCGTTCCTGGGCAGCTGCGCCTTCAGGAACGCCATCTGGTCGGCCAGGGTGAGCGGCCGCGCTTGCGATCTGCCGGTGGCAGATTGCGCGGCCGCGAACGCCCGCGCGCAAGCGCGGGCCGGGCATCCGGCCGACCTCGAAGCGGTTTCACCCCACGCTCCTGAAGGCGTTCCTGGGCAACTGCGCCTTCAGGAACGCCATC
>JASGEB010000045.1:0-2610 GCA_047606785.1 Pseudoxanthomonas sp.
CACGCTGATAGCAGAAAGCACAGCGAGAAGACACCGTGTCAATCGCCGAACACCGACCAGCCCGTGCGCGCCGCAAGCATTTCCAGCGCCACCGCGCCGAGCTGCGACTTGCCGACCTTATTGAGGCCCGGCGACCAGACGGCGATCGAGCCGATCCCCGGCGCCACGGCCAGAATGCCGCCGCCGACGCCGCTCTTGCCCGGCAGGCCGACATGATAGGCGAAATCGCCAGAGCCATCGTAGTGGCCGCAGGTGAGCATCAGCGCATTGATGCGCCGCGCCCGCTTCGGCGAGACGACGGAGTGTCCCGTTATCGGGTTGCTGCCGCGCGCGGCGAGATAAAGCCCCGCCTTGGCAAGCTGCCGGCAGCTCATCGACAGCGCGCATTGATGGAAATAGACGCCGAGCACATGCTCGACCGGATGGTGGATATTGCCATAGGCGCGCATGAAATTAGCGAGCGCGAAATTGCGATAGCCCGTCTGGGTCTCCGAGCGCGCGACCTTGTCGTCGATGCTGATCGTCTCGTCATCGGCAACATAGCGCACGAAGCGCAGCAACTCGCCGATAGCCTCGCGCGGCTCGTGTCCCGCCAGCACGACATCGCTGTCGGCGATCGCACCCGCATTGATGAAGGGATTGCGCGGTATGCCCTCCTCCCGCTCCAGCTGGACGATGGAGTTGAAGGCCGTACCGGACGGCTCGCGGCCCACGCGCTTCCAGAGGCTTTCCCCGACCTTGCCGAGCGCCAGCGTCAGCATGAAGACCTTGGAAATACTCTGGATGGAAAAGGGAACGGCGGCATCGCCGATGCTATGGAGATCGCCGTCCGCCGTGGCGATGGCCATGCCGAACTGCTTCGGATCGACCTTTGCAAGTTCCGGAATGTAGTCCGCAACCTTGCCCTCGCCGATGCGCGGCAAAAGCTCGGCATAAATGCCGTCGAGAATGGCCTGCAAATCCGTCATGAGGCGCTCCAAAGACAGTCATGACCTCCACCAAAGGTGGAGGTTTGAAACGCTGCGCTTGAACCACTAGAAGTGGTTTTGTTAGCGCTTAGTAGCTACGATTAAAGAGGTCGGCAAAGTCGGAAGCTTTGTCGGCCTTTTCTTGGTTCCGGATATATTGTCTGACGACCTGCTCGTTATAGCCTGTCGTCGACACGAAATACCCACGTGCCCAAAAGTGATACCCTTTGTAGCGGCGCTTACGCGCGTACTTGTTGGCAATGTAAAGAGCCGTCTTGCCCTTCAAAAATCCAACTATATGCGCGACCGAGTATTTCGGCGGGATCGATATCAACATGTGGACATGATCGGGCATCAAATGACCCTCTTCGATCTGGCAGCCCTTTTGCTGAGCCAGACGACGTAAGAGTTCACCCAACTCTCGACGCACATCCCCGTAGAGTCTTTTCGTTCGGTATTTGCTGCCAAAAACAACGTGATATTTGCAGTCCCACGTCGCATGCGAGAGCGATTGCTCATCCATATAACCTCCTTGTTTGAAGTCTGGGCCACACCAGAGGTTCAAGCAGGAGGTCTCTCAACTACTGTGTAAAACTCGTCCAGTCCTCCACCGTAGGTGGAGGTTTATTCTTGATATAAAAAAGCCGCTCGAACCGAGCGGCTTTTCTCATCTCAGTCCCGAACGATCACGCCGACCAGGGAGCGAATTCGGGAGCGTTGACCGCGACGAAATCGCGGCTGTGAACGCGCTGACGCGGAGCCGAGGTTTCGACCACGTCATAAGCCGTGGAATCGCTGAGCAAGGCCTTCAGAGCGTTCGCATTCATGCGATGACCGCCGCGATAAGAGCGGTAACAGCCGATGAATTGCGCGCCGGCCAGCGCCAGGTCGCCGACGGCGTCCAGCGTCTTGTGACGAACGAACTCATCCTTGGCGTAACGCAGGCCTTCGACATTGATGACCGTGTTGTCGTCGGAAATGACGACGGAGTTTTCCAGCGACGACCCCAGCGCATGACCCGAAGCCCAAAGGCGCTCGACATCGCGCATGAAGCCGAAGGTACGGGCACGCGACAATTCGGTCTTGAAGGTCTCGGCGGTCAGGTCGCCTTCCCACTTCTGGCGGCCGATCAGCGGGCATTCGAAATCGATCTCGACCTCGAAGCGCGTACCGTCATAGGGACGGAATTCGCACCAGGAACCGCCAGCCTCGATCCGCACCGGCTTGTTGACGCGGATATAGCGGCGCTTGACGCCGAGCGACTTGATGCCGGCCTGCTCGATTGCCTCGATGAACGGATAGGAGCTGCCGTCCATGATCGGCATTTCCGCACCCGTGACTTCCACAACGACGTTGTCGAGGCCGATCGCATAGATGGCAGCCATGACGTGCTCGACCGTCGCGACCGAGCGCGCCGGAGAAAAACCGAGAACCGTGCAGAGGTCGGTATTGCCGACCTGAGAGGAAACGGCGCGCAGCTCGGTCACGTCGCCATTGTCGTGCAGACGCTGGAAAACGACGCCGGTGCCGGCTTCGGCCGGATAGAAAGTGATCGACACATTGGCACCGGAATGAACGCCGATACCCGAAAGTGTCACAGGGTTTGCAATGGTGGTCTGAAAACCAAGCAATCCGATTGCCA
>JASGEB010000046.1:0-2519 GCA_047606785.1 Pseudoxanthomonas sp.
CGGCGCGCGCCCGTGCCGGCGGACTACGCCGTGCGGCCCGTCCCCGGCCCGCCGCTGCGCCGGCGCGGGGCGGCGGCGGGTTCGCTCATGGCGCTTCTGCTGCGGCGGATCGCCCTGCCGCGGCCGCATCGCCGAGATGTTCCTCGAAGAACCGCACCGTCGCCTCGTCCACCCGCAGGGTGTTGGCGTAACGCACCAGGTGGTGCGATTCGTCGGGCAGGAGAATGACCGAGTCGTCGACGCCGCGCCCGTCTAGCTGCCGCACCAGGTCGATGGTCTGCTCGACGTGGACGTTGCGGTCGTCGTCGCCGTGGATGAACAGCACCGGCGACTTCCAGCCGGCGACCGCCGCGACCGGCGAAGCCTCCCAGGCGATGCGGCGCGCGCGTTCGGCCTGCTCCGGGCTGTCGTAGCGCTGCGGCTCGAATGCCTGGCGGTCGTCGGAGGTCCAGTCGTGCACGCCGTGGATGTCCACGCCGGCCTTGAACAGCTCCGAATCGTGGGCCAGCGCCATCGCGGTCAGGTAGCCGCCGTAGGAACCGCCGTAGATGCCGATGCGCTGCGGGTCCACCTGCGCCAGGCCCTGCAGGTAGCGACCGGCGGCGCGGATGTCGCGGTATTCGGCGCCGCCTTCGCTGCCGGCCTGCAGCGGGAAGTGGTAGTCGAAGCCGTAGCCGGGGCCGAGCCGGTAGTTGACCGACAGCACCACGAAGCCGTGGCCGGCCAGGTACTGGTTCACCGCGTAAGTGTTGGCGTAGTAGTCGCTGTAGTGCCAGCCCAGCAGCATCTGCCGCTGCGGGCCGCCGTGCACGAACACCACCGCCTGGCGCCGGCCGGCCACCTGCGCCGGCGCGAACAGCTGCGCATGGACCAGGTTGCCGTCCTCGGCGCGGAACTGCACCCGCCGCGGCACGACCAGGGCGTCGACGGGATAGTCGGGATCGGCCCGTTCCAGCAAGCGCGGCGTGCCGTCCCCACCCAGCAGGGCCAGCAGCGGCGGCCGGCGGGCATCGGCGCTGACGCACAGCCACTGGCCGCGCGCTTCCACCGGCGACCATTCCGAGCCGCTGCCGACGCTCAGCATCGACGGCGGCGAGGCACCGTCGGCCGCGACCCGGAACACATGCCGGCGCTCGCCGTCGTCCGCCGACGGCCCGGTGTTGGCGATGTAGACCAAGCTGCGGCGGTCGGCGCTCAGCCTGGCCTGTTCGACCTGGAAGTCGCCCGGCGTCAGCAGCCGCGGCTCGGCGGCGGCGGGCGCCAGTGCGTACAGGTGCATCCAGCCGTCGCGATAGGAGGCGAACACGATGCTTCCGCCCTCGGCCCATTCCAGCAGGTCGCCCGGATACGAATCGCGGCGCTCGTTGCCGCTGCGCCAGCGCTCGCGTGCCGCGCCGGTCTCGGCGTCGGCCTGCCAGATCGACCACGGCCGCGCGATCGCCCGCGAGTCCTCCGGCTTGCGCGCCGGCGGCCGGCGCGCGAACAGCAGTTGCCGGCCGTCCGGCGACCAGCGCGGCTGGCCGTCGAAGCCGACCGACGCGTCCACCCAGGTGATCGGCACCTCGGCGCTGCGGTAGATGCCGATCAACGCGTGCGAATCGCGGTCGGCGACGAAGGCCAGCGCGCGGCCGTCCGGCGACCAGGCCAGGCTGCCGACGCGGCCGCGGGTGGAGAGCAACTGCCTGGGCTCGGCCGAACCATCGGCCGGCACCTGCCAGGGCTGGCCGTCGCGGACGAAGGCCACCCGGGTGCCGTCCGGCGACAGCACCGGGTAGTCGCCTTCGGCCAGCCGTTTCGGCGCGCCGCCGGCGCTGTCGATCGACCAGATTTCGACCTTCTCCCCAGCCGGCAGCGAGGCCGGATTGAACGGCTTGCCGCGGTCCCAGTTGCCGCCGTGCTCGCCGCCGCGCACGTAGACGATGCGGCGGCCGTCGGCGGAGATCGCCAGGCTGGACAGGGTCTGGCCGTCGTCCTGCGCATAATCGGTCAGCCGGCGCGGCGCGTAGGCCGGCGCCTCGGCGATCCAGACGTTGCGCAGGCCGCGCTGTTCGGACGTCCAGGCCACCCGCCCGGCCTGCGGCGCGGACACCACCTCCAGCGGAAAGGCATAGCCGCGCAACTGGGCGATGGTGGGCGCGGCCTGCGCCGGCGGCAGCCATGCCGAAGCCAGCGCCACGATGATCCACACACGCCGGCGCAGGAACGGAAGGGATGCGAAGTGCACGGCATTTCCCCCAGCAGGAATCGCGTCGAATCGTCGCAGATTTATCCGGCTTGCAGCGCGCCGGCGCGCTCGAGCGCATCCAGCACCAGCGCCAGCGGCATCAGCGCGACGGCGGATACAGCGGCGGCAGCTCGCCGGCGCGGGCGTCGCCGCGCGCGATCTTCCAGGCCGGGCCGTGGGCGAAGGCGCGGCGCAGCAGTTCGCGCGCACGCGGGCCGTCGCCGCCGGCCCAGCGCGCGCGGCGCAGGGCCTCGACCGCCTCGCGCTGGGCCGGGTCGGCCAGCTTGGCGAGCAC
>JASGEB010000047.1:0-15120 GCA_047606785.1 Pseudoxanthomonas sp.
CACGCCGTGCGCCGCCGATCCATGGCCTGCCCGGCGGCGCCCCCGCGCGGCACGCGGACCGGGTGGCCCGGGCAGGCCCGGAAGACGCCCCGCGCGGCAGGGCCTCAGCGGCGGTCGCGGTCCAGCCAGCAGGCCAGGCCCTGGGCGTTGAGCTCGATGTCCATGCCCAGCAGGTCCAGTACCTGCGCGTCGGCCAGGACGACGCCATGCTCGCGCGTGCGCCGCAGGTACAGCGCCGACAAGGCATCGAGCAGGCGCCGGTGGCGGTCGGCGCGGTCGTCCGCGGCGCGCGCCAGTTCCACCATCGCGTCGATCTGCGCGCACAGGTCGCCGGCCAGCTTGCGCACCTGGCCGAAGTCGGCGCCGACCCGGCCGTAGTGGGTCAGCAGCATGCCTTCGGGCCGCTGTTCCAGCATCCGCGCGATGGAATGCTTCATCGCCTCCGGCTCGAACTGCACCGGCGAGCTGGTCGGCAGGATGAACGCTCCTTGCTCCGTGTCCAGCTCGCGATAGGACAGGCCGAAGCTGTCGCCGGTGATCCAGACCTTGGCACGCGCGTCGTACACGGCCAGATGGTGGCGCGCGTGCCCGGGCGTGTCGATGCACAGCAGCGGCCGGCCGGCCAGGTCGACCACATAGCCGTCCTCGGCCACGCTCACGCGCTCGGCCGGCACCGGCACGATCTCGCCGTAGCTGCGCGCCATCTCGGCCTCGCCGTAGACCGCGGTGGCGCCGGCGACCAGCGCGGCCGGGTCGATCATGTGGCGCGCCCCGCGCGGATGCACCACCAGCCGGGCGTTGGGCAGCGCGCGCATCAGCGCGCCGGCGCCGCCGGCATGGTCGAGGTGCACGTGGGTGAGGATCAGGAAATCCACGTCCGCCGGCGCCAGCCCGGCCTCGCCCAGCGCCGCCAGCAGGCGCGGCAGCGCATGGCTGGTGCCGCAATCGACGAAGGCGCCGCGGTCGTTCTCCACCACCAGGTAGGCCGCGTCGAAGCGCGGGCGCTGGAAGCCGGTGTCGAGGGTGTGGATGCCGTGGGTGTACATGATCGTCCTCCGCGTCGGGGACGATTCTAGGGACCCGTCGAGGCCCGGCGCGATGCGGCCTTGGTCGCAGGGCGCGCGGATCGCCGGCCCGCGCGGCCCCGGCGGCATGCAGCGCGTTTCAGCCCTCGCGCAGCCGCGCTAGCGCCGCCAGCACGCGCCGCGGCTCGACCTGCAGCACGACCTCCGGCGTCTCCAGCGCGTCGGCCTGCTCGACCTGCTTGAGCACGGCGATCAGCTGGCCAGCCTCGCGCGGCGAGTCGAAGCCATTGCTCTGCACCAGCAGGCTGCCGTCGCCGTCGAGCAGCTTGAAGTAGAAGCGGTTGTCGCTGTCGCGGTACTGCTTGAACGCCGGCGGCGGCGCCTTGGCCGCGCCGTCCTCGACCGCCGCTGCCGGCACCGACGCCAGGTCGCGCAACCCCACCGCCGCGCGCAGCCGCGCCAGCAGCGGCGTGGCGTACCGCTCGCGCAGCCGGCGCCCGCCTTCGCGCAGGATCTTCTCGATGTCGCCCGGTCGCGCCATCAGCTCCTGGTAGCGCGCGCGCGCCGGCGCGATCTCCGCGTCGATGCGCTCGAACAGCTGCTGCTTGGCCTCGCCCCAGCCGATGCCGGCAGCAAAGGCCCGGGCGAAGGCCGCGGTCTCGGCCGGCGTGGCGAAGGCCTGGTAGAGCTGGAACAGCGCCGAGCCCTCGCTGTCCTTCGGCTCGCCCGGCGCGCGCGAGTCGGTGACGATCGAGAACACCAGCTTCTTCAGTTCCTCGCGCGGGGCGAACAGCGGGATGGTGTTGCCGTAGCTCTTGCTCATCTTGCGCCCGTCCAGACCCGGCAGCGTGGCCACGTTGTCGTCCACCGCCGCCTCGGGCAGCACGAAGTAGTCCTGGCCGTAGACGTGGTTGAAGCGCTGGCCGAAGTCGCGCGCCATCTCGATGTGCTGCACCTGGTCGCGGCCGACCGGCACCTTGTGGGCGTTGAAGATCAGGATGTCGGCGGCCATCAGCACCGGGTACATGAACAACCCGGCGCTGATGCCGGCGTCGTCGTCCTCGCCGTCGGCGCGGTTCCTGTCCACCGCCGCTTTGTAGGCGTGGGCGCGGTTGAGGATGCCCTTGCCGGCCACGCAGGTCAGCAGCCAGGTCAGCTCGGTGATCTCGGGGATGTCGCTCTGGCGGTAGAACCACACCTTGCCCGGGTCCAGCCCGCAGGCCAGCCAGGTCGCGGCGATCTCCAGGGTCGAGCGCTGGGTCCGGTCAGGGTCCTGCGCCTTGATCAGGCTGTGCAGATCGGCCAGGAAGAAGAAGCTCTCGCTGTCCGGCGCGCGGCTGGCGGCGATGGCCGGGCGCACGGCGCCGACGTAGTTGCCCAGGTGCGGCGTGCCGGACGTGGTGATGCCGGTGAGGACGCGGGTGGTCATTAGCAGCTGCGAAGGAGCGGGAAAGCGGCCAGTTTACCCGTCCCGGCCGTTGCGGCCGGCGCGACGCCATGCCACTCAGCCCTCTCCCGCGTTCCCCACCGGCGGCACGAAGGGGCGGCCCGGCGGGCCGCCCCCTCTGTCCGCGTCGCACTCGGGCCGCGGCGGCGCGATCGCCGCGCGGCCGCTCAGTGCTTGTAGTCGCGCTCGAAGGCCTTCACTTCCTTCTCGGCACGCTCGCGGTTCCAGCCATAGCGCTCCTGCAGCTTGCCGGACAGGTACTCGGAATTGCCTTCGGCCACGTCGAACACGTCGTCGGTCAGTTCGCCCCAGCGAGCCTGGGCCCTGCCCTTCAACTGCTTCCAGTTGCCGGCAATGATGTCCTTGTTCATGAGTCACCTCTGTCTGAATTGGAAAGTGGGCCATGCAGGCTGCAGGCCTGCGCAGACTGTGCCTGCCGCGGCGTTGCCCGCCGATCAAGCCCCGGTGCACGCGCCGTTAGTTGCGCCAGCTTCACCAAGGCACGCAGGCATGCGGCGGCCGACGACCGCGCACGAAAAAAGGGCCGGTACGGGCCGGCCCTTGGTCGACGCAGACAGGCGATCAGTTGGGCTTGGTCGCACCGGTTTCGTCGGCCTTCTGTTCGATCTTCTCGCCGACCTTCTGCACGTCCTGGCCGGCGCCCTTGACCGTGTTGCAGGCCGACAGCAGGCCCACCGAGAACAGCGACAGCATCGCCATCAGCATCAAACGCTTCATTCGATCCTCCTTTGCGGATTTGGACACGCCCCCCAGACACACACCGGGCAGCTGCCGATCAAGGTGAGTGCGGCACCGTGCAAGATGCGTGAAGCCGCCGATCGGCCGGAGCGTGCTGTGCCGCGGCGCGCGAGTCGCGCCGGAAGATGGTGCCGCTTGTCCGATTCGAACGGACGACCTACTGATTACAAATCAGTTGCTCTACCAACTGAGCTAAAGCGGCGCGTTGCGACGGTTCCGGATTCTAGGCGCTGGCGGCGGGCCCGTCAGCCGCCGCGGGCACTGCAGCGCTGCCCTTTCAGCTGCGTGGCCTGGGCGGGCGGCAGTTCCAGTTCGGCCCACCAGGCCGGGGCGGCGGGGGTGGCCGGTTCGATGCGGGCCTCGCCGAAGCCGGCCGCGCGCACCTGCGCCAGCCGGCGCTGCGCGCCTTCCTCGCTGCTGTAGCGGCCCAGCGCCACGCCGTTGGCGTTGGGGCCGGTGACGATGACCAGGTAGTCGTCCAGGCCGGCCTGGCCCACGCGCGCGGCCAGGACGCGCGCAGCGTCGCGGTCGCTGGCCGGCGGCAGCAGCACGTTGTAGCCCTTGGCCGGCGGCGTGCGATCGCGCAGGCGCTGTTGCAGGGGGGCCGGCTGCAAGGCCGCGACCGCCGCGCGCGCGGCCGCTTCGTCGGCGAAGGGGCCCAAGGCGATGCAGGCGGGGGCCGGCGGCGCGGCGGCGGGCGGTGGCGAAGGCGTGCTGGCCTGCACGCTCGCCGCCGGCGGCGTGGTGCTCGCAGGTGCGGGGACCGCGACGCTGGGCGGTTCGGCGGCAGGCGGCGAACTTTCCACCGCGCTCGCAACCTCGGCCGAAGGCGGCGACGCGGATTCCGCTGCCGGCGCCCCGGCCCCGGCCTCGGCCAGCGCCAGCAGCGGCACGCCCGGGACCTGCACGGCGGCCTGGTGCGGCGCCGGCGCGGGCTGGGTCAGCCACCAGGCGGCCACGCCAAGGTTGAGGAACAGCAGCAGCAGGATCAGCGCGCGCACGAACATGGGATCGATTGTGTCAGTTCGCTGGCGCGGCCCGCGAGCGGTCGCCGTCATTGCCGTCCGCGCCGGCCGCCCAGCGCGCCAGGCCCTCCAGCACCAGCGCTTCGGCGTAGTGCGCCTGCGGCAGCAGCGATTGCAGGACCTGACCGCCGCCGCCGTGCAGCAGCAGGGTCGGCGCGTGGCCCAGCCGGATGCTGGCCGCGTCGAACGTGGCCGCGACCAGCGCCGCGGCCGCACCGTCGCAGCCGGAGGCCAGCGCGTCGGCGGTGTCGCCGGCGAATTCCTGGTAGCGGCCGCCGGCTTCCGGCAATTGTGCGGCGGCGCCATGCAGCGCCTGCCGCATCAGCCGCGGCGAGGGCGCGATGCGGCCGCCCAGGTGGCGGCCGCCGGCGTCGACCAGGTCCAGGGTCAGGGCGGTGCCGACACCCGCCAGCAGCCACGGTCCCGGCCCGCGCGTGCGGGCGCCGGCCATGGCCAGGAAGCGGTCCACCCCCAGCCGTGCCGGTTCGGCGTAAGCGATCTGCAGCCCGTCGAAGCGGGCCTGGGTGCGCGCCAGCGATACCCGCCGGAAGCGCTGCGCCAGCAGCGCCAGCACCTGCGTGGCCAGCGCCGGCGCGGCCACGCTGGCCAGCCAGGCCACCTCGCCGCCCTCCGGCAGCGCCGCGCGCAGGGCGGCCAGGAAATCGCCGCCCTCGTGCGCCAGCGCGCGCACCGGCCCGCAGCGGCCACCGTCCAGCAGCGGCGCGCACTTGAGCCGGGTATTGCCCAAGTCGAACAGCCACTGGCCCGCGCTCACGCCAGCGGCCTCACACTGACTTCGCCGGCATGCAGCTGACGCAGGCCGTCGGCAGCGCGCAGGCACAGTGCGCCGTCGGCGGCGATGCCCTCGGCGACGCCCTCGCACACACCGTCGCCCAGCTGCACCCGTACCGGCTTGCCGGCCAGTTGGTCGAGCACGCGCCAGCGCGGCAGGAACGGCGCCAGGCCTTCGGCCGCGAACAGGTCCAACGCCGGCAGCAGCCGCGCCAGCACCGCCGCCACCACTGCGCTGCGCGCCGGCAGCGGCCGCAGGCAGGCCTGCAGGTCGATCCACGGCTGGTCGATCCGCGCCGCCTGCACGGCCGGCATGCGCACGTTGAGGCCCAGGCCGATCACCGCCCGCGCCGGGCCGCCGGCTTCGCCGCCGCCCTCGACCAGCAGGCCGCCCAGCTTGCGACCGTCCACCCACAGGTCGTTGGGCCACTTCAGGCCACACCCGACCACGCCCAGCTCGCGCACCGCCTCGGCCGCGGCGATGCCGGCGACCAGGCTCAGCCCGGCCAGCTGGGCGAAGCCTCCGTCGAAGCGGCGCGCCAGCGACAGGTATACGTGCGCGGCCAACGGCGACACCCAAGTCCGGCCGCGGCGGCCGCGCCCGCCGGTCTGGCGCTCGGCCAGCAGCACCGCGCAGCCTGCGGCCGGCGCCGGCCGGCGCAGCAGTTCGGAATTGGTCGAATCCAGGCTCCAGGCCACTTCCAGCGCGGCCAGCCGTGCGCGCGCGTCGGCCGGCAGGACCTGCTCGATGGCGGCCGCGTCCAGCAGGTCCAGCGGCGCGGCCAGGGCGTAGCCGCGGCCGGCGGCAGCCTCGATCGCCACCCCGGCCTCGCGCAGGGCCTGCACCTGCTTCCAGATCGCCGCCCGGGTCAGCCCGGCCGCGCGCGCCAGGGCGTCGCCGGAGGCCGGCCCCTGCGCCAGCCGGCGCAGCAGGGCGAGTTCGCGGGGGGCGGGTGAAATCGGATTCATCTAGGGCCTGTTGACCGGCCGCCGCTGGCCGCAGGCGCGCTATGATGCCTGACCCGCCGCATGCACCGGACGGAAATCCCTGTGTTCCCACGCGCCTGCCTGCTGTTCGTGCTGTTGAGCTGCGCCGCCAGCCCGGTGCTGGCGCAGAACAGCCGCGACTCCGCGGCCGGCGGCGGCAGCGACGAATCGACCCCCGGCACCCCGCCGGCCAGCCTGCCGGCCGGCAACACGGGCGGCCACGCCACTTCCTCCAGCCACGCGCCCGTGCGCAGCAGCTCCCAGGGCGGCGGCAGCGACGAGGACGGCCTGCGTCTGCACGTGCCGAAGTGGAACAGCTTCCTGCCAGGAATGTTCCGCTGAACTGGAATCCGCTGCGCTGGCTGCGCGGCTCCCCGCCCCCCCTGGACACGTCCGCCTGGCAGGCCGCCGCGGCCGCGCTGCCGTGGGTGGCCGCGCTCGACGAGGCCCGCCGCGCCAGGCTGGCCGCGCTGGCTGCCCTGTTCCTGCACCGCAAGACCATCACCGCGCTGGGCGGGTTGGAACTGGACGCGCAGCAGCGCCTGCAACTGGCCGCGCTATGCTGCCTGCCGCTGCTGGAATTCGGCGCAGGCGGCCTGCGCGGCTGGTCGCAGCTGCTGGTCTACCCGGACGCCTTCCGGGTGCGCCGCAGCCACCTCGACGCCGCCGGCGTGCTGCACGAATGGGACGACGAACTGGCCGGCGAAACCTGGGGCAGCGGCCCGCTAATCCTGTCCTGGGCCGACGTCCAGGCCGACATCGCCGAGCCGGACGCCGGTTACTGCGTGGCCGTGCACGAGATGGCGCACAAGCTCGACGCGCTGGGCGGCGACCTCGACGGCGCGCCGCCGCTGCCCTCGCCCTGGCAGCGCGCCTGGGCGCGCGATTTCCAGGCCGAATACGACGCCTTCTGCAAGGAGGTGGACCGCCCGCGCTACCGCGGTGCGATCGACCCCTACGCCAGCGAAGCACCGGAGGAGTTCTTCGCGGTGGCCAGCGAGTACCACTTCTCCGCGCCGGCCGCGCTGCGCGCGGAACTGCCGAAGGTGGCCGCCCACCTGCAGCGGCTGTACGGGCCGCCGCCGTTCGCCGCCTGATGCCTACCGCCGCACGGAAAGCCGATCGGACGCTCCACGGCGATCGTGATCACACCAAACCCAGATCCTTGGCCGCGGCGCCGGGGAACACCTGTTCCAGCTGCGCCCGGTCCAAGCCCCACATGCGCCGCAGCAGCCCGCCGAACAGTTCGCGGTAATTGGTCAGCACCGGATAGTCGCGGTCCTGCAGCAGGTTCTGCTGCGCCACCTGCACCTGTGCACCGGCGATGCGGCCGCCGCGCACGCCGCCGCCCAGCACCCAGTAGACCGTGCCGTGGCCGTGGTCGGTGCCCTTGTCGCCGTTCTCGCGGAAGGTGCGGCCGAACTCGCTGAGCACCACCACCACCGTGTCCTGCCAGTCCTCGCCCAGCGCCTCGGCGTAGGCGGCCAGGCCCTGGCCGAGGTTCTTCAGATTGTTGGCCAGCGCGCCGTCGGTGCTGCCCTGGTTGACGTGGGTGTCCCAGCCGCCGACGTCGACGAAACCCAGCCGGTATTTGTCGCGCATCAGCACCGCCATGCGCCGGGTCTGGTCGGCGAAGCTGCGCGCGCTGGCCGCGCCGCGGCTGGCCTGCATCATCTCCTGCTGCAGCGCCTGGCTGACCTGCTGGCGCACCGCCAAGCCGTCGCGCGCGGCGCTGGCCAGCTGGGTGCCCTGGTACATGCCGGCCAGGATGTCGGCCTGGCGCGGATCGAAGCTCGGTTTCTCGGCACTGCGCAGCGACAGGTTGGGGGTGTCGCGGCCGCCCTGGAAACTCAGCGGCAGCGAATCGGTGAAGGCGATCGCCGGCACCCCGGTCATCACCCCCGACAGCCGCGCCAGGAAGCCGGAGCGGTAGTCGTGGCGATCCTCGCCCTGTTCGCCCGATTCGATGTCGTCCTGGGTCTCGAAGTGGCTGCGCGAAAGATCGTCGGTGCCGGCGAAGGGCACGAACGCCAGCTGCCGGCGCTGCCACAGCGGCAGCAGGCTGTCGCGCACCACCGGGTTCAGGCCCCAGTCCGCGTCCAGCGCGACGGCGCTGTTGGGGTCGTTCGGGTCGGGGCGGGCGATGGCCAGGGTCGGCCGCGAGGCGTAGTAGAAGTCGCTGGCGCAGGGCACCAGCAGGTTGTTGCAGTCGTAGCCGCCGCGCAGGAACACCACCAGCAGACGGCTGCGGTCGCCCGGGCTGGCGGCGAACAGGCGCCCGGACCAGGCCAGGCTGCCGGCCGCTGCGGCGGCGGCGGCGCCGGCAATGAGGAATTGGCGTCGTTGCATGGCTCTGCCCTCGCAGATCAACGGTAGTTGAAGTCCGGCGACGCCAGCAGGAACGCGTTCCACTCCTGCTGCGAGCGCGCCTGCGCCAACGCAGCGCGGGTGCTGTCGGACAGGGTCGGCTCGATGGCGGCGTAGTACAGCTTCGAGGCCGGCATCGGGAAACCGCCACCCCGCTGCATGTCCTGGCCGTCGGCCTGCGCCAGCGCGAACAGGCGCGGATCGCCGTTGCCGATGGCGCGGGCGATCTCGAAGCGCTTGGCCATCTGGCCGGAACTGTTCCAGGCATTGGAAGCCAGCGGCCAGCCATCGGGAGTGATGCGGCCGAACATGGGCTCGCCCATCTGCTCCAGCCAGTCCACCAGCGGTTTCGGGTTGACGATGGCCTGGCCGTCGTAGGCCAGCCGCACTGCCGAGACCAGGTAGCGGTAGGGATCCTTGAACTTGCGCTGGGACGCATCGGCGAACTCGCGCGACTCCAGCATGGTCCCCATCACCCGGGCGATGTCGCCGTCGCTGCGCTGGAAGGTCCTGGCCATGCGCTCGACCAGCGCCGGCGGCGGCTGGTCGGCCACGAAGTATTCGGCCAGCCGCCGCGCAACGAAATGCGCGCACGCCGGCTGGCGGGTGATCAACGCCACCGCGCGCTCCACTTCGTCGAAGCCGCCGCCGGCGATGCGCTGGCCCAGCAGGGTCTTGTCGCCGTCCTGGTGACGCGCCGGGTTGAACTCGAACGCACCTTCACGCAGGTAGTACGCCTGCTGCGCCGGCCGCAGCCGGGGCGGGCCGTCGCGTTCGGCCGGAGCGATGCCGACGCCGGTCAGCACCAGCGCCAACTGCTGCACATCGTGCTGGCTGTAGCCGGCATCCACGCCGAGGGTATGCAGTTCCATCAGCTCGCGCGCGTAGTTCTCGTTGACCTTGCCCCTGGCGTTCTTGGCGTTGTCCAGATACTCCAGCATCGCCGGGCTCTTGAGCGTGGCCAGCACCAGGTCCGAGAACTTGCCCAACGCGTGCGGGCGGATCGCGTTGTCCACGTA
Organism: Pseudoxanthomonas sp.; assembly: GCA_047606785.1. Taxonomy (GTDB): domain Bacteria; phylum Pseudomonadota; class Gammaproteobacteria; order Xanthomonadales; family Xanthomonadaceae; genus Pseudoxanthomonas_A. The sequence goes on from JASGEB010000047.1 coordinate 9,422, forward strand.
GTCGCCCAGCACCCAGCCCACCCGCGCCTTGCCGGCGTCCACGCTGAAGTGGTTGAGCCAGAACCAGACCAGTTGTTCGCGCAGTTGGTCCGGGTCGTAGATCGAACGCAGCAGCTGCGCCTGGCGCACCTGCTGGATCCATTGGCGCCTCTGGACCTGCAGCGCCTTGCGCGCGGCGATCCTGTTGGCATCGCCCTCGGGCATGGCCTTGATCTCGCGGTCACGCGCGGCCACCTGCGCCAGCGCGGCCTGCGCCGAGACGTTCAGGGCCGGATAGTCCTCCAGCTGTTGGCGGATCGCCGGCGGCAGGTCGACGTCGCCGGCATCGGCCGCCAGCTGCGCACGCAGCACGCTGCGTTGGCCATCCTGGCTCAGCGTCGCCAGACTGGCGCTGTCCAGGCCGAAGTCCAGGCGCTGCAGCCAGCGCAGTTGGTCGGGATCGGGGACGTCGGCCGCCAGTGCGTGGCCACCGGCACCGGCCAGCACGACCAGCAGCGCGGCGCCGAACATCGGCAGCGCCCTGCGCCGTCGCCTGGATCGCGGATGATCGTGCATGCGGGCCTCCGCTCGGCATGTGCGGAAATATATCGACACAATCAGTATCCACTCGCCTGCGACGATCAGGTTAAGCGCATGTCGGAACGCCCACCCCGTCGGACGGTGTTCATCTGTGTCCTGTATCGATGCGGAGCTCAGGGCCCCGGTGGCAGTCGCACCTCGAACCGCGCCCCGCCCAGTTCCTGCGAACGCCCGACCAGCAGTTCGCCACGGTAGCCGCGCACCAGATCCTGCACGATCGACAGGCCGATGCCGTGGCCCTGCACGCGCTCGTCGCCACGCACGCCGCGCTGCAGGACGCGACCGACGTCCTCCTCGGCGATGCCCGGACCATCGTCGTCCACCGCCAGCAGCAGGCCGGCGCGGCGGCTGCCGCCGGTGGCCAGCGGCGTCACCGTCAGCAATACCCGCGAGTGCGCCCACTTGAAGGCGTTCTCCAGCAGGTTGCCCATCAATTCCTGCAGGTCGCCCGGCTCGCCGTGGAAGCGTGCCTGCGGATCCAGCTCGAACTCGCAGATCACGCCCTTGGCCGCGTACACCTTCTCCAGCCCGCGCACGATCTGCTCGGCGTGCGGCTCGATCTCCACCGGCGTGGCGAACAGCTTGTGGCCGCCGGACGCGGCACGGGTCAGCTGGTAGGAGACCAGGTCGTTCATGCGCTTGAGCTGGACGTCCAGTTCCTGGCGCAACTCCTGGCCGCCGGCACCATTGTCCAGTTGGGTGCGCAGCACCGCCAGCGGCGTCTTCAGGCTGTGTGCCAGGTCGGCCAGGGTGTTGCGTTGGCGCTCCAGGTTTTCGCGCTCGGACTCGATGAAGGCGTTGATGCTGTCGGTCAACGGCTCCAACTCGCGCGGATGCGCCTCGCTCATGCGGCTGGCCTGGCCGCCCTGCACCCGGGTCAACTCGTTGATCACCCGCTGCAGCGGCTTCAGGCTCCAGTTGAGGATGGCCACCTGCAGCAGCAGCAGGATCAGCCCGGCGCTGCCCAGATACACCCACAGCGCGCCGCGGAAGGTGTTGAGCTGGGCCACCAGCGTCTGGGTGTCCTCCATGATGTAGATCGAATAGGCGAACTCGCTGCCCGGCCCGCGCTCGCCCCATACCGTGCCGATGCCGTAGCGGTAGACGGTGCCCGCCGAGCCGTCGAGCTGGGTCATCGCCAGCGGACCGTCGAAGGCCTGTTTCCTGGGCTTGAGCATCCTGCCTTCGGGCAGGTACGGACCGAGCGTGGACGGCGAGCCCCAGGCGCCGTTGGGCAGCACGATCTCCGCGTACAGGCCACTGCCCGGGCGCGAGAAGCGCGGGTCGATGGTGCTGTTGTCCGGCTCGATCAACGAGCCGTCGCGGCCGAAGTCGATCTTGTTGGCATAGGCCATGGCGTAGCCGGCCAGGCGCTGGCGCAGGTTCTCCTGGGCGGTACGGATGAAGGCGCGGTCCAGCGCCACCCCGGCCAGCGCCAGGAAGGCCAGCAGGCCGATCGAGGCGGCCATCAATTGCCGCGCCCGCAGCGAACGCGGGCGCCAGCCGAATGCCGGCGAATGCGAGCTCATAGTCCGCGCAACCTCATTGCCGCCGTAGGACGGCCATCCGCCATTCGGGCCTCACACCGCTCCGTACGCCACCCGGCCCCGCGCAGCGCGCGGCAGTGCCGCGCAAGCGCCAGGGCTCACCCCTCGTTGCGCGGGATGGCGAAGCGGTAACCGCGGCCGCGCACGGTCTCGATGGGCTTGAGTTCGCCGTCCGGGTCCAGCTTCTTACGCAGGCGACCGATGAACACCTCCAGCACGTTGGAGTCGCGGTCGAAATCCTGCTGGTAGATGTGCTCGGTCAGGTCGGCCTTCGATACCAACTCGCCGGCATGCATCATCAGGTACTCGAGTACCTTGTACTCGTAGCTGGTCAGGTCGACGTTGCTGCCGTTGACGCTGACCGTCTGCGCGGCCAAGTCCAGCGCCACCGAGCCGCACTCCAGGGTCGGCTTGCTCCAGCCGGCGGCGCGGCGCAACAGCGCGTTGACGCGGGCCAGCAGCTCCTCGACGTGGAACGGCTTGACCAGGTAGTCGTCGGCGCCCTGCTTGAGGCCCTCGACCTTGTCCTGCCAGCTCGAGCGTGCGGTCAGGATCAGCACCGGGAATTTCTTGCCCTCGTCGCGCAGCGCCTTGATCAGCTCCATGCCCGACATCTTGGGCAGGCCCAGGTCGATGATGCCGACGTCGAACGGCACTTCGCGGCCCATGTACAGGCCTTCCTCGCCGTCCTGCGCGGCATCGACCGCAAAGCCTTCGCGCTTCAAACGTGCGGCCAGGGTTTCACGCAGGGGGGCTTCATCTTCGACCAGCAGGATTCGCATGGACTCTCCGTGTGGGTGGTGCCGTCCGCGGGAACGGACGGGGATTCGGCAAGTTAAGGCCGGCCCGGGTTAGCGGCGCGTGGATGCGCCGACTCCTGGCCGCTGCGGCCTTCGAAAAGCGACTGCGGGTCTTCGTCGTAGTAGCGCACGCGGCCCCGACCGTCCATGACCTTGACCCGGGTGATGTCGCGGCCGTCGAACTGCACGCGCTCGGCGCCCAGCACTTGGCCGCCGCTGTTGGCCTGGGCGCGGCGCACCGCATCGGACAATTCGCGCGTGCGTTCCTGCCGCCCCATCGCATCCAGATCGCGCACGCCCAGGCGGCCGGCCTGCGACGCCTGCTGCGCGAACAGCGGGCAGGCCAAGGCCAGGGCGCACAGAGTCAGCAGTGGACGAAGAATATGACGATTCATAACGAAATCGTAACGGATTGGCAGGCCACGACATGAACCCATGCCCTCCGGCAAATCCACCCCTCCAAGGGCAGAAGGCCAGTCTTGGCGTACACCAGTGAATCGGCTCTGAACTTTTCTGAACACGCAAGGCCAAACTTCGGCCTGGACTTGATCCGCTCAGAAAATCTCACCCACGCAGCAGCGCAGCGAGCCGCCCGCAGCTTCGATCGCCGGCAGAGCCACGCTGCGCACCCGCAGACCTCGGGCCGCCAGCCCGGCGCGGGTGGCGGGAGCCAGCGCGGCCTCGGCGCGCGCGCTCATCCACGCCTCGGCGGGGGTCAGGCTGATCGCGTTGCCGGCGAAGGCGGCATGCTCGCCGGCCGACAGCGCCATGACCCCGGCCGGCCCATATACCGCCTGCAGGGCCTGCAGCACCGCCTCCGGTGCGGCGAATCCGGCCGGTGCGAACAGCACCGCGCGCCCGGCCAGCACCGCCAGCACCACGTTGGTGTGGTATTCGCCCGGGGCCAGGTCGAACAGCAGGGTCGCCCGCAGTCCCAGCGCCTGGTGCACCAACGCGGCCCCTTGCGGCGTGCAGCGCTCGGACAGGCCGCACCAGCCCAGTCCGCGGGCGCGGTCGATGACCAGGCTGCCGGTCAGTTCGCACGGCTGCGGCTGCCCGGAAAGATCCACCAGTCGGTAGCCCGGCATGCCGGCGAGAAAGGCACGGATGTCGGCGCGGCCGGCTTCGCGCTGGCGCACCGGGTGGCGCATGCGCCCGACCACCGCGACCCCGGCGGCGGTGGCGAACACGTTGTTGGGGAACAGCCCGTCCGGCGCCTGCGGGTCGCCGGCAAAGCAGGTCACCGCCACTTCGCTGGCCAGGGCCGCCTGCAGGGCGCGGTGCTCGGCCAGCGCCGCATCCGGGTCGAAGGCGCTGGCTTCGGCCATGTAGGCGTTGTCGCGGGCGGACTCCTCGGCGCGGGCGAAGCCGTCCGGGGCGACCAGGAACACCGCGCGCGCAGTGGCCGGCCCGAAATCGGCGGGCGCCTGCCGGGCCGCGTGCAGAAACGCATCGATGTCGCGGGTGATCATGCCGCCTGCCGGGTCGTCTCGGTGACGGCTAGCGCGCGTTCGACCAAGGCCCAATCGGCACCGGGGCGATGCGCACCCTCGCTGAGGATCTGCCGAAACTGGCGGCCGCCGGGCTGGCCGTTGAACAGGCCCAGCACATGGCGAGTGACGTGGCGCAGGGCGATGCCGCGGGCCAGGCAGTCCTCCACGTACGGCCGCAGCGCACGCAGCAGTTCCTGACGCGGCCGCACCGGCGCGCCGCGCAGGGCGGCATCGGCCTGGTGGAGGAAATAGGGCTCGTGGTAGGCGACCCGGCCGAGCATCACCCCATCGACCTGGTGCAGATGCGCGTCGATCGCCTCCTGCGTGGCAATGCCGCCGTTGAGCACCACCTGCAACGCCGGCCTCTGCGCCTTCAGGCGATACGCCCATTCGTAGCGCAGCGGCGGGATCTCGCGGTTCTCCTTCGGCGACAGCCCCTGCAGCCAGGCCTTGCGCGCATGCACGATCACATGGCCGCAGCCGGCCGCGGCCACTTCATCGACGAAAGCCTGGAAGTGCGCGTAGTCCTCCAGTTCGTCCACGCCCAACCGGCACTTGATCGTCACCGCCACCGGCGCATCGGCCAGCGCCTCGACCATCGCCGCCACGCACTGCGCCACCAACGCCGGCTCGCGCATCAAACAGGCGCCGAAACGCCCGGCCTGCACCCGGTCGGACGGGCAGCCGCAGTTGAGGTTGATCTCGTCGTAGCCGACATCGCGGCCGATGCGCGCGGCCTGCGCCAGCAATGCCGGCTCGCTACCGCCCAGTTGCAGCGCCAGCGGATGCTCGACCGCATCGAAACCGAGCAGGCGCTTGCGATCGCCCCGCAGCACCGCATTGGCATGGACCATTTCCGTATACAACCGCACCGACGGCGCCAGCAACCGATGGAACACCCGGCAATGGCGGTCGGTCCAATCCATCATAGGAGCGACAGCAAGCATTTTTCCCTTGTAATTCAAGTGTTTATCCAATATAATCAACCACATGAAATGACCGTGCACACGCCCATGTGCACCCGAATTCGCTCCATTTCGCCCCTCTACGACGGCTCAGTGCACAGCGAGCGCACACGAAAATGGCCACGATCACACGGCTGCCGTCGGGCCGCTGGCGGGTGCAGGTCCGACGCAAACAATCGTATGTCAGTCAGACCTTCGTACGCCACGAAGACGCACGAAAGTGGGCGATCGCCACCGAACGGCAGGTCGATCTTGGCGAAACGCCGCTGAAGCGCAGCAAAGTCGATCCGACCACCCTCGCCCATTTGATCGACC
>JASGEB010000048.1:0-5854 GCA_047606785.1 Pseudoxanthomonas sp.
CGTCGTCGGTGGCCAGCGCGCTGAACGAGCCGCTCCAGTAGTCGGTCGGCTTGCGGGTGACCAGGTTGATCACGCCGGCCGAAGCGGCGCGGCCGCCCAGGGTCGACTGCGGGCCCTTGAGCACTTCGACGCTGGCCAGGTCGGACAGCTCGTTGATGCCGGCGGCGTCGGAGGACACCGGCACGCCGTCCAGCATGATCAGCACGCCCGAGGTCAGGCCGACGGTGGCCTCGTCGGCGTTGGTGGAGATGCCGCGCATGGCGATCGGCACGCGGCCGTTGTTGGTGCCCTTCAGTTCCACCGACGGCACCAGCTTGTTGAGGTCGGAGATGTCCGAGGCGTTGGCGTTCTCCAGCGCCTGCTGGGTCACCACCGCGGCGGCCACCGGGGTGTCCTGCAGGCGCTCGCTGCGCTTCTGCGCGGTCACCACCAGGTCGGCCAGCGTGGTGGCCTTGCCGGAGCTCTGCTGGTCGGTGCTGGTGGAGGACTGGTCGGCGGTGTCTTCCTGAGCGAGCGCGATCGACGGCAGTGCCAGTGCGGCCAGGATCGCCAAAGTCAGGTGCTTGCGCGCCTGCGGCGCTGAATTTCTGTACGACGGAAACATGATGCGTTTCTCCCAGGATGTTGTTCGTGATCTACCAGCCGCCCCTGCAATCCCCTGCCCGTGCAGATCCACAATCGGCGCCTTCCAGTTCGCTGCACGGCCGGGTCGATGCAAGGCAGGCGGCGGACTTGGCCGATGCCTTGCCTGCACGGGCGGGCACACCCCCAAGGTTGCGCCCGCCCGTTGCCTCCCGGCAGTGGACAGCGGCGCGATGCTAGTGATCGCTGCGCTGCAAAAGAAATCGACATTTCCCATGCCTGTCAGCATCGACGGCGATTTGTGCAGTGCACTATCGCTGCGCGACCGATGCTTGCGACCGACACCACCGGCCACAAGCGGCATCCGCACAGGCCATGGGCGGGATCGCCGCAAACGATTGGCCGCGGGCGGACCGGATTGCCTACAGTGGCCTCATTCAGGCCTCCCTATCCAGGCATGGCGGATCGGCAACGCGGACAAGAGCCTGACGAAAACCGTTTCCCGCCCTCGCCCCTTTCCGGATCGGGAACGGTGGCGGCCCCTGGACACTCGGCCAAGCCCACTCCCTCTTCCACCCTCGACCTCTCGCGATGAACGCACAGACCGCTCCGCTTCCCGACATCCCTTCCGATTCCGACGGCCTGCGCCAGGCGGCGCTGGACTACCACCGCCTGCCCACGCCGGGCAAGGTCGAGCTGACGCCGACCAAGCCGCTGCACAGCACCCGCGAGCTGGCCCTGGCCTATTCGCCCGGGGTGGGCTTCGCCTGCGAGGAGATCGTCGCCGACCCGGCCCAGGCGCATGAGCTGACTTCACGCGGCAACCTGGTGGCGGTGGTCACCAACGGCACCGCGGTGCTCGGCCTGGGCGACATCGGTCCGCTGGCCGGCAAGCCGGTGATGGAAGGCAAGGCGGTGCTGTTCAAGCGCTTCGCCGGGGTGGACGCGTTCGACATCGAACTGGACGCGCGCGACCCGGACGCGCTGGTGGAGATCGTGGCGGCGATGGAGCCGACCTTCGGCGGCATCAACCTGGAAGACATCAAGGCGCCGGAGTGCTTCGCCATCGAGCGCCGCCTGCGCGAGCGTATGCGCATCCCGGTGTTCCACGACGACCAGCACGGCACCGCCATCGTGGTGGCCGCGGCGATCCTCAATGCGCTGCAACTGGTGGGCAAGGACATCGGCGAGGCCAAACTGGCCATCTGCGGCATGGGCGCGGCCGGCGTGGCCTGCCTGGACATGCTGGTGACCCTGGGCCTGAACCGCTACAACATCCTGGCCAACGACCGCGAGGGCGTGATCCACACCGGCCGCGAGCGGCTGGACGCCAGCAAGGCGGCCTACGCCCGCGAGACCGACAAGCGCCTGCTGGCCGAGGCGGTCGAAGGCGCCGACATCTTCCTGGGCCTGTCCGGGCGCGGCACCCTGAGCCAGGACATGGTCCGCTCGATGGCGCCGCGGCCGATCATCATGGCCCTGGCCAACCCCTATCCGGAGATCCTGCCGCACGAGGCGCACGCGGTGCGCACCGACGCGATCGTCGGCACCGGCCGTTCGGACTACCCGAACCAGGTCAACAACGTGCTGTGCTTCCCCTATCTGTTCCGCGGCGCGCTGGACTGCGGTGCCAGCGCCATCAACGACGCGATGAAGGCGGCCTGCGTGCACGCGATCGCCGCGCTGGCGCGTTCGCGTCCCGGCTTCGGGCCGGAAGCGCTGATCCCGCATCCGCTCGATCCGGACCTGCTGGTGGCGCTGCCGCCGGCAGTGGCGCAGGCGGCGGCAGAGACCCACGTGGCCACCCGCCCGATCGCCGACCTGGACGCCTACCGCGCGCGCCTGCGCGCGCTGGCGCAGAAGCTGCAGGGCACCGTATAGGAGCGCGGCTTTTCCCTTCTCCCACCCCGGACAGGGGCCTGCCCCTGCGAAGGCGGGGGTGGCGCGAAGCGCCGGATATGGACCGCATTTCGTAGGAGCGCACCGCAGGGGCGCGATTGGCTTTTGATCCGCAGGGAAAGCCCGATCGCGCCCCTGCGGTGCGCTCCTACGTCGGGTAGGTCTCGGTATCGATCTCGGCCTGGGTGGCCGGCGCGTAGCGTTCGCCGGCCACCGCGTCGCGGCCGAGCAGGCGGTCCAGTTCGGCCAGGATGCGCGGGGCCAGCGCCAGGTCGGCCGCGTCGACGTTCTGGTCGAGGTGGCGCAGGTCGGTGGTGCCCGGGATCGGCACGATGTCCCGGCCCTGCGCCAGCACCCAGGCCAGCGCCAGCTGCCCCGGCGTGCAGCCGACCACCGCCGCCAGCACCCGCAGGGGTTCGAGCAGGCGCAGGTTCGAAGCCAGGTTGTCCGGCGCGAAGCGCGGCATCTGCCGGCGCAGGTCGCGCTCGCCCAGCGCCGCCGCGTCGGTCACGCCACCGGCCAGGAAGCCGCGCCCGAGCGGGCTGAACGGCACCAGCGCCGCCCCCAGTTCGCGGCAGGCGGCCAGCAGGGCGATCTCCGGGTTGCGCGTCCACAGCGAATACTCGGTCTGCACCGCGGCGATCGGATGCACCGCGTGCGCCTTGCGCAGGGTCGCGGCGGAGACCTCCGACAGGCCGATCTCGCGCACCTTGCCCGCCGCCGCCAGGTCCTTGAGCGCGCCGACGCTGTCCTCGATCGGCACCCGCTTGTCCCAGCGGTGCAGGTAGTACAGGTCGATGACCTCGGTGCGCAGGCGGCGCAGGCTGTCCTCGCAGTCGCGCCGGAGCGATTCGGGTCGGCCGTCGATCACGCGCTTGCCGTCCACGCCGGCCAGGCCGCCCTTGCTGGCCAGCACGATGCGCGCGCGGTGCGGCGCCAGCACCCGTCCCAGCAGCTCCTCGTTGGCGCCGAAGCCGTACAGCGCGGCGGTGTCGAACAGGGTGACGCCGCGCTCCAGCGCGTGCAGCAGCACAGCGCGCGCCTGCGGCTCCTGCGGCGGCGTGCCGTAGGCATGGCTCAGGCCCATGCAGCCCAGGCCGATGGCGGAAACCTCGAGGGAGCCGATCTTGCGCGTGTGCATGCCGATGTTCTCCATGGACAACCCGATTGTTCCGCTTCGTCAAACGACCCGCCGAGGCGGCGCGGGCAAAAGCGGAACGGTCATGGCATTGCCTACTGCAGCTGCCGCTCCAGCTGGTCCAGCACCCGGTAGCACGGCAGCACCTGGGCCACGCTGCTGTTGGGCTCGCGCCCTTCGCGGATGGCGGCGAAGAACTCGCGGTCCTGCAGTTCGATGCCGTTCATCGACACGTCCACCTGGCTCACGTCGACCGGCGTCTCGGCGCCCTTGCTGTGCGTCTGCACCAGGTCGTCGTAGCGGGCGATGTAGGTGGCGCTGTCGCCGATGTAGCGGAAGAAGGTGCCCAGCGGACCGTCGTTGTTGAACGACAGGCTGAGCGTGCAGATCGCGCCGTTGGCGGCCTTGAGCTGGATGCTCATGTCCATCGCGATCTTCAGTTCGGGGTGGATCGGGCCCTGCACGGCGTTGGCCTGCACGATCGGCGAACCGGCCTGGTAGGCGAACAGGTCCACCGTGTGCGCGGCGTGGTGCCACAGCAGGTGGTCGGTCCAGCTGCGCGGCTGGCCCAGCGCGTTCATGTTGGTGCGGCGGAAGAAATACGTCTGCACGTCCATCTGCTGGATGTTGAACTCGCCCGCGGCGATCTTCTTGTGCACGTACTGGTGGCTGGGGTTGAAGCGGCGGGTGTGGCCGACCATGGCGACCTTGCCCGTCTTCTTCTGCAGGGCCAGCACTTCCTCGCCTTCCTTGAGCACGTCGCACAGCGGGATCTCCACCTGCACGTGCTTGCCGGCCTCCAGGCAGGCCTTGGTCTGCGCGGCGTGCATCTGCGTGGGCGTGCACAGGATCACGGCATCGACTTCCGGCAGCGCCAGGCTCTCGGCCAGGTCGGTCGTCACGTGCCTGATGCCGTACTGGTCCGCGACCTCCCTGGTCTTGCCCAGGTCGCGGCTGATGAGCGAGACGACCTCGACGCCGTCGATGTTCTTGATGCCGTCCAGGTGCTTGATGCCGAAGGCGCCGGCACCGGCGAGGGCTACTTTCAGGGTCATGGTCAGGAGTTCTCCAGGATCAGATGGCCGACGGCCGTGTTGGACGCCGGAACGTGGAAGAAGCGGTGCGCGACCGTCGGCGGCGGGCCGACCAGCCTGCCGTCGGCGACGTCGGCCATCGCGCCGCGCGCGATCAACCACATCACCAGTTCAATGCCTTCGCTGCCGGCTTCGCGCACGTATTCGATGTGCGACACCTTCGCCAGCTCCTGCGGCTCCACGATCAAGCGATCGAGGAAGCAGTTGTCCCAATCAGCGTTGATCAGGCCGGCGCGCGCGCCCTGCAACTGGTGGCTCATGCCGCCGGTGCCCCAGATGTGCACGTTGAGGTCCTCGTCGTAGCTCTCCACCGCCTTGCGGATCGCCTGGCCGAGGTTGAAGCAGCGCTGGCCGCTGGGCACCGGGTACTGCACCACGTTGACCGCGAACGGGATCACCGGGCACGGCCAGGCGCCTTCCTTCGGGTCCTTCTCGCCGCACATCAGCGACAGCGGCACGGTCAGGCCGTGGTCGACGTCCATCTTGTTGACGAGAGTCAGGTCGAAGTCCTGCTGGATCACGCTCTGGGCGATGTGGCTGGCCAGCTTCGGATGGCCGACCACCTTGGGCACCGGGCGCGGCCCCCAGCCCTCGTCGGCCGGCGCGTACTCGGCGCCGGTGCCGATGGCGAAGGTCGGGATCAGCTCCAGGCTGAAGGCGGTGGCGTGGTCGTTGTAGACCAGGAAGACCACGTCCGGCTTGTTGTCCTTCATCCACTGGCGGGAGAACTCGTAGCCGGCGAACAGCGGCTGCCAGTAGTCCTCGTGGGTCTTGTGCAGGTCCATCGCCGCGCCGATGGCCGGCACGTGCGAGGTGTAGACGGAGGCGGTGATGCGGGCCATGGTCAGCCCTCCTTGTGGGGGTGGTGGTGGGCCGCGCCCTGCGGCTGGTTCTGCGGCTGGGCGTCGCCGTCCTCGCCGAGGTAGCGGTTGCCCTCGATCGAGCGGCCGCCGTGGATCATCATGTCGCGGTACTCCTGCTCGGTCATGCCGGTCATGCTGCCGGCCATCTGCTGGAAGCTCTTGCCGTCGGTGGCGCCGAGCTTGGCCAGGAAGTAGATGTTGCCGCCGGTGCGCATGCACCAGTTGAGGTCGCGCGCCAGCACGGCCTGCTTCTGCTCCTCGGTCATCGGCCACTCGTC
>JASGEB010000049.1:0-5431 GCA_047606785.1 Pseudoxanthomonas sp.
GCCAGCGCCAGCAGCAGGCGCCAGCGCGGCGGCGCGCTCACGGTGCGGTCGCCAGGCGACGGGCGATGTCGGCCAGGCGCCGGCCGAGCGCGCGCGCGAGCGCGGCTTCCTCGTCGCTGGGCGCCGGATCGTCCTCCATGCCGGCCACGTGGCTGGCGCCGTAGGGCGTGCCGCCGCTGCGGGTGGCGGACAGGGCCGGTTCGGTGAAGGGCAGGCCGACGATCAGGCAGCCGTGGTGCAGCAGCGGCAACTGCATCGACAGCAGGGTCGATTCCTGGCCGCCGTGCTGGCTGGCGGTGGAGGTGAACACCGCCGCCGGCTTGCCGGCCAAGGTGCCGCTGGCCCACTGCGCGCCGAGCGAGTCGACGAAGTGCTTGAGCGGCGCGGCCATGTTGCCGAAGCGGGTCGGGCTGCCCAGCGCCAGGCCGGCGCACTGCTCCAGGTCGGCCGCCGCGACGTAGGGTGCGCCGTCCTCGGGCACCGGCGGCGCGGCGCGTTCGGTGACCGGCGCCACCGGCGGCACCGTGCGCAGGCGCGCCTGCATGCCGGCGACCTCGCCCACGCCGCGCGCGATCTGCCGCGCTAGCCGCGCCACCGAACCGCCGCGGCTGTAGTACAGGACCAGGATCTCGGGCATCGGCGCGCCTTGGCGGGGTGGAGGCGCCGGATTATCGCCGCGCGGCCGGCGCCCGGCCATGCGCTACGCTTGCGCCGATGCCTCTGCCGCCCCGGCTCGAACAGTGGACCGAACGCGCGCGCGACCCGGCGCGCGTCTCTGCGTTCGGCCGCTTCCTGTGGCGCCGGTTCCTGGACGACCGCCTATTCCAGGCGGCCGCGGCGCTGGCCTACACCACCATCTTCGCGCTGGCGCCGCTGGCGATGGTGGTGTTCGCGGTGCTGTCGGCGTTCCCCAGCCTCAACGCCTCGCGCGACGCCCTGGTCGGCTACATCCTGGACAACTTCGTGCCGCACGCGGTCGGCGGCATCAGCCGCTACCTGCCCGACGGCACCGAGGGACTGGGCTCGTTCACCGCCGCCGGCGTGCTGGCCTTGGTGGTGTCGGTGCTGGTCACCCTCAACAGCGTGGAGACCACCTTCAACCGCATCTGGCGGGTGCCGCTGTCGCGGCCGCGGCTGGGGCGCTTCCTGGTCTACTGGACCGTGCTGACCCTGGGCACGTTGCTGGCGGCGGCGTGGATGTCGCTGATGGTGAGTCTGTTTGCCCTGCCGCTGTTCCACACACATGAAGGACAGACGCTGGCGCGGTTCCTGCTGGCGGCCATGCCGGTGCTGATCGAACTGGGCGTGATCGCGGCGCTCTACTGGGTGGTGCCGCACCGGCCGATCCACTGGCGCTACGCCTGCGCCGGCGCGCTGGTGGCCACCGTGCTGCTGGAGCTGCTCAAGTGGGGCTTCGGCCTGTACCTGGCGCAGTCCGGCGCCTATACCCGCATCTACCGCTCGCTGGCGGTGCTGCCAATCACCCTGGTGTGGATCTACCTGACCTGGGTGTCGGTGCTGCTGGGAGCGTCGCTGGCCTCGGCGGTGTCGGCCTTCCGCTACCAGCCGCCGTCGCTGCGGCTGCCGGCCGGCTACGAGATGTACGGCCTGCTGCGGCTGCTGGGGCGCTTCCAGCTGGCGCGCCGGCACGGCCGCGGGCTGAGCGACGACGGCATCCTGCGGCTGGAGCCGCTGCTGACCGACGCGCTGGTGCAGCAGTTCCTGGCGCAGCTGTGCGCGATCGGCGTGCTGCGCAACAGTGAGGACGGCCAGTGGCTGCTGGCGCGCGACCTGGCCGACGTCAGCCTGGGCGAACTGTACGAGGCGGCGCAGCTGCGAGTGCCGGCGGTGGCCACCGCGCTGCCGTGCCAGGACGACGCGCTCGGCCAGGTCGCGCGGCAGGCGCTGGAACGGTTGCGGCGGCCGCTGCGCGAGCAGCTGCAGATCCCGGTGTCGGCCCTGTTCGACGCCATCGACGACTCCCAGGAGCCCTCAGCATGCGCCTCTTCGTCCTGATTCTCGCGGTCGTGCCGGCATTGCCGCTGGCCGCCTGCAAGCCGGCGGCCGCGCCGGCACCGGCGGCCACCCAGGCCGTCGCTGCGGCACCGGTCGCTGCACCGGCGGCGCGCGCCGCGCCCGATCCGGACGCGCCGCTGCAGCTGCGGATCGCCACCAGCGTCGGCGCGCGCTTCGATCTGGCCGATCACCGCGGCCGCTGGGTGGTGCTGAACTTCTGGGCGAGCTGGTGCAAGCCGTGCCTGCAGGAGATGCCCGACCTGTCGGCGCTGGCGCGGCGGCGCACCGACCTGCAGCTGCTGGGGCTGGCCTGGGACGAGCCCGACGCGGCCGAATTCGCTGCCTTCGTCAAGGCGCACCCGGTCGCCTATCCGCTGGCGCGGGTGGACATGGACGCGCCGCCGGCGGGCATCGAACCGCCGCGCGGCCTGCCGTCGACCTGGGTGGTCGATCCGCACGGCAAGGTGGTCCGGCGCTTCCTCGGCATCGTCACTCCGGCGCAGATCGAGGCGGTGGTGGACGGCAAGGCGCCGGCGCCGTGAACGCCGGGCGGTTCCTGGTCTCCGGGCGGGTGCAGGGCGTGTTCTTCCGCGCTTCCACCCGCGAGCAGGCCCTGCGCCTGGGCCTGCATGGCAGTGCGCGCAACCTGGCCGACGGGCGGGTGGAGGTGATCGCCGCCGGCACCGCGGAGGCGCTGGCGCAGCTCGAAGCCTGGCTGCGGCAGGGGCCGCCGGCCGCGCGGGTGGAGCAGGTGGTACGGGTGGCGTGGCAGGGCGAGGTCGAGCCGGGCTTCGTCACCGGCTGAGCGATCTTCTTTCTTCCGCGCCCCCTCGCCGAACGCGTTCTCCATGAGCCCCGGCCGCACGCTCAGGCCGGGTCCGGCCCTCGCACCGCGTGCGCCAGGCGCTGGCCGAAGTCGCGGTCGTTGGCCAGGTAGAAGGCGCGCGCGGCGGCGCCCAGGCGCTGGCGCTCGGCCTCGCTCAGGGCCAGCGCGCGCTCGACCGCCGCCTCGATCCCGCCCGCGTCGATGCGGTAGCGCAGGCCCTGGCCCATGGGCCTGCAGTCCAGCGGCGCCACCAGCAGGCCGCGGTCGGGCTGGACCAGTTCGTTCATCGGCTCGCCGTCGGTGCCGATCACCACCGCGCCGGTGCTCAGCGCCTCGACGATGTAGTGGCCGAAGCCCTCGGCCTCCGACGGGCACAGGTGGAAGGTGCAGGCGTTCTGCAGCCGCAGCAGTTCGGCGTCGGGCAGGTAGCCGACGCGGTGGTCGAGGTTGGGCAGGTCGGTGATTGGGCGGGTGCGGCGCGCCGACTGCACCAGGGTCAGCGGTGGCCACTCGGGATGGCGGCGCCAGGCTTCGACCACCGCGCCGGTGCCCTTGGCGGTGCTGCGCCCGGCCAGGTGCAGGAAGCGGCGCTGGCGCGGCACGTCCGGGTCGAAGCAGTCGCGGCTGCTGAAGCCGATCAGCACGGTGCGGCAGCCGAGCGCGGCGAAGGCGCGCTCGCCCTGGCGAGTCTTGCACAGCACCGCGTCGAAGCGCGGCAGCAGCGGCAGCCACTCGGGCCGGGTCCATTCCGGGTTGGGCACCAGCAGGTTGCGGCGGGCCAGCGGCAGCAGGCGCGGGTACACCCGCTCCAGGAACAGCTGCACCTCGGCCGGGCCGCGCGCGCGCGCGGCCAGGACCAGGGCGTGCTCGCGCAGCGAATTGAACAGGCGGTTGCCGCCGAAGGCCAGCGGCCGCACCGCGATGCCGTGGTCGCGCAGGCTGTGCTCGACCTGTTCCAGGTCGCGCTTCAGGCCGGCGCCGTTGTCGCGGGTGACCACGCGCACCGGCGGTTCGCGGCCGCCGGTGGCGGGCTGGGCAGGAGTCATTCGAGCGGGAACGAGGGAATGGGCCGCAGTACGCCGAACTTCTCCCTGGCCGGTTTGCGCTCGAGCCTGGGCAGCTCGACCTTCTGCGCCGGCACCTCGGTATCCGGCAGGCGCGCCAGCAGGTCGGCCACCAGGGTCAGCCGGCCGCGGCGCTGGTCGTTGAAGTCCACCAGCGTCCACGGTGCGTGTTCGGTATGGGTGGCCTGCAGCATCGCCTCGCGCGCCTGGGTGTAGTCGCGGTACTTGGCGCGCGCCTGCGCGTCCACTGGCGAGAGCTTCCATTGCTTGAGCGGGTCGTCGGCGCGCTCGGCGAAGCGCTTCTCCTGTTCGGCCTGGTCCACGCACAGCCAGTACTTGAACAGCAGGATGCCGTCTTCGACCAGCAGTTTCTCGAACACCGGCGCCTGGCGCAGGAAGGCCTCGGTCTGCTGTGGCGTGCAGAAGCCCATCACCCGCTCCACGCCGGCGCGGTTGTACCAGCTGCGGTCCAGCAGCACGATCTCGCCGGCCGCCGGCAGGTGTGGCACGTAGCGCTGGAAGTACCACTGGCTGGCTTCGCGGTCGCTCGGCTTGGGCAGTGCGACCACCCGGCACTGGCGTGGGTTGATGTGTTCGCCGACGGCGTCGATGGCGCCGCCCTTGCCGGCCGCATCGCGGCCCTCGACCACCACCACCACGCGGCGGCCGCTGTGCAGCAGCCAGCGCGCCATCGCCGCCAGTTGAATCTGCAGCGGTTCGAGCAGGGCTTCGTAGTGCTTGCGCTTGAGATTCTTCATGCGTGGCCATCGCACCCGGATGGGCCGAGCCAGGCATTCGCCGATGCGGCGGCAGCGCTTCGGGAAAGGCGAAATCGCGGCCGCCGCCGGAGGTGGCCGGCGACGGCGGGCGTCTGCATTCGGCGTCCGCTGGACGCATGCCGGGGGCTGCGGTCGGCGCACACGGCCGGCGCGAACGGCGACGGTGGCAGGCAGGTATCGGTGGCGATCATGCGAAAAGCGTATCACCGGCCCCGTCGAGCGTCGTTGCGGCACGGGCGCCGGTTGGATGGCTCGGCACGTGCCGGTCCGCGCGATCGACGACCACGAAAACGCCGCGCCGGCGGGTGCCGGCGCGGCGAAGGCTTGCAGGCGGGGATTACGGCTGGGTGTCGGTCGAGCCGCTGGCCGAGCCCTGCACCGAGGCATTCACTCCCTGCCCGGAGGCGCCCACGCTGGCGTTGGCGCTGCCATTGCCGCTGCCGCTGGCGGACGCATCGCCTGCTTGCTTGGCGACGCCCTGCGCGCTATCGCCGACCTGGCTGCCCGTGCGCTGCGCGGCCTGCTTGCCGCGGGTGGTCGCAGCGCTGGCAGCCGCCTGCGCGCGGCTCGCGCCGGTGCGCGCGGTCTGGCCGGCCTGGGTCGCGGTGGACTGCGCCGCGCCGGTGATCCCGCCGGTGTCGGCGCTGACCGAACCGGCGACGTTGCCGCTGGCGGCCGCGGTGCCGCCGGAGGTCGTGCCGCTGGCGCCGGCCTGGCCGCCGGCGCTGGTGGCCGCGGAGGCCGCC
>JASGEB010000050.1:0-6962 GCA_047606785.1 Pseudoxanthomonas sp.
CCGGCGCCGCCGCTGGACCGGCGCGTGGCGGCCACGGTCGGCCGCTTCGGCCATGCGCGCCGGGACGACTACGCCTGGCTGCGGCCGCGCGACTGGCCGGCCGTGCTGCGCGACCCGGACACGCTGGAGGCGCCGATCCGCGCCCAGGTGCTGGCCGAGAACGCCTATGCCGAGGCGATGCTGGCGCCGTGCCGGCCGCTGCAACGGCAGCTGCGCGTGCGCATCGAGGCGCTCGACGCCCTGCAGCCGGCGCCGCCGGAGCTGGCCAGCGGCGGCTACGCCTACGCCACCCGGGTCGAGGGCGAGTCGTTGCTGTACGTGCGCCGGCCACTGGCCGGCGGCGCCGAGCAGCTGCTGCTGGACAGCCATGCCGACGCGGCCGGCAGCCGCGTCTACGTGCCGCACTGGAACGGCCCGCGCCACAGCGCCGACGGGCGCCTGTTCGGCTGGGCGGTGGACCTGAACGGCGCCGAGCAGTACCGCATCCGCGTGCGCGAGATCGACAGCGGCCGGCTGCTGGTTGACGACATCGCCGGGGTCGACGGCGAGTTCGCTTTCTCCACCGACGGCCGCTACCTGTACTGGACCGATCGCGATCCGGCCCGGCGCAGCGCGCGGGTGAACCGCCGCGACCTGGCCGAGGGCGGCGACGCGGTGATCCATGCCGAGACCGACCCGACCACCAGCATCACCCTGCGGACCAGCGCGGCCGACGGCTTCCTCGTCATCCGCATCGACAACTGCGAGCAGTCCGAAGTGCGGCTGGTGCCGATGGACCGGCCGGCGTCCGCGCCGGTCCCGGTCGAGCCGCGCCGCGCCGGGCTGGACTACGACGTGGACGAGTGGAACGGACAGCTGCTGATCCTCACCGACGCCGACGGCGCGGTCGACCGCAAGCTGATGCTGGCCGACCCGCAGCGGCCGGGTCGGGCGCACTGGCGGCCGCTGCTGCCGCACCGGCCCGGCACCTCGATCGCCGCGCTGCATCCGTTCGCACGCGCCCTGGTGCGGGAGGAATGGCGTGACGCCTTGCCGCAGCTGGTGTGGCGGCATGCCGACGGGCGCGAGCGGGTGATCGGCTTCGAACTGGCCGCCTACGCGCTGGCGGTCCCGGACGGTCAGGCCTGGGACGCCGAGGCGCTGCTGTTCGCCCGCTCGGCGCCGGCCAGTCCGCCGGCCTGGTACCGGCTGGACCTGGACAGCGGCGAGTTCGCGCCGCTGGCGCCGCCCTCGCCACAACCCGGCTTCGACCCACGCCGCTACGAAGTGCGCCGGCTGGGCGTGGCGACCACCGATGGCGAGGTGGTGCCGGTCACCGTGCTGATGCGCGCCGGCCAGGCGCTGGACGGCAGCGCGCCGCTGTACCTGCACGGCTACGGCTCCTACGGGATGTCGGCCGATGCCGATTTCCAGCCGGCCGCGCTGGCGCTGGTCGAGCGCGGCTGGATCCACGCGATCGCCCACGTGCGCGGCGGCGGCGAGCGCGGGCCGCGCTGGTGGCGCTCGGTACTGCGCCGCGGCAAGCAGAAGACCTTCGACGATTTCATCGCCTGCGCCGAGGCGCTGGTCGCCGGCGGCTACACCCGCAAGGGCCGGATCGTCGGCCACGGCCTGTCCGCCGGCGGCTTGCTGATGGGCGCGGTCTACACCCAGCGCCCGGACCTGTGGGCGGGCGTGGTGGCGCTGGTCGCCTTCGTCGACGTGCTGACCTCGCTGGAGTATTTCCAGGAACATCCGCTCGGCGCCACCGCGCTGCCGATCTGGGGCGATCCGCGGATCCCGGCCGAGCACGACTACATCGCCGGCTATTCCCCGTACGACCGGCTGCGCCCGGCCGCGTATCCGGCGCTGCTGGCCACCGGTGCGCTCAGCGACGGCAGCGTGTCGTTCTGGGAGCCGCTGAAGTTCGCGATGAAGGCGCGCGCGCTGACCACCGCCGGCCACCCGATCCTGTCGCTGACCGCGCTGGCCGGCGGCCACTTCGGCGAGCTGGGGGTGGGCGCCGGGCCCGAGCAGCAGGCGCTGTTCCTGGCCTTCGCCGAGTGGGCCGTGCAGCGGCGCTGGGGCGAAGTGCCGCAGCGGCCGGCGGGCGCGGAGCGGGCGGCATGAGCGGCACCGGCCAGCCCGCACTGCGGCGCGCGCTGAACTGGCGCTCGCTGCTGGTGCTGGGCATCGCCAACATCCTCGGCGCCGGCGTGTACGTGATGACCGGCACCGCGGCGGCGCAGTTCGCCGGGCCGGCGGTGGTGGTGTCCTTCGCCCTGGCCGGGCTGGCCTGCGTGCTGGTCGGGCTGTGCTACGCCGAGCTGGCCGCGTGCATGCCGGTATCCGGTTCGTCCTATGCCTATTGCCGGCAGTCGCTCGGCTTGGGCGCGGCCTGGGCGCTGGGCTGGCTGTTGCTGCTGGAGTACAGCGTGGCCGCCTCGCTGCTGGCGGTGGGCTTCTCCGGCTACCTGGGCAGCCTGCTGGCCGGCTTCGGCCTGCCGCTGCCGGCGGCGATCGCCGCGCCGCTGGTGCAGGCCACGTCCGAGCATGGCCATACCGTGCTGCACCGTGGTCACGGCATCAACCTGGTGGCGGCACTGGCGGCGCTGGGTGCCGGCACGGTGCTGGCGCTGGGTATCTCGCGCTCGGCGCTGGCCAACACGGTGCTGGTGGTGATCAAGGTCGCGGTGCTGGGCGCCTTCATCGTCGCCGGCGCGACCGCGGTGGACCCGGCCAACTGGCATCCGTTCGTGCCGGCCAACGAAGGCGGCTTCGCCTACGGCTGGCCGGGCGTGCTGCGCGCGGCCTCGCTGCTGTTCTTCGCCTTCATCGGTTTCGAGACCGTATCCACTGCCGCCGCGGAAACGCGCAATCCGCAGCGCGACGTGCCGGTCGGCATCCTCGGCGCGCTGCTGGTGTGCGCGCTGCTGTACGTGCTCACCGCGATCGTGCTGACCGGGCTGGTGCCGTTCCGCGAGCTGGGCGTGCCCGATCCGATCGCGCTGGCGGTGGACCGGATCGGCTGGCCGGGCTTCGCCGCGGTGATCAAGCTGGGCGCGCTGGCCGGACTCGGATCGGTGCTGCTGGCCAACGCCTTCGGCCATTCGCGGGTGTGCTACGCGATGGCGAAGGACGGCTTGCTGCCCGATCTTTTCACCCACGTGCACGGCACGCGCGGCAGCCTGTGGAAGGCCAACTTCCTGCTCGCCGCCATCGCCGCGTTCAACGCCGCGCTGCTGCCGATCGCGGTATTGGCCGACCTCATCACCTTCGGCGTGTCCTTCACCTTCGTCGCGGTGGCGATCAGCCTGATCCGGCTGCGCCGGACCCATCCCGACCTGGAGCGCCGCTTCAAGGTGCCGCTGGGCGGGGTGACCGTGGGCGGCACCTGGTTCGGCGTGATACCGGTGGCGGCGATTCTGGCCAGCATGGCGATGGCGGTGCCGGTGGCGCTGGACATCCTCGGCCAGGCCCGCCGCGGCGACTGGCTGCCGTTCTGCCTGCTGCTCGGCTACGGCGTGGTCGGCTGGCTGATCTATCGCGGCTATGGCCGCGCGCGCGCGCGGCTGCGGCCGCCTGCGCCCGTCATCGACGCGGCGCACCGCGGCAGGCAATGAACTGCACGCACCGGCCCATCCCGTCCCCTTCCACATTCGCAACCAAGGCTTCCCGCGCCCGATGACGTCCCCGTTCGCCGCCCAGACCCCCACCGACATCGCCGACCTGGTGGCGAGCCAGCCGCTGGCCTGGATCGTCTCCGGCGCGGCCGGCCAGCTCGCCGCCACCCCGCTGCCGGTGCAGCTCGAATGCGACGAGCACGGCCGCCCGCTGCGCCTGCTCGGCCACTTCGCCCGCAGCAACCCGCAATGGCGCGCGCTGGCCGACGATCCGCGCGCCACGGTGCTGCTGATCGGGCCGCACGGCTACGTCTCGCCCTCGTGGTTGGCCGACCGCAGCCGCGCGCCGACCTGGAACTACGCCAGCGCGATATTCGAGGTCGAGATCGAACTGCGCGACACGCCCGCCGACGCCGACCGCCTGCTGCGCGGCCTGGTCGAGGACCTGGAGCGCGAGCGTCCGGGCGCCTGGCGGGTGGAGGAGATGGGCCAGCGCTACCCCGGCCTGCGCGCCGGCATCGTCGGCTTCCACGCCCGTGTGCGCGAAGTGCGCGCCACCTTCAAGCTGGGCCAGGACGAGCGCGACGACGTGTTCGCCGACACCCTGCGCGGGCTGTGGGACACCCGCCAGCCCGACCTGGCGGCGTGGATGCGCCGCTTCGACGGCGGCCGCGGCGCCGGCGCGATCGCCGCCATCGCGCCGCCGGCCAGGCCGATCGACCCGGAGATCGCCGGCTTCATCGACAGCGTGATCGCCGAGGGCCGGCGGCTCACCGCCGGCAGGGCGCTGGACTGGCCGGCGCG
Source organism: Pseudoxanthomonas sp. (assembly GCA_047606785.1). Taxonomy (GTDB): domain Bacteria; phylum Pseudomonadota; class Gammaproteobacteria; order Xanthomonadales; family Xanthomonadaceae; genus Pseudoxanthomonas_A. The sequence goes on from JASGEB010000050.1 coordinate 4,407, forward strand.
GCGCGCGATCGTCGAGCAGGTCCGCCGCCCCTGGCGCGAGGGCGGACCGGTGCCGGCGCGCATCGAGGAGATCCACGCCGACACCCGCCACGGGCCGGTGCGGCTGCGCATCTACGATCCCGCGCCCGGCGCGGCCAAGCCGACCCTCGGCTTCCTGCACGGCGGTGGCTGGGCGATGTTCAGCCTGGACACCCACGACCGGGTGATGCGCGAACTGGCCGCGCGCGCCGGCGTGGCGGTGGTCGGCATCGACTACGCGCTCTCGCCCGAGGTGCGCTATCCGGTGGCCCTGGAGCAGGTGGTCGACGTGGTGCACTGGCTGCAGGCCCACGGCGCCGCGCACGGGCTGGACGGGCGACGGCTGGCGCTGGGCGGCGATTCGGCCGGCGGCAACCTGTCCACTGGCGCGGTGCTGAAGCTGCGCGACCAGGGCGAGGGCGGGCGGGTGGCCGCGGTGCTCAGCTATTACGGCGGCTACACCCCCGACTGCTCGCCGCATTCGCGGCGCCGCTACGGCACCGACCAGGACATGCTCACCGCCGCCGAGGTGGACACGTTCTGGGACCATTACATCGCCCGTCCCGCCGACCGCAACGATCCCTATGCCCACGGCCTGCTGGCCGAGCTCGAAGGCCTGCCGCCCTTCTTCATCGGCATCGGCGAATGCGACGTGCTGACCGAGCAGAACCTGGCCATGGCCGGCAAGCTGCTGGCCGCCGGTGTGGGCGTGGAGGTCAAGCTGTACAAGGGCGCACCGCACAGCTTCATCGAAGCGGTGGCGGTATCCACGACCGCGCGCCAGGCGCTGGAGGACGGCGCCGCCTTCCTGTGCAGGATCTTCGGCCTGGGTCGCGGTCCGTCCACGGCCGCGCCGCGCGAGGAAGCGCTGGCGACGGCGACGGGCCGCGCCGGCACGCAGCCATGAAGACCCCGGGGCCGCAGGACGCGGGCGATCAAGGTCGAGCATCCCGGCGACCCCGACTACGTGGGCGATTTGGCGCGCAGGCAATGTTGGCCTGGCCGATTTGAGCCAGGAGCGTCTTGCCTGCCCCAGCGCCGAATCAGCCGCGCCGCGAGGCGGGTCCGGCCTGGGCGAAGGGCGGCGCGCAGGCTGCCGATGCCCGCTCCCAGGTGGCCACCGGACCGGGCCGCCGGCGGAACAGCGGATGGCACGCGGGCGTGGCGACCTCGCCCCACAGGGCAAGCACGGCCGGGCTGCGCGCCGCCAACTTGTGCTGCAGATGGCGCCACTCGCAGGCGATCTGGCCGGAGCCGACCACGATGGAACCGATCGGCCGGACCGGACCGACCTTGCGAGGGTCGAAGCCATAGCCACGCCGGCTGGCTTCGGCGTGGACCGCCGCCAGATACGCGTTGATGGCCAGGCGCGGGCTGGGATGCGCCTGGAAGCGCTCCAACTGCGGGTGATGGCGATAGCCCCGCGTCTGCCCGCGGAGAACCGCCCTGGCCAGCAACGCCTCCCGCCACAAGGCGACCAGCCCCTGCGGGTCCAGGTATTTTGGATGAAGCGACCAGAGGCGCATGCAAGGGCACCCGCTACCGGAGCTGAGCCGCGCGGTGACGTGACACGAGGTCGACTTGGTGATTCGAACCGGCCGCCGTCAGCCGGCAGCCGGCGATGGAGCGCCGAATAGGCGTTCGGCAATCCGAAGCCCACGTTCGAGGCCTTGCGGCGTAAGCCACACCGACTTGGCCTTGCCCATCGGGTTTTTGATCAACCCTTGGGCATGCAGTTGATCCATTATGTAGAAGTCGAATCCTTTCCATGCACGGCCCCCATCGAAGCTGAAAGCCGCAAGCAGGGCACAAGCACCGCTTCTTCGATTCGCGTCTGGTCGTAACTCATGCCTGTATTCCACATATCGCCATTTCATTCATGATCGCCACTTCCCGGATCGAGCCGGGTCGCCGAATGGCGCCGCCATGAGTGAATCGCCATGCCTACGATACATCAAACGCTTGATACCAGCCGGCGTAAGAGCCTGTTCACGATTTTTCCCAGAAGTAGCAAACTATGCGGATGCGCAAGAAAACGTATCCAAGCGACATGAGCCGGGATCGGTTCGAACAGATCCTTCCGATTCTCGAGCAGGCGCGTAAGCGCACCAAGTCCCGCAGCGTCGATCTTTACGAGGTCTGGTGCGCGGTGTTGTACCTGTTGCGCACCGGCTGCCAGTGGCGAGCGCTGCCCAGTGACTTTCCCAAGTGGCGCACCGTGCATTCGTACTTCGCCAAGTGGAGCGAAGTGGATGAGAGCGGAGTGAGCCTGCTGGAGCAGGCGCTCAAAAAATCAGGTTGGCGCGGCCCGCGAGAAACAGGGGCGCAACGTCAGCAGCAGATTCTTGATCGTGGACGCGCAGAGCGTGAAGAACACGGACACGGCTGGCCAGAAGGGCTATGACGCGGGGAAGAAGGTCTCGGGGGATCAAGCGGCACATCGCGGTGGATACGCAAGGCTTGCCGCACGCCATCGCGGTGACGACAGCGGAGGTGACTGACCGCAAGGGCGCACTTCAAGCTCTTGAGCGTTGCACG
>JASGEB010000051.1:0-3583 GCA_047606785.1 Pseudoxanthomonas sp.
CGGCCCTGGCTCCTACACGTGCTCGAACACAGCGGCCTGTCGGCCTGCCGCACATCGCTCTCCACTCCACTGTAGGTCAACGCGCAGACACAAGCGGCCTGTCGGCCTGCCGCACATCGCTCTCCACTCCACTGTAGGTCAACGCGCAGACACAAGCGCACCGCAGGGGCGCGATGAGGCTTTCCAGGCAAGGCCAAAAACCAATCGCGCCCCCCGCCTTCGCGGGGCAGGCTCTGCGGTGCGCTCCTACGATGATGCGCTTTGGTAGCGGCGCGGCACGCGCTTGACTCCGCACAGCAGGGCATAGGCGCTGCCCCCGCAGGCGCGGGCGACCTGGTCGACCCGCACCTGCTCGCCCCACAGCTGCACGCGGCTGCCGATGCCGGCGGCGGGGTGGTCGTCCAGGTCGATGGTGAGCATGTCCATCGACACCCGGCCGATCAGCCGGCCCGGGCGGCCGTCGATGCTGACCGGGGTGCCGTCCGGCGCCCTCTGCGGATAGCCGTCGGCATAGCCCAGGGCGACCACACCCACGCGGATGGGGCGGGAGGCGACGAAGCGGCCGCCATAGCCCAGCGGCTCGCCGGCGGCGAGGATGCGTTCGGCGATCACCCGCGATTGCAGGCGCATCACCGGCCGCAGTTCGCCCGCCAGCGGCGTGCCCGCGGGCAACGGGTCGGCGCCGTACAGCATCAGGCCGGGCCGGCCCCAGTCGCCGGACAGCGCCGGCCAGCCCAGCAGGGCCGGCGAATTGCACAGGCTGGTGGCGCCGTCCAGGCCGGCGCTGGCACGGGCGAACAGCTCGGCCTGCTCGCGGCTGCGCGCGCTGTCCGGCTCGTCGGCGCGGGCCAGGTGGGTCATCAGGGTCAGCGAGGCGACCTGGGCCAGCGCCGACAGCCGCGCATGGGCGGCGCGGAAGTCCGCGACGTCCAGCCCCAGCCGGTGCATGCCGCTGTCCAGCTTCAGCCAGACGTGCACGGACCGCGCCAGCGTCACCCGCGCCAGCGCGTCGACCTGCCAGGGGCTGGCCACCACCGTCCACAGTCGGTGATGGGCGATCAGCGCCAGTTCGTCGGCCTCGAAGAAACCTTCCAGCAGCAGGATCGGCGCCTGGATCCCCGCTTCGCGCAGTTCCAGCGCCTCCTCGATGCAGGCCACGGCGAAGCCGTCGGCCAGTCCCTGCAGCGCCTGCGCGCAGCGCACCGCGCCGTGGCCGTAGGCATCGGCCTTGACCACCGCCAGCGCGCGCCCGCCGGCCAGCCGACGCGCCAGGGCATAGTTGTGGCGCAGCGCGTCCAAGTCGATCAGGGCGTGCGCGGGCCTCATGCGGCCTGCTCCCGCGGCGCGCTGCCGGCGGCGCTGCGCAGGTAGCGGAAGATGTCGAGTCCTTCCGGGTCGATCTGCGGCGCGCGGGCGTCGATCAGATCGGCCAGATAGCGGCCCGAACCGCAGGCCATGGTCCAGCCCAGGGTGCCGTGGCCGGTGTTGAGGTAGAGGTTGCGCAGCGGGGTGGCGCCGACCACCGGCGTGCCGTCCGGGGTGGCCGGGCGCAGGCCGCACCAGAACTCGGCGCGGGCCAGGTCGCCGCCGCGCGGGTAGAGCTGGCGGGTGACCATTTCCAGGGTTCGGCGCCGGCCCGGCGGCAGGGCCCGGCTGAAGCCGGCCACCTCGGCCATGCCGCCCACGCGGATGCGCGCGTCGAAGCGGGTGATGGCCACCTTGTAGCTTTCGTCCAGCACGGTCGACACCGGCGCCATCGCCGCATCGACGATCGGCACGGTCAGCGAATAGCCCTTCAACGGGTACACCGGCAGGGCCAGGCCCAGCGGCGCCAGCAGCCGCGGCGACCAACTGCCCAACGCCAGTACGTAGGCGTCGGCCTGCTCGCGGCGACCGTCGATGCACACCCCAGCCAGGTACTCGCCGTCGCGCTCCAGCCGCTCGATCGTGCCGGTGCGGAACTGCACGCCGCGCTCGCTGGCCAGCGCGGCCAGGCGACGGGTGAACAGGCGGCAGTCGCCGGTCTCGTCGCCCGGCGTGCGCAGCGCCCCCACCAGCGGCGCCGGCGCCTCGGCCAGCGCCGGCTCGTAGCGGGCGATGCCGGCGCGGTCGAGCAGCTCATAGGGCACGCCGTATTCCTCCAGCACGGCCACGTCGCGGGCCGCCGCGTCCAGCTGCCGGTGGCTGCGGAACAACTGCAGGGTGCCCAGCTGGCGGCCTTCGTAGCCGATGCCGGTGTGCGCGCGCAGCTCGTCCAGGCAGCGCCCGCTGTACTGCGACAGGCGCATCATCCGCGCCTTGTTCTGTGCATAGTGCGCGGCGGTGCAGTTGCGCAGCATCGCCCACAGCCAGCGGTACTGCAGCGGGTCCAGGCCGGGCGCGATGCGCAGCGGCGAATGGCGCTGGAACAGCCACTTCAGCGCCTTCAGCGGCACCCCCGGCGCCGCCCACGGCGAGGTATAGCCGAAGGACAGCTGGCCGGCGTTGGCGTAGCTGGTCTGCGAGGCCGGCTCGGCCTGCCGGTCGACCACCACCACCTCGTGGCCGGCCTGGGCCAGGTACCAGGCGCTGGCCGTACCGATCACACCGTTGCCAAGCACCAGGACGCGCATCGAAAGAACCTCGCAGGAGAAAGATCGGACAATCCGGCGCACGGCCGGAGGGTGGCCCACTGTAGGCCAGGCAGGCCAGCGGGTTCTTCTGATTTTCGCGGCCTCGGCGGGTAAAATTCCTCGAACCGCCCCCTTCCGCCAGTGACCCATGGCCCTGCGGCCCCGCGACATGGACCGGATCGACCGCAAGATCCTGCGCATCCTGCAGGTCGAGGGCCGCATCTCCTTCACCGAACTGGGCGCGCGGGTCGGCCTGTCCACCACGCCCTGCACCGAGCGGGTGCGGCGACTGGAGCGCGAAGGCGTGATCACCGGCTACCACGCCCATCTGGACCCGCGCCAGCTCAAGGCCGGCCTGCTGGTGTTCGTCGAGATCAGCCTGACCCACAAGTCCGGGCACATCTTCGACGAGTTCCGGCGCGCGGCGATGAACCTGCCCAACGTGCTCGAATGCCACCTGGTCAGCGGCGACTTCGACTACCTGATCAAGGCCCGCATCGGCGAGATGGCCGCCTACCGCAAGCTGCTCGGCGACACCCTGCTGGCGCTACCGCAGGTGCGCGAATCCAAGAGCTACATCGTCATGGAGGAGGCCAAGGAGACCTCGGCGATTCTGGTGCCGGACTAGAAAACTCGACTCGCCATCCCGACGCAAGCCGCGATGGCGAGCAAAAGCGCAGGCTGCGTGCGGCGGCGCTTTTCGTGCGCGATCGTACCCAAACCTTTTCGTCTGGGTGATTCCTGGCCTTTCCGGACCCAAGGGGGCCTGAGTTCTCCGGCACCGATCTGGCACAGAGGAGTGGCGCGCCCGGAGGGATTCGAACCCCCGACCAATGGCTTCGGAAGCCACTACTCTATCCGGCTGAGCTACGGGCGCGCGGTGTGCCGCCGGCGGTCTGGCCGCTGCGGCGGGGCGGCGATCTTAGCACGCCGCCGCCGCCGGCCCAGGCTGCCCGCCCAGCGTTCAGGGC
>JASGEB010000052.1:0-2946 GCA_047606785.1 Pseudoxanthomonas sp.
CGCAGGGGCGCGATCGGGCTTTCGCGCGAAAGCCCGATCGCGCCCCTGCGGTGCGCTCCTACGGGAATGAGGGGCGGATCAATCGGCCTGCTTCTCCGCGGCCACCAGTTCGGCCAGCTGCACCGCGTTGAGCGCCGCGCCCTTGCGGATGTTGTCGGCCACCACCCACAGGTTGAGGCCGCGCGGGTGCGAGAAGTCCTCGCGGATGCGGCCGACGAATACCGGGTCCTTGCCCGAGGCATGGGTGACCGGAGTCGGGTAGCCGCCGGCCCTGGGTTCGTCGACCACTTCCACGCCCGGCGCGGCGCGCAACAGCTCGCGGGCCTGCTCCGGGGTGATCTTCTTCCTGGTCTCGATGTTGACCGCTTCCGAATGCCCGTAGAACACCGGCACCCGCACCGCGGTCGGGTTCACCTGGATGCGGCTGTCCTCGAGGATCTTCTGGGTCTCCCAGACCAGCTTCATCTCTTCCTTGGTGTAGCCGTTGGGCTGGAACTCGTCGATGTGCGGGATCAGGTTGAAGGCAATCTGGACCTGGAACTTCTTCGGCTCGATGTCCTGGAAGCTCAGCAGCTCGGCGGTCTGCTTGCCCAGCTCCTCCAGGCCGGAACGGCCGCCGCCGGACACCGACTGGTAGGTGGCGATGTTGACCCGCTCGATCCCGTACAGCTTGTGGATCGGGCCCAGCACCGGCATCAGCTGCATGGTCGAGCAGTTCGGGTTGGCGATGATCCCGCGCGGGCGGTTCCTGGCCGCGTGCGGGTTGACCTCCGAGACCACCAGCGGCACGTCGTCGTCGTAGCGGAAGGTCGAGGAGTTGTCGATCACCACCGCGCCGGCGGCGGCGAACTTCGGCGCGTACTCCTTGCTGACCGAACCGCCGGCCGAGAACAGGGCGATGTCCACCCCGTGCGGGTCGAAGGTGGCCAGATCGCGCACGCCGACCTTGTCGTCGCCGAAGTCGACCTGGCCGCCGGCCGAGCGTTCGGAGGCCAGCGCGTACAGCTTGTCGATCGGGAACTTGCGCTCGGCCAGGATGGACAGCATGGTCTCGCCAACCGCGCCGGTGGCACCGACGACGGCGACGTTGAAGCGGCGTTGCTCGTTGCTCATGGGAAGGTTCTCTGCTTGAACTTGAACTGGAAAAGGGTCGGGGGCAAGCGCGGGCTGGATTCGGGGAGTCTCCCCGCCAGGCACGCGCGCGGAAGACTCCCTACCGTTTGCCGATGGTGGTTTTGCCGGTTTTGACGGCCTCGGCGTTGATCGCGCTGGGCGGCCGGCCCGGCTGCGCGCCGAACTCCAGCACCGCGGCGATGTTCTGCGCGGCCAGCCGCACCATCGCCCGGCGGGTGTCCAGGCTGGCGCTGCCGATGTGCGGGGTCAGCACCACGTTGTCCAGCGCCAGCAGCTCCGGGCGCACCTTCGGCTCGCCCTCGAACACGTCCAGCCCGGCGGCGGCCAGGCGGCCGTGGGCCAGCGCGTCGGCCAGCGCCAGTTCGTCGACGATGCCGCCGCGGGCGATGTTCACCAGGGTGGCGGTGGGCTTCATCCTGGCCAGGGCGGCGGCGTCGATGAGGTGGTGGTTGGCCAGCGTGTACGGCAGCACCAGCACCAGGTGGTCGGCCTGCGCCAGCAGTTCGTCGAACCCGGCATAGCGCGCGCCGACCTCGGCCTCGACGGCATCCGGCAAGCGCGAACGGTTGTGGTAGAGCACCGGCATGTCGAAGCCGTGCGCGGCGCGGCGGGCGATGGCCTGGCCGATCCGGCCCATGCCCAGGATGCCCAGGGTCCTGCGGTACAGGTCCGCGCCCAGCAGGTCGGTGAACGACCAGCCGGTCCAGCGGCCGGCGCGCACCAGCCGGTCGCCCTCGGCGATGCGCCGCGCCGTCGCCATCAGCAAGGCGAAGCCCAGCTCGGCGGTGGTCTCGGTGAGCACGTCCGGGGTGTTGGTGGCGACCACGCCGGCGGCGGTGAGCGCGCCGATGTCCAGGTTGTTGTAGCCGACCCCGACGTTGGCCACCACCCGCAGGCGCGGCGCGCCGGCCACTTCGGCCGCGCCGATGCGCTCGTTGAGCGAGACCATCGCCGCGTCCGCGCCGGCCAGGTGCGCGGCCAGCTGCTCCGGGGTGTAGGCGCTCGCCGCGGGCGCCTGCACGATCTCCACGTACGGCCCGAGCACTTCCGCGATGTCCTGGTCCAGGAACGGCTGGCTGATCCACACGCGCGCGCGCCGGGTGCTCACGGGGTGTCCTCCTGCGGAGCCTGCGCGGGGACGCGCGGCGCGACCGCGCCGACATCGCCGCACTGGGCGCGGTGGCGCAGCGCCTGGTCGATCAGCACCAGCGCCACCATCGCCTCGGCGATCGGGGTGGCGCGGATGCCCACGCAGGGATCGTGGCGGCCGGTGGTGACCACCTCGACCGGGTTGCCGTCCACGTCCACGGTCGGGCCCGGCAGACGCAGGCTGGAGGTCGGCTTGAGCGCGATCGAGGCGCGGATCGCCTGGCCGGTGGCGATGCCGCCGAGGATGCCGCCGGCATGGTTGCTCAGGAAGCCGGCCGGGGCGATCAGGTCGCGATGCTCGGTGCCCTTTTGCGCGACGCTGGCGAAGCCGTCGCCGATCTCCACGCCCTTGACCGCGTTGATGCTCATCAGCGCCGCGGCCAGTTCGCCGTCGAGCTTGCCGTAGATCGGCTCGCCCCAGCCCGGCGGCACGCCGTCGGCGACCACGTCCACGCGCGCGCCGACCGAGTCGCCGGACTTGCGCAGCGCGTCCATGTAGGCCTCCAGCGCCGGCACCTGCGCGGCGTGCGGCCAGAAGAACGGGTTGTCCTCGACCGCGCTCCAGTCGAAGCCCTCCGGCCGGATCTCGCCGAGCTGCGACAGGTAACCGCGCACCGTCACCCCGAAGCGCTGCGCCAGCCACTTCTTGGCGATCACGCCGGC